>DATNMU010000048.1:0-50802 GCA_035602195.1 Candidatus Acidiferrum sp.
TTTCGCATCAATGGACATGACCAGAGCGAGATGCAGCTGGGTCACCATGCCTTTCGATAGTTCCCGTATCTTGCTGGCCCGGCGGATATCGGTCTTACCAAGGAAAACGTCTGCCTTGGTGCGATCGAATCGCGGATGCACGCCGGCCACGTAGTCGAGCGCCTGGGAAACCCGCATCCAGCGCGGCAGCACCGCCACGTCGGCAATAAAGCACACATCGCGCATCAGTTGCTCGCGCTCATTCCAAGGGTCGCGCCCCAGCACTTTCATCTCTCCCTGATACGGGGTGAGGCCAAGAATCGCATTGAGCGCGGTGCTCTTACCCGCTCCATTGGGACCGATCAGCCCGAGGATGCGGCCCTCCTCCACGTGCAAATCGAGACTTTCCACCGCGATGGTTGTGCCGAAAGCCTTGCGTAGGCCGTGCGCTTCGATCACTGTCATTTCTTCGGCTCCTTCTTCTCCGCAGTATTCTTCTCTGCAACATTCGACGACCGGCCATTTCCGGAAGCGTCCCACAGTTCGTTCGGCGTCAAGCCGAGCCGCTGAATGGTTGCGTACACCCTGGGCCATTCTTCACCCAGAAACTTCTGCCGCTCGCCCTGCAGCAGCAGATTGCGCGCCCCCGCATTGATGAACATGCCGAGTCCCCGCTTACTCTCGACCAGACCCTCATCAACCAATTGTTGATAGCCCTTCAGAACCGTGAGCGGATTGACCCGATACTCGGCCGCCACATTGCGCACCGAGGGCAGCGGATCGCCCTCTTTGAGCACGCCATCAAGTATCATCGCGACGACCCGGTCGCGAAGCTGGCGGTAAATCGGCTGACTGTCGTTCCACTCACGGTCCATGATGTTTTCCCTGTTAGCCCTTACCAGTGATCACTGATTCTCCTGTCAATTCTTCCGCTGCAGGTCGAGGCGCGCGTGCATGGGCTTGTCCCCCGGCATCATGTAGGTCCAGTCCTCGATGTGATGGTTGGCGTCGATGATGGTGAAAACGGAATGATACATATGTCCTTGCTCGTTGCTGCCGGACAGATCGGCAAAGTCGAATTCCACCTTTTTCCCGTCAGCCGCGGTCCGCGCCACCATCCGCGGCCGATTGCCGGCGTCGCAATAGTGAACCAACGTCAGGTGATCGCCGTCCAGGTACAGCATCGTGGTGGGATGGTCGTACTTTGTCGCATCCAGCGGCGTTCCGGCCTCCTGCATCTCGTGCACCAGCGCGTTGCCCCGTGAGGTTATGCGCATGGTGACCTTCACGGGTTTGTCGGTCGACATCTCGGGTGTCGGCGGATCGATGGTCACCGGGCCTTCCCAGTTTCCCGCCAGGGTTTTCAGTGTGTCGAAGGACTTCTGCGCCTCCGACGGCAGAGGAGCTGGGGAGGACTTTTGCGCTTCAGACTGCGCAACAGGCTTTTGCGTGTCGGACTGGGCAAACGCCATGGTGCAGAGCGACATCAGAACAGCGAACAGCATAAAACGATGAGATTTCATTTTCATTCTCCTTAAGGCTTGTTTACTTTTCGAGGAGCGGTCGGCTTTGGCTTGACCAATTACTGTTATAGTTAACTATAACACTAGTTAACATGCAAGCTTTTTCTTTGTTTTTTTTGCAGTTCCCCGCTATGAAGCTATCCCCTTCGGAAACAAATGCTTGCGAGGATCCTGACCAAGAACCGCTGTGGTTGGATTGGGATAATCGCGACTAGTAGCGAACGCTAGGGTGGGCGCAATGCGGATTCCGGTCGCTCGCTGGACTTCACGAGGCCGATGGTCGTGTGCCAGGCGTTAGCGAAAACGTCGAACGAAAAAGAGTGTGACGCTCATCGATCGCTACATATCGATCGGTACATTACGTTGTGAGAGCGTGAAGCGGACTTTCGAGAAATAGTCGCGGAGGATCGGTGCAATTTAGTGCGCACCGGCTCATTCGATCTACTTAGCTTTCAAAGGTCTGACCAAGTGGTCTCTGACTCAGGTCGCGAGCCCTCCGAAGCAAGTCCGATATGGTACGGAAGGGCGATCCGGCCAGTGCGGCCATTCCTTTGCCGATAGTAGCCTGGGCGGAACGGTTTACTGTACGGCGTTCAGTCCTTGATAGATGAACATGCCGGCCAGCACCAGCAACAGCACTCCGGAGCCAGCGCCGAAAACCCAAACCGGAACCGTCAGTCGATTGACTTTCACCAGCAGTTCAGTCTGCTCCTGCTGCATGTGCGAGTTTGCGTCGTCCAGATAAAGCTGCTCATCTTCGTGCATGGTGAGGGTACTGCGATAGATGAGAAGGATGATCAAGCCGACTGTGAAGACGCCCCATACGATCGCAAGCCCCAGCATCAACGGAGTCCACGTCCACGTCATAGGCCACCTCGCCAGAATTGGGTTGGGCAACCCTCGAATTCCGGATGTGGCAGGACCAAATGGCCGGATCTTCGGGGACGGCCTAACGCAAGCATTATAGACCCGTTGGCAAGTTTCAACAGAGGAATCGTGCGGCGGAGGGCTCGCATCTAAACGGGGGAGAGAGTGGTGCCGGAGGAACTCTTGTAGCGTCTGGCGCCGCTTGCCAGCTCTGTTATAATTTAGATACTTTAGAGCCAAGGAGATGCGAATGGCTACGACGACTGTCCCCGAAGTGAAGACCAATATTTCTGAACCTGAAGTGAAGAAGACGCCGCCGGTTTCGTTGACTGGCAACGCGGTCACCAAAGTAAAAGAGATTATGGGTCAGCAAACTCCCGTGCCCGCCGGACTGCGGATTGGCGTGGTCGGAGGCGGCTGCTCCGGTTTTTCTTATTCCATGCAGTTCGAGAACGCTGCTGGCATGATGGACAAGACTTTCGACATGGAAGGTCTGAAGGTATTTGTTGACGCAACCTCGGTCATGTACCTGAATGGCTGCATCGTCGATTATGTCGAGACTCTGGAGGGCGCCGGCTTCAAGTTTGAGAATCCGAATGTGAAGAGCACTTGCGGCTGCGGCTCATCGTTTAGCGTTTAGTCCGAAAGCCCGTGCGAGCGAATTAAGAGATGGCCTCATCTTTCGATGAGGCCATCTTTGTTTTTTCTGTATTAATCCAAATTTAACCACGAAGGGCGCCAAAGAAATCCATACAACGATGGGATTGGGATTCCCTCTGCGAACCTTTGTGTTCGATGCGGGTTCGCTATTGCTGTTGGGGTGGTGGGTTCGAGGGCGGCTGCGCGGGTGTGCTGCCGAAGGAGGACGGCTGGTTGCCAAAGCCCGATGGCTGACTGCCAAAGCCGGAGGGTGATCCGAACGGACTGGTGGTAGAGCCTCCCGGTTGGCCATTCTGTCCCGGCTGCAGGCTCTGTGCGCCCTGGATTCCAAAGCTTTGCAGATTAGGTTGATTGGGCGTCGTGATTATTCCGCCGCGGTCGCTCGTGGGATCGTATACAAATTGCCATTCGTTGTATTTTTTCTTCTTGTTGAACTCTCGAATCGTGGTTTTCTTACTCACGCTGGCTACGCCCACGATGGGTCCGCTCGCCACCAACTGGTTTGAAGAGGACTGACCACTGGAGTCGGAGGAACTAACCTTCACCGAGCCCGAATCTTGCGAGTTTGAAGATGAAGATTGAGAAGGATCCGTGCTAGCCGCATTCGTGGCAGAGGAATTTGAGCCTGTTCCGGAATTAGAGCCCGCTCCGAAGCCGCCGTTCGAGTTTCCGCCGAACGCGCTGTTCGCGTTGCCGCCAAATGCGGAGGGCTGTGACATTCCGCCTGAGCTATTTAATCCCCCCGGTGACCCCGGTGAGCCAATTGCGCTGGCTCCCGGGATTGAGCTGCCCCCGATGCCTCCTGCGAGGCCACCGGCCAGGGTGACGCCCGGTTCGCCATAGTGAAGCAGTCTAAAATCCTGTCCGTTGATGGGATCTTTGTAGCGCTTGCGGAGAAAACGAAGATTTTGGGTGTTCTCGAGATCCTCAAGACGGGTGGGGTACCGCCCAAATTTTTTGAAGTAGCCCCGGATGGCGCGGGAGTACTGAACACCCCGGTGAATCATTTCCTGTTCCTGATCACGCCGAATCTCAAAAGAAATCGCAGGATACGCAACCGCGGCCGTTATGGCCAGCAAAGAAACAACCAGGAGCATGGTCAGCAGCACATAGCCCTTTTCCCGCCGGCGCGGGCCACGGGATGAGGAGTTGCGCGTTCGTGATGCTAAAGTGATCATCGGAATTTCAAACCTCTTGCACCCTTTACCCCAGCGTCAAGGGGATGCTCTGCGGCGGACCGCTGCCCACGACATCCTGAATTTCCACTGACGTTGGAGAAATGCGCACTACCTTATAGCGGCGGTCGACGATCTCGCCCTCACCTGCGATGAAAACATCATCCCCCTTGGAGAGAAAAATTTTCTTGGGTTCTCCGGGCTTGCTGGCGAAGCCGAAGAACTTTAAAGGAATTGGCGGAGCTGCCGCAACGGGAGGTATCTGGAACAATTTCGGATCATTTTGCCCCGTGGTACCCGAAGCCACCGGCGTTGGAATGACCGGATCCGGTTGCGATACAAAAATATTTCTGCCGGAACCTTCGTACTTGATCTGCTCGGTCGAGGCAAGTTGCGCGAGGTGAAGAGTAGGGTCGAGACTCTGCGGCACGCGTTCTTTTTTTGCCGAGGCCGCGGAACTATGCCGCCCCGGGACGCGCGGTGCTTTGGCGACTGATCCCACGGGACCGCTTCCTGTCGTGGGTGCAGTCGAAGTCGATGCAATCGTTGACGACGAGGGCATGAACTCGTAGACCACGACCAGCAGAAGAATCGCCACCAGCACGGCTGCGACGATCATCTCCCTACGGTTTTCGATTCCCAGCTTCACTACGTTCCCGCCTTCAAATAGGTTTCAAGCTTCATCTGTAATTTGATCGGACCCTTGGCTTCACCCGCCAATGCAATGTCGCTGATCAGGAAGAACATATCATCACGTTCCAGCGAATTAATGAATTTCGCCAATGACACATAACTCCCCGAAAGGTCTGCATTCATCTCAACCGGTTCGAGACGGTCGATCTCCATATCTTTCATTTTGTAATGGACCTGGCCGATCGCAATCCCATTGGCGGCGGCCAGTTTTCCGAATTGAGTTAGAATCTGCGACTCCTGAGTAGGGAAGCGTTTCTTGTAGAACTCCGCAACCTGCCGGTTCGCAATGATCACTTTTTTGTCCAGATTTTTTAGCGGCTCCACCTGGCGTGTTTTGCTTTGCAACTCACTCCACAGCTGATTCAATTCTTGGCGCCGCGAATCGGTGGAACCCACCAGCGGTGAGAACAGAACCAGCGCCGCAATTACGTCGACGGCCAAAAGAATTCCTAATGCCGTCTTGATCTTTTTACGCGTCTGGCGCAAATCAGGCATCAGGGTCTGCTCCCTTTCGAAATTTCTGTCTTCTTCGGTTCCGGCGCTGGCTCGGCGTCAGGAATGTAGACTCCATTGATGTCGAATTGAATGGCGTCGCCAGTGCCGGGTTGCCCCGAATGTTCAGTCTCAATATAAGTCTGTGAGAAGTGTCGCGATTCTTCCATGCGCCTGGCCAGTTCCAGGGCCCGGTCGCGAGAATCGCCTCCCACCACCATCTTCAGCTTGAGTTGGTTCCCTTCATCGAGTTCGGGATGAATCGAGACCAGGTGCACCCGCGTAGGCATCACCTTTTCCAGATCTTCGAGCACCTGTGTCCAGGAGAGCGATTTGCGCTCAATCAGTTCATTTAGAAATTGGCATTGGTCTCGCGTGGTACGATTCTCCGGGCGGTTGAGAAACTGCTCCGCTTGTTGACGGGTCCGGTCCCGCTGCGCGATCTGGGCGCGGTAAGTGGCGATCGTCGCGTGGTCGCGACGGGCCGTAAACCAGTTCATGGTAGTGAAAGCTAGCAGGCCTAGCGTCAGCATCGCTGTCGCCACGAGAGCCGTTCCCCAGCGTAGCCAGAACTGCCGCGAATCTTCGTAGGCCTGAGTTGCGAGATTAATGTCGAGATGCATAAGTTACAATCGCATTCAGAACGGCAAACCGAGGTCGGATATTATGAAACCAGAGCCCCCACTACGCCGGCCATTCTCCACCGCGGAACTGAACCTCCAGCGCTGATTCCGAGCTGCGACGGCGTTATCAATTCTTGCACCTCCGCGTCAGTTTGCGCGCGCAACGCAGGCGCCGCACTGCCTAGGTCGGATATTCCTGCGACAAATATCTTCTCAATATTCAGATGGTACGTGTCCTGGAAAAAAACGACCGAGGGATAGACTTCTTCGGCCAGTTGCTCTCCCGTAATCGTAACCCCGCGGGTATTTTCCAAAGTACGAAAAAGCTGAAGCTGTTCTCCGTTAAGAATCGCAATACTGGTCGTTCGGGCATCCACCTTTACCACCAAGGTAGGACTTTGCCCAGCCGCCGCCCCCAGTGCCGCCAGCATGGAAGGCATCACCACTCCCGGACTGAATCCGGCTTCTCGGAAAGCGGTTTCATAATCTTCCACTACGCTGGAGAGGGCGACTGCGGCAACGACGCGGACGCCTGTGCTCGATTTTTGCGCGTGGTAGGAGACCCTCGCTTTATCCACGTCGAAGGGCAAGGATTTTTTCATGCGAAAGCGCACGACACCAGCGGCTTCTTCCGCGTCGCTGGGCAGTGTATCGAATTCCAGCAGCATCACTCGCACGGCAGCGTCAGGGATGATGGCGATCACATCGTGCGATCGGCCGGCGACATTACCAAGCGTTTCTTCGATGGCCTCTCTTACGGCATCGCGTTGCCGCAGGTTGCCCTCAACCAGATCGGCGACCACACTGCCCGGAGCTAGCTCACGCGCGGAGCAGGCCTCCAGACTCAAGCCACTTTCCCCCAGTCGCCCTACCAGCACGCGGTCGGCAGCGATTTCGCAGGCCAGTTTGGGTTTCGCCATGTTGGAACCAGAACTCATATGATCATCCGGGTCACTGTTGATACGAAAACATAATCAATGGATCGCCAAATATACGAAGTTGCACAAGGGGTGAGTTCCCAAAATTCTTTTGCGCATCTTCGCGCCCTTTGTGGTTAATCTCGATCTCGTCAATCCGCTCTACCTATAATTCAAACGCCGTGCCCCGCGAAATACAATAGCTGGAAGGGCACTGACTCTAGTCAGTGCCTGTGGTCACGGGCCAGCAAATTCGGAACTCAAGGACTGGCCTCTGATCACCAGCCACTGGCCATTGACTATCGCATGGCCTCGATGAAAGTGACCTTGTTAATCTCTTTGAGGGTCGTAAGCCCCAGCCGGACCTTATCCAGGGCCGATTCGCGCAGAAAGCGCATCCCTTCTTCGCGTGCGGCGCGGCGGATTTCCGAGGTCGGCTTCTTGGCCAGAATCATCTCGCGCACGCGGTCGCTCAAATCCAGCAATTCGTGAATCGCGGTTCGGCCGCGGAAGCCAGTGCCCGCGCACTCGATGCAGCCCGGCCCTTCATACAACGCCACCTTCGACCATTGCGCGGGATCCAATCCGCTCGCCTCCAGCACGTCCGGCGGATAGTTCACCTGCATGCGGCATGATTCGCAAATCAAGCGCACCAGTCGCTGCGCCAGAATGCAGTTCAGGGCCGAGACAAAGTTATAGGGTTCGACACCCATGTTCAGGAACCGGCCGATCACGTCAACCACGTTGTTGGCGTGCACCGTTGTAAAAACCAGGTGACCGGTTAGAGCGGACTGAATGGCGATCTGCGCCGTCTCCGTATCGCGGATTTCGCCAACCATGATTTTGTCTGGGTCATGACGCAAGATCGAGCGCAAGCCGCGGGCAAATGTGAGTCCTTTTTTCTCATTGACCGGAATCTGGGTAATACCGCGAAGCTGGTACTCAACCGGATCTTCAATGGTGATGATCTTGTCTTCGTCGGTCTTGATTTCATTCACGGCAGCATACAAGGTAGTGGTCTTACCGCTGCCCGTCGGCCCTGTGACCAGCACCATGCCGTAAGGCTCTTTGATGTATCGCCGGAATTTCCGCAGGTCGTCTTCATCAAACCCCACCACGTCAAGCGTGAGGGTGCGGAACTTCTCGCTCATCGATTCTTTATCCAGCACACGAAGCACAGCGTCTTCACCGTGGATCGACGGCATGATGGAGACACGGAAATCGATGGCGCGCCCGTTATATTTAACTCGGAAGCGACCGTCCTGCGGCACGCGGCGCTCGGAAATGTCCAGTTCACTCATCACCTTGATACGCGAAATCACGGTGGAGTGATGTTCTTTGCCAATCGGTGGCATGGCCTGCGTGAGCACGCCATCGATGCGGAACTTGATCACGACCGAGTCATCGCGGGTCTCGATGTGAATGTCGGAAGCCCGCCGCTGCAGCGCGGTGAAAATAGTCGTATCGACCAGGCGGATGATCGGGCTGGTATCGCCCGCCGCCGTCAGTTTGTCGATGGTCAGGGTTTCTTCGGCGCCCGTAGCCTCATCTTCGCGAATGATTTGAAAGCCTTCGCTGGCCTCTTCCAGAACGCGCTGCGACTGCTCCGTTTTCTTGAGAATGTCGCTGATCTGTTTTAGCGTCGCGACCTTGGTGACGATCCGCTTTTGTAGTAGCAAGCTGATCTCGTCGATCATCATCAACTGGCTGGGATCGGCAATCGCTATCGCAAGCTTGCCGTCGGCAGTCTCTTCCAAGGGCACGAAGTTATAGCGGAACATTAGTTCGGGAGAAAACTTCTTGAACAGCTCATGGTGAAGCTGAAAGTCGGTGAGATCCACAAACTCGCAGCGGTAGCGGCGCGCCACGTCCTGCGCGCGCTCCAGATCGGTGATCGGATTGCCCGTAGTCACCACCTGGCCGCCGTTCTCGCCGTTCACGAAAAGTGATTTCTTTTCAGCCATCGCCATTCTCAAATCCCCGCGATATTCCTGATCTCGCTTACCGGCCGCCCTGCATTCCTAAGCTGAAGATCGGCAAATAGAGCGAAATCATAACGCCCCCTACAAAAACTGCCATCACAATAAGAATCAGCGGCTCAATCAGCGCCATAGAGGCGGCCAATGCCGTCTGTACGTCCTCTTCATAGAACTCGGCAACGGAGTTGAGCATCGCGGGCAGGGCACCCGTAGACTCTCCAACTTCCAGCATTTCTACCGCCAAGTCCGGGAAAATCTGTTGCTCCTCCAGACTAGCGGCTAGCCCCTGCCCTTCGCGAACCCGCATGCTTGCCCGCATGATTCCCTTTAATATTCGACGGCTGGTCATCGAACTGCCGGCGGTTTCCATGGAGGGCACCAACGGCAGCCCACCTTGCAATAGGGTCGCCAGCATTCGCGAAAAAGTTGCCACCTGATGTTTCAATCGTATGTCACCCAGCAACGGCATGCTTAAAATGAAACGGTCAATCTGGTCGCCGCCACGGTCGCTCTTCCGCCATTGCCAAAAAACAAAAAATGCCAAAATGAACCCGCCTGCGATAAACGGAAAATATTTCTGGGTGTTGAGTCCTACCGCCAGCATGAACACGGTGATCGCCGGCAGTTTTGCATCCATGCTATTAAACAGGTCCGCAAATTTCGGCACTACATAAGTGAAAAGAAACATCACCATCACTGTCACCACTGTCACCAGCAGCGTGGGGTAGATCAGACTCACGAAAAGTTTCTTGCGGAAGGTCATCGCCAGCCGTTGGAAATTAATGTAGCGGTTCAGGACTTCGTCAATGTTGCCGCTCTTCTCTCCCGCCATCAGCGTCGTGGTGTAGATTTTCGGAACCATCTGATGCGAAGCGAAAGCGTCGGAAAGCAGTTCTCCGCCTTTCACTCGCTCCCTTACATTCTCGAGAACCTGGCGCAAAATGCCATCCTTCTGCCGCTTGATAAGCAGATCCAGAGAGTTCAAAATCGGCAGACCGGCTTTGATCAGCGTGAGGAACTGCTGGTTGAACACCAGAAAGGAACTCTGCTTTATCTTGCGTCCGCGGCTCATCGAGAAGCCGCCAGAGAACAAGCCCTGGGGCTTTACCCAGTGCACCAGGTAGCCTTGCGACGCGAAGCGGTCCCGTACCTCCGCCACCGAGTAACCTTGCTCGATCTGCTGATGGGTGTGGCCGCGCTCGTCCGCGAGTTTTACAACAAATTCCGCCATTTTCCCGCGCTTTTTCTATCTCTCTGCTCGAATACTCTCGGCCCAGTTTAACATTTCTGCCACTGAACCCAAGGACAGATCAACAGAAGTCGCTGCTTTTCAACTATCGTAAGTAACCATCCGCTAATGTTCTTGATAGGCAGGGTGCCAACTACTATTTAGAGCCTTGAATTCTACTTAAAGGACGCCACAATTCCTGTAACGGTTGCCACACAGGTTCTGTTTCGATGCTACAAATCACGCTACCCGAGTAACCTGGTAAGTCATGCAATATCAGTAAAATAAATGAATACTAAAATCTTAAACATTATGGATTCAGGTCGGTGTCAATTGTTTCCGTCCCCGGAGGTGGCCTAAATCGGAACAGGCCTTCGGAGATCGTCTGATTTTCCTTCTGATCCGCGAAACGGTATTCCGTCACGGAGCCGTCGACCGCGTTAATCATAATTCGCACAATCCGATGCTCGGGATTTACCTCCAGTAGAATCTCGCTAATTCTTTCCACCATGACCTGCGGCACTCCCCGCAGCACCACATCTCCAGGGGCTATCGGAGCGACATCCGGAGCTAACGATAATCCCTGTAACTCCTTTTCAAGCTTGCTCTTACCTAAAAGGAACGCAATCGGTGAACGAATATCGTCCAGCTTCCGGGCTTCGGTTCGCCGGGCCTGCTGTTCATCCGGGAGGTAAAGCCATGCGTCTTTCCCATCACTCACAAACACTTTCTCTCTGGGAGAACGGTACTCCCATCGCATCTTGCCGGGTTTTTTAAATCCGCCCTTGGCCAGCCAAAGCGTTCCGGTCTCCGTCCGGTCCATTCCTGAACCGTGATAAATCTCGGTGAACTCCGCCTGCAGGGTGTTCAAGTGGTTATAGTGTTCGTCTACAGCCGAGGCCACAGTATGGACGTCGAGTGTCGGCGGATGGATCGATACCCCCGCGGTCAGCAGAAGTAAGGAGGCAACAAACCTGATCATTGGCTAGATTCTACGCCCTTATGAAGAAGGGTCCGCGGCGCATTTCGCAGGCCCTGACTCGCGGGCGGAATCCGAAGGGCTGACTAAACTCAAACGCTTACCAATCGTGCAGTACAACTCGATCGCCTCCGCGAGTTGCTCCTTTTCGATGAACTCACCCTCCGTATGCGCCACTTGAATCGATCCTGGCCCAATCAACAAGGGCTCGCCCCAGTTCGTCAGCTTAGGAATGTCGGTGGTGAATGACGCAATCATTGTGGGCAAACCGTCAACCGTGCGTAATCGAACGAAAGGCAGTTCGAGGGGAAACTCCACCTTAACTTCAGTTCCGGCCACCTCGAGAATCTCGTGACGCAGATGTTGTGAGGGTCCGATCAGGCGATAGAGCAAGTCCGCATGGGCGTAATCAGGAATCACGTTGGGTGCGCGACCGCCTTCGATCAATCCGATGTTCAGCGTGCACGGGCCGATCTCAGGGTCGGATGGCAATGGCATCGCCCGCAGGCGGGTGAGAGCTGGAATGAGCCTGTCGATCGCCGATTCGCCAAGTTCCGGATAAGCCGAATGCGCCATTCGACCTGTAGCGGTGACTTCGACGCGTAGCGTTCCCTTCGACGCTAGCGCAATTTGGTTCTCGGTGGGCTCTCCGTTGATCAAATACCTTCGCGCATGCGTTTGACTGGCCGGCTGACTCGCGGCGTATTCGTTCGCCACCGTCGCACCCAAGCTATCGCGTTCTTCTCCCACCACGAATAGCAGGCCCACATAGATTCCTTGCTCGCGCAGCCGCTGCACCGCAGCGATCTGCGCCGCAATAATGCCCTTGGCATCGCACGAGCCCCGTCCGTAGATTCGCGTGGCGTCTTCCGAAGAGCGAATAAATGGCGGAACGGTATCCATATGGGTAGAGAAAACAATCGATGGATGCAACTCTTCGGCGCAAGTGGCGAAAACGTTGGCGCGCTCGCCTTCTACCGGCATCTTCTTGGTCTGATAACCAAGGCGGCAAAGTTCGCGGAACAGAAACTCCGCTACAGCCGCCTCGTTGCCTGTGATGGATTCGATATCAACTAATTCCCTCGTGAGCGCGAATGCGTCCATAGGGGAAGAGGATAGCAGACACAAATGCCAGTGAAGTCAGAAGGCTGAGCTCAAAATGCAGAAGTGATCATTCCTCCAGGTCACGGCAAGGTTTGCACGCTTGCATTCTGCCCTCTTACTTCTGACTTCATGTAATCTGGATTTTGTGATTACGCAGAATCCCACTATCAGGTCGCTCTTTCTTGAAGGTCCTGCGGGACGACTTGAAGCGCTGCTGAACGCGGGCGGCGAAACGCCGACACACGCCGCGATAGTTTGTCATCCCCATCCGCTGTTCGGCGGAACCCTGCACAACAAAGTTGTTTTTCACACGATGAAAGCACTGAACAGTTTTGGATTTCCTGTTCTGCGTTTCAACTTCCGCGGAGCTGGACTCAGCCAGGGCGAGCACAACCAGGGCGTGGGCGAGGTCGAAGATGTTCAGACGGCCCTAAACTGGCTCGACGCCGAGTTTCACTTGCCTTTGATTTTTGCAGGGTTTTCTTTTGGCGCGGCGGTCGGCTTGCGGGCGACGTGTCCGGATGCGCGCGTGCAGGCCTTGATAGGCTTGGGCGTTCCAGCGATCCCGGTAGCCGCCGACACCGAACAGGCGCGCACCTACACATTTGAATTCCTGGGCGATTGTGGCAAGCCGAAATTGTTTGTCAGCGGCGGGCGCGATCAGTTCGGCCCGCGCGCACAGTTGGAGGCTTTGGTGGCGATGGCGGCAGAGCCGAAGAAGCTTGTTCTGATCGAAGGCGCCGACCATTTCTTCGAGGGACGCCTGCGTGAACTGCGGGAAACGATTGAAGGTTGGGTGCGGCAAACCGTGGTCGCAGAACAGTCTTTATAATCCTGCTCATGTCTGACGCCGATCGCGATTCGCAGTTTCGCCAAATGCGTGACACCGCGCGAGGGATTTTTGCGCATTCGCTTGCTGAGGCGTCGATCTCCAACGCGTTTGCCCGGCATGTGCATTGCGAGCGCGGCGTGCTGCGGCTCGGGGACGATCTTTATCAGTTAGACTCATTTTCGCGCGTGCTGGTGATCTCTATCGGCAAGGCCGCACATACGATGGTCGAGGCGCTGGCGCAGCAAGTTGGCGAATCGAGGCTCGAAGGCATCGTTGCCAGTTCGATAGTGCCGTCCACGCAAGTTCGCGGCTTTCGCTATTTTCATGGCGGGCATCCCACGCCTACATCTGAATCAATCCGCGGCGCCAACGCTATCCTCAAAGCTCTGGATGCGCACACGGCGGCATCTTTGGTGATTTTTATGATTAGCGGCGGGGGATCGTCGATCGTCGAGAGGCCAATCGACGACGAGATTTCGCTTGACAATCTAATTGCGACCTACCGTGCACTTGTACTTTCTGGCGCTCCGATCGCCGAAATCAATGCCATCCGCAAACATCTTTCCGCGGTAAAAGGCGGACGGCTGGCGCGCGCCGCATTCCCAGCGCAGCAGGTTTCGTTGCTGGTCTCCGATGTCCCCAGCGATACCCCGGATGCACTGGCGTCCGGCCCGACCATGCCGGACTCGACGAGTGTGGAAGATTGTTACCGCATCGCGGAAAAGCATGTCTTGCTCCCGCAATTTCCGCTTTCCACGCGCGAATTGTTTGAGCGGCACGCATTGGAGGAGACGCCGAAGTCCGATGACCAGGCGTTTTATCGTTCGCGCTGGTGGACGATCCTCTCGAATCAAACTGCGGTCGAGCAGGCGAGCGCAGCCGCCGAACGCGCTGGATTTGCCGTGCACGTCGACAATTCTTGCGACGATTGGGATTATGAACGCGCGGCTGAACATCTCTTACGGCGTTTGCGTGAGCTAAGAAAAGAGTGCGCTCGCGTCTGCCTGATTTCCGGTGGAGAAGTCACGGTGAAGGTCACCAACGGTGGAGTTGGCGGTCGCAACCAGCAGTTTGCGCTGGCTTGTGCTGAGAAGATTGCTGGTGAGAACGTCGCAGTGCTGAGCGCGGGAACTGATGGAATCGATGGGAACAGTCCGGCTGCAGGGGCGGTCGTGGATGGAACTACGTTGACGCGTGCACAAGCACCCGGACTGGACGTCCGCGCGGCTCTTGAAAAGTTCGATGCCTATCCGTTTTTTAGAGCACTGGGCGATGAAATTGAAACTGGACCAACGGGAAATAATTTGCGCGACCTGAGGATACTGCTCGCTTGCTAGGTCAGGGCAGGCTATTCCGCCGGGCTTCGCCCAGGAGGTACAGCCGAGGCGGCTGTCTCCACACAGGTCGTAAGTGATAGCTATGCCGCTTCGCCTTTCACCTGTACTCCGGCCCACTTCTCAAGCAAAGTCAGCGTCGCTGCATAGTCGAGGTCCTGATGGCCTTCTTCGGTTGCCAGGTCGTAAATCTCTTCCACGGTTTCGAGGGCGGGCAACTTCACGCGGGCTTCCTTTGCCGCTTCGAGCGCCAGCCGAATGTCTTTGTGCATCAGGCGCAAGGGGAAGTTCGGGGTGAAGTCTCGCTGCAGAACGAAGGGCGCTTTGTACTCTACAACGCCGGAGCGCACCATGGTGGCTTCGATCAGCGAAACCAATTGCCGCGGGTCTATGCCGAGTTTGGTAGCGAGAGTGAGCGCTTCGGCGAAACCCTCGAAGATGAGGGCAATCTGCAGATTCATCGCCAGCTTTGTGGCTTGGCCCTTGCCTGTCTCGCCCATTCGGAAAATCTTCTTGCCCATAGCTGCAAACAGAGGATTCAATCGCTCAATGATGGCTTCGTCGCCCCCGACCATGAAAATCAGCGTGCCGTTTGCCGCGCCGATCTTTGACCCAGTCATGGGAGCGTCCACGTAAGCCACGCCCTTTTCCCGTACGCGCTCGGCAAAATTCACGGTAGCGGAGGGGGAGATAGTGCTGGAATCTGCAATGATCATGCCCTCGGTCAACGACTGCTCCACACCGTCCGGGCCAAACAAAATCTTTTCAACCGCCGCCGTATCAGATAAGCACATCCAGATAACTTCAGCACCCTGCGCCGCGGCGGCTGGATTAGGAGCGATCCCCGCACCTTCCACTATTTTCCCAGGAGTCCGGTTCCATACCATGACTTCGTGGCCAGCCTTGACCAAATTTGTGGCCATGGCCTGTCCCATAATTCCCAAACCTAAGAAAGCGACGCGCATCTAGGACTTCTCCTGTTTGAAAGCACTTAGGGATTAGAAATGAGGCAAAGTATCAAGGTCAAGCAAGTTCATGGCTTACCGCGCAATTCTTGTTCACGTTTAACCTTGCGAGGTTGCTCCCCGTTCGAAGTTACAGTATCGGCAGGGAATCGAAGGAATTATCGGCCACCAGCATCGTGGTGAACTAGAATAAAGCCAGTTGATCGGCAATCACCATCCAAGCAGCAGAGCCTCTCAGATGATCAAGGCAACGCTTCGCAATCGAGCGTTACGCAAACGCGCCTCCCAGTTCGGGCGGTTGGTGCGCCATTCCGCTGTTACGCGACTTTCCGGCGAAACCCACAAACCGCGGCTCGTCACGAACGGCGAACTGGGGGTGACTTTCATCGGGCACTCCAGCTTCTTTGTGCAGATCGGCGGGCAGAGCGTGATGATCGATCCTAATTTCGCGCGCTGGCTGTTTGTGCTGAAGCGCTTGCGGCGTCCCGGATTACGTGTGCGTGACTTGCCGGCGATCGACCTTGTGCTGGTTACGCATGCACACTTTGATCATCTGCACCGGCCATCGCTGCGCGCTATCGTTCAGAACAATTTGCGCACGCGCGGAACTGCCCCCGCTATTATCCTTCCCAGCCATGTGACCGATCTCGTCTCCGACTTGGGTTTCTCGGAAATTATCGAACTCGACTGGTGGGATAGTTCGCGGCACGGCAGCGTACAAGTAACGCATGTTCCTTCTCGGCACTGGGGAGCGCGCATTCTGAAAGATTCGCATCGCGGTTATGGAGGCTATGTTTTAAAGGCGGGCAAGCATTCTGTCTATCACGCTGGCGACACCGCCTATTTCGCAGGCTTCCGCGAAATCGGTAAGCGGCTGTCTCCGGAACTGGCCTTGCTTCCTATTGGTGCTTACAATCCCCCGACCTTCCGCAACGTGCATACCAACCCGGCCGATGCCACCCGTGCATTCCTTGATCTGAAAGCCCGCTGGATGGTCCCTATGCATTACGGAACCTTCAGGCTTTCTCACGAGCCCGTCGATGAGCCGCTACAACTCCTGGAGCAGGAGGCAAAGTCCGCTGGGATCGAGCAACGCGTGGTTGTGCTGGAAGAGGGCATCACGCGCTTCTTTTGAACAAAGAGTCTTTGGGAATAAGGTCGTCTCCTCGTTGTTTTCCTGCCGCATTACCCTAATTAGTACCTCCGTAATGGCCGTAAACCCGCTATTACACAAGTATTACAGTTGCCTTCCCCGTCTCTTGATACGTTAGAGAAGGCGGTAAACGAATTCAAAACCAGCCGAAAATGGGGACCCTCGTGGAAATGCAACTGGAAAGTCTGGAAAAACGGCAAGCCGCAAATGGCGAAATCAATAGGGTGACAGCGGTGTTCATGGGGCTGTTTCACGTAGGTGCGGTCGCGGCGCTCTTCTTCTTCACCTGGAAGGCATTGTTCGTCGCGATGTTCCTGTGGTGGGTTTCCGGCAGCTTGGGCATTGGCATGGCTTACCACCGCCTGCTCACGCACCGCGGCTTTAAAACGCCGAAATGGGTTGAGTATTTCCTGACCGTCTGCGCTACGCTTGCACTTGAAGGCGGTCCGATTTTCTGGGTGGCCACGCATCGCATTCATCATCAATATTCCGACCAGGATGGCGATCCGCATTCGCCCATCGAGGGGAAGTGGTGGGCCCACATGGGCTGGATACTCATGGGCAAGTCGATGCACCATGACACTACCACGCTGGCCCGCTACGTTCCCGACCTCGCCAAAGACAAATTCCATGTTTGGATCACCAAGTATCACTATGTACCCATGATTGTGCTGGGCGTTATTCTCCTCGCGATCGGCGGACTGCCGTTTCTGATGTGGGGGATATTCATGCGCACCGTCGTGGGCCTGCATGCTACCTGGCTGGTGAACTCGGCCACGCACTCCTGGGGCACGCGCCGTTTCACCACCCGCGATCTTTCTACCAATAGTTGGTGGGTGGCTTTGCTGACGTTCGGCGAAGGGTGGCACAATAATCATCACGCGCATCCGACGGCAGCGCAGCACGGATTCACATGGTACGAGGTCGACGTGAACTGGTACGGCATCTGGGCGCTGAAGCAGCTCGGGCTGGCTTGGGACATTAAGCGGGTGAAGCTGGCTGATTTGGAAAAAGGATTGGTGGCTACGCCGAATGGACGGCTGGTTACGGCTTCTCTCGCGGAGGTCGCGGCGGCGGGCGACTAAGCGCTAGTCGACTGCACTGTAGGTTATTTGGACAAGAACCCGCCTTTCCGGCGGGTTTTTCGTTTTCGAGGGAAATTCGCTCGTCCCTAGTCATCGTCGTCACTTTGGTCTTGCACAGAGGGACTGATTCCAAGCTGTGTAACATGGCCCCGGCGAAATGCAGATCGAAAAATTATGGCGAGAGGAAAAAGACAAACCGCGCCAATGAAGCTGTTGGCGAGGATAATCTCAGATATGCCAATGATCGTGGTCTTGATCCTGGCGACAAACGCCGGTTCGAGCAAACCAAACAGGCCTGAGGGATACGCAGGGCTGTCCCCCATACTGTCCGTTAGGACCAAAAAAAGTAGGGTCCATATCCAATAGAACCAGAGCGAAATGAACAGCTCGACGTTACGGCGAAGCGTGCCACTGCGTGTTACCGAGTCCGCGTCTTCCAGCTTCGGAGGCACAGCGACCTTCGCGAGTTTGGAAACGAGCCCCATGCTGAGCAGCCAGAACGGGAACCAAGCCACACCAATAAGGGCTCTGAGGCCAATAACGTAGGGAATCAGCCAGCCAAGCGCAAAGCCTATCAGGGTAATCGATCGCCGATAGGCAGGGGACACTCGAATCGAGGTTCCGCATGATGGGCACTTCGGATAGGTGTCGTTTGGCTTTACGAATACCCTTATATCTTCGAGCTTAATCCTATCGCCGCAATGCGGGCATGTCGTGCGTTCCGAGTAGCTCCCGATTAAGGATGAATGCGGCATAGCGGACCATCAGAAAAGCTACTAGCAGGGTAAACCATACCTATAATCCGAATCGTTATTGGCGAGACCTTGCACCAGTTGCGATCAATTGCGGCCTTCCCATCCGAACTCTAGTCCCCCGGCTCGCCGTTCGTTTTCGGTGTTTTGGTAACCCTCGCCCCCGAACGCGCTAAAATCTCTCTGAGCTGCCATGCGCATCACGAGCCGCCGCGGAACCATCGTCTTCTTCCTCTTCCTAGGCATAACCCTGGTGGCGCTGGCGGTTGCCCTCAATGTTGGATGGATCATCCTCAACTGGCGGCAGGGCGTGCTGCTGTTCTTCGGTATCATCTTTTTTGCCCTGATCATCGCCGGGATGATCGTCAATACCAGCTTTCTGGTGCGCGAGCTTCGCCGCAGCGAGCAGCACGACAGCTTCATCAACGCCGTCACCCACGAACTGAAGACCCCGGTCGCTTCCATTCGCCTGCACCTGGAAACCTTGCAGCGCCACGATCTGCCAGAAACCCAAAAACAGGAGTTTTACCGGTTGATGCTGAGCGACACCGACCGCCTGACAGAGACGGTGGAGCAGGTGCTGCGGGCCGGCCGCGCCGGAGACAAAAAAGCTGGACGGCAGAAATCGGCAGTCGATTTCCGCCAACTGGTGCGCGAGTGCATGGATGCCGCCCGAACCCGCCATCATCTGCCGCCGGAATCGCTTCACTATGAAGAAACTCCGGACAATGGCGGGCTGCGCGTGCTGGGTAGCGACGAGGACCTGCGAACCGCGGTTTTCAACGTCCTCGACAATGCCATCAAGTATTCCGGTGAGCACGTGGATGTGCGCGTGCGCCTGAATGTGCCCGATGAAAAGCGCATCGTGCTCAGTGTGCGGGACCACGGAGTCGGCATTCCCCCCGATGACATGAAAAGCATCTTCAAGCGTTTTTACCGCGTGAGTCATCGCTCTCTGGCGCACGTGAAGGGAACCGGGCTGGGACTTTTCATTGTGAAGTCGATCGCCCAGAAACACGGCGGCAAAGTTTTTGCCGAAAGCGAAGGTGAAGGCAAGGGAACGACCGTCACCATGGAACTGCCGAGGTCGATGGCATGAGCCGTGTGCTCGTGGTGGAAGATGAGGCCCATCTCGCCCAGGGACTACGCTTCAACTTGCAGGCGGAAGGTTATTCAGCCGAGGTTGTCGGTGACGGCGAATCTGCCACCGAACGTCTGCTCGAGAAGAAGGAGAACTTCGACGCCATCGTGCTCGACATAATGCTGCCCGGAAAGGACGGATTCACTGTGGTCTCGGAATTGCGCGCGGCGCGGAATTATGTGCCAGTATTGATGTTGACGGCTCGGGGCAGTCCCGAAGATGTGCTGAAGGGTTTTGCGGCAGGCGCGGACGACTATCTGCCCAAGCCGTTCGATCTGTCGATTCTGCTGGCGCGCCTGCAGGGACTATTGCGGCGCAGCCAGTGGATGCGTACTCCGCATGCGCAGGGAAAATCGGGCGTGAGCTCTGATTCCTCTCAGCCAGCATCCGATCCGGGCAACGTCGGCGATTTCGGGACATTCTCTTTCAGCGGCAAGACCATCGATTTCGGAACGCTGGAGTTGAGTGCCGGTGGCGATGTCATTCACCTGACGCTGATGGAGTCGGAATTGCTTCGTCATCTGGTTCGCAACGATGGCCGCGTTGTTTCCCGCAAGCAAATTCTCGAAGAAGTCTGGGGTCTCCACGAAGACACCGACACGCGCGCCATCGACAACTTCATGGTGCGATTGCGCCGCTACATCGAAGATGATCCCGCTGAACCTCGCCACTTGTTGACGGTGCGCGGGGTTGGATACCGCTTCCTGGCGAATCCAGAGAAGAAGTGAGTCAGTAGCAACTGCAGATCTGATTCTCTTTCCTAAACAGAGGAGCCCTTCCCCGAAAGCTGCCAGAGGAAGGGCATCTAGGCCAATTTGAAATCCAGGCCAATGCTCAAGGAAACCTTTATTGCTTTTCGTAAACGGAAGTGCTCGTGATCTTCTTCCCCTCGGCATTCGTTCCGCTCACGGTGACGGTGCGAGTTTTGCCGTCAGCGGATATGACCGCTTGACCGGTGATCCTGACTTTGCCATCTTTCTTGATGGTCAACTCGTAATGACGGTCGTCGATCTGCTTGATCGCCCGCGTGTCTGACGTGGGATCGCCGGTGACCGGATAGTCTTTGCCATCGAACTTCCCCGTCCACTCGTTGTGTAGGGGCTTCCCTTGAGCGTCCACACCGTCGATCGTGCCTTTAATTTTATCGCCGGCTGCCTCATACACTACCGTTTGATTTTTCGGCGTTCCGGCGGCCAATTTCGATTTCGCTTCGTTGAGCTTCCATGTTCCCAGGGTTGGATTCGCAGCGAAGCAGGTTGTCAGTCCTGCAAACAACATCACGAGGGTGAATAGGTTTGTTCTTAATTTCATTTTGCCTCCAGGGTGAGTAGCGGATGGCTCGCGAACGAGCAAGGCATTCTAGGTCGCGAATGGACTTTGCGCAACTCCCGGGCTCTTAGATGAGAAATAAATTGTGCGCGCTACGCTCGGCAGAGTTCCGCGACCAGAGTTTCCCGTCGCGCCAGCGCCAGACGATCAATGTGGTTGAGAATGATTGCGTAGGTCGAAAGCGAAATCAGCGCGAGCATCAGCAAGATGCCGCTGGCAATCCAAACCTCGCCGTAATGCCGCGCGATCCAGAAGGCTGCAACTCCTACGCCCACGACAACGATCTGCACTCCGAAGCTGATGAGCACGGTGGCTTGAGCGGCGCGCTGCCGACCGAATGTCGAGTAGTCCAGCTTCTTGGGTGAATAAAGCGATAAGAGGTTGCCGGCAGAAAAATTCACCGGCGCCGCAAATAACAGTCCCGCGAGCGCTGCGATGGTTATGTCGAGTGCGGGCGGACGGTACAGCAAGCTGACGGCGATCCATGCCAGAACGGTCTCTAGTGCCAAAATACCGGCGTGGGTAAGGTTCTTGGCTAGCACAATTTCGCGGAAGCTCACCGGAGAGGCGTAGAAGAATTGAATGCCGCCGGCATCGCCGCCGAAGTTGTTATACGCAAGATTAGTCAGCATCAGCAGCGTATATGCCACCGCTGACGGAAACGCCATATCGGGCGCGCGTGCAAAGAAAATCCCGGTGTTGCGGGCGGAGTTCATCGGTCCCAGGCGGAACACAACCAGCACAAAAATCGGCATGACCAAAGTGAGGAGCATGGGCCCACTCCGCAGAAGATAACGGATTTCTTTTTCGAAGACTGCGGCCACAGGAGCGGAAAATCCCGGCAGGTTCCAGCCCAGGCGCAGCGATCGATCTCTCGGCAAGCTGGAAGCAGCAGCCACCTCGCTCAAGTTCTCGCCACGATACTGCGCCAGCAAACGCAAGTGCAGAAAGTATCCGATAACCACCACAAAGGCGCACAGCAAACCCAGCGAACTCAACCCCACCAGGAATCTCGACAGGACCGCCTGTGCAATGGCATCTGCGGCCAAGCCAGGCGGAAGAACGCCCTGCACCGGCGCAACAATGGCTACGAATATCTGCACGTCCGGGCGCGCCCGGTTGAAATGTCTCGCGAGAGGTCCGATCAGCTGAATGCTCAACATCAGCAGGACAAACAGAACGCCCAGGATTTCCCGCGTGCGGCGCTGCGCCAGCCAGCGCTCTACCCAGGCGAATGTCAACTGCAGGAACAGCAGATTGAAGACGGCGAACACCAGCAGCACGAGGAATGCCCATGGCAGCAATGCGGCTTTTACATATCCCACACCGGCAAGGATTCCGAGCGACCACAACCCAACCAGAACCGTGACTGGATCGAACGCGCCATAAACCATGCGCAGCAGGAAATAAGAACGATAACGGAGAGGGAAGCGCAGCAGCTCCGACGAATCCGGATTGTTGGTGAGGGCTGTCGCCATGAGAGGGAAGAACTGCCAGAAGACAAAAATAAACCAGAATAAGAGCGCGAGCATCCCCGGCTTACCTTCGGAAATGAAAATGGAAGCCATGGCGGCCATGAAAAGTCCGCCGCCCAACCCACCAACCGCGAACGCAAACGAGATAACAATCCGCGAGATCAATTCCAGAACGCCGCGTGAGGTGCGCAGCGCGTTCACAAAGAGCCGCCAGCGTAGCCATAGGACAGCGGAAATTTGGCCGCCCTGGTGCGATGCGGAATTCAATTCATTCACGCGGAGTCATCCCAGCCACGAAAGTTCCTGTTCGGTGGGACGCCCGCCGCCAATGATGCGCAGAAAAATCTGTTCCAGCGTCAGTTTTTCTCCGGGTGGCCTTGAGCCGTCGTTCGACCCTGCGCTTAAATCAGCCGGAGTCTGCGCATCCACTCCGGCGCGCAACTCTTCGAGCGATCCTTGCGCCACCAGCTTGCCCCGATGAATGATCGCGACGTGACTGCACAGGCGTTCCACAATTTCGAGCACATGCGAAGTGAGAAAAATTGTGGCCCCGCGAGCGATCATGCCCTGCAGCATCGTCTTGAGCGTTCCTGCGGCGATTGCATCCACGCCCTCGAACGGCTCGTCGAGAAAAAGCACCTTCGGCCCGTGAATCACGGCCGCCGCCATCGCCAGCTTTTTCTGCATGCCATGCGAGTAGTCGGTGACCAGTTTCTTCGGCTGATCGGCAAGTTGCATGAAGTCGAGCAGTTCGACCGTGCGCTTGGCCGCGGTCTCCCGATCGAGCCCGTACATGCGTCCAGCAAAATTCAGGAACTCATAGCCGGTCAGGCGCCCAAACAGAGACATGCCCTCGGGCACGACCCCGATTTGTCGCTTTACTTCCACTGGATGGTTCTCGAGATCCAGCCCCAAAATTTCAATATGTCCGGAACTAGGCGCAAGCAGTCCGGTGAGCATTTTGATTGTGGTCGACTTGCCCGCGCCATTGGGACCGAGAAAACCAAAAAATTGTCCCGGCGCCACGCGAAGGTCAATATGGTCGACGCCAACGAGCGCTCCGAACCGCCGGGTCAGGCCTTGGGTTGAGATAGTGGGGGCGAGATTCATGAAACTTTCTGAATCTAGCACACCAGCCGATTTGTTATTCGTTTGCAGATTTTGATTTCTAAAAACTAGAAGCCCGGTGGCCTCTGATCTACCACGCCGAAGGCCTGCTCCAGCGCGACGCCCGCTTTCCCCAGGGTGCCTTCGTCGAATAGGCGGCCAATCAGCGTAACTCCATGCGGAACGCGGCGCGGCGACGAAAAGGTCGGCATCGGATTGTTTGGATCCGGAGCCCAATCACTGCGAGCCTTGGAAACTTCCACGAAACCCGCGCGCAGCGTTAACGATGGGTGCCCCGTGAAATTGGTAAGGGTCAACATCTCGTCGCGCAATGAAGGAACGAGGAGCAAGTCGACTTCTGAGAAAACGCGCGCCATTTCCTCCGCAACTTTGCGCCGGAAACGGTCGGCTTGAACGAAATCAACCGCCGAAAGAAAGCGAGCTTCCCGAAAAATATTTGGCCAGGCGTCGGGAACTTGTGCCTTGAGTTGATTCATCCCGCCACTGAGCGTCAGCTCTTCGAATGCGGCTGCGCCTTCGGCGAAAAGAATCAAGTTGAGCGAGTCGTATGGCCAGTTGGGCATCGATACTTCCACGGGAACCATCCCGACCTTCTTCACTGTTTCCAAGGCGGCGCGGTCCACCGTCGTTGCCGGATTTTCATTCATCCAGCGAGGGAAGTAGCCAACACGAATTCCTTGCACGCTTCCAAGGGCGTCGTAATCGAGCTTGCTGGGAACACTGGCCAGATCGCCAGCATCAGGTCCGGAGATGGCGCGGAGCACCAACATCGCGTCCTCTACATGGCGCGTCATCGGTCCTAGCTTGTCGAGCGACCAGCAGAGCGTCATGGCGCCTGTCCGCGCGACGCGGCCATAGGTGGGGCGCAGTCCGGTGATTCCGCAGCGCATCGAAGGGCTGACGATGCTGCCGCCAGTTTCGCTGCCGATCGCGAATGCTACCAATCCGGCGGCGGTAGCGGCGGCTGGTCCAGCGCTTGATCCCGAAGAAGCTTCTTCCAACAACCAGGGGTTCATTGTTTGGCCGCCAAACCAGATGTCATTCAGCGCGAGCGCACCAAGGCTCAACTTTGCGACCAGCACCGCTCCTGCTTCGTGCAGCCGCTTTACTACGACTGCGTCATCGGCGGGCACGCGGTTGCGGAAAGGCTCGGCACCGTACGTGGTGGGAATTCCGGCAGTGTCGAGAAGATCCTTCGCGCCCCACGGGATGCCGTGCAGCGGCCCGCGATAGTGTCCGGCGGCGATTTCCTCATCAGCTTTTTTCGCTTGCGCAAGCGCCAGTTCGCGCGCGAGCGTGATGACGCAATGCAACTTAGGATCGAACTGCTCCAGCCGCTTCAGATAAATGCGCGTGAGCCGGTCGGATGTCAGCTTGCGTTGCTCAATCCAGCGCGAAAGCTGGGTCACGGAAGCGAAAGCTATGTCTTCATCACGAGCAGGCAGGGGACCGGGATCGATGTTGCTGCGGACGAAACGATCGCGTTCGGGACCCGTCTTAGCAGCTATGCTGGGCAAGACCGGATTCCACTGCGTCGCGGGAGCAAGCGTCGATTCCAGCGCTAGCTTGCGAGGGCCGGTGCGCCGTTCGTAAAGTGCGGCCATGGTTTTGCGCCAACTGGCCGCCGCCATCGCACGTTCGGTGTCAGTCAGTTCAACCTGTACTAATTTTTCTGCTTCGGCGAATGTAGAAGGCGAGACTTCCGGTCCAACGGCTGGTCCCGCTCCGAATGCTGGAGGAGCGCCCGGGGGCAAATCACTAGACTGCTGGGCGTAACCACGAGACACCGTTCCCGCAGCTAATAAGCTGAGAGACGTCTGGGTCAGAAACTGCCTGCGCGATTTCAACATGAATCCTCCGACAGGCATTGTAGCGGCTTAAGAAACTGCATTTGTCTTCTAAGGCAAAAAGCCCCGGCGTAGAGCCAGGGCGTTTCGGCGAAACTTCTGCAGGCTAAAACAAATTCCACAAGAACTGGTTGTAGACGTCGTGGTGGTACTGAACCTCGGGCGCTTTCACAAAAGTTCCCAACAGGCGCGGGCAGCGGTCGGCGGCGGCTTGCTTTAGATCCGCATAGCGGCCTTTCACGTCCTCGCCTAGCATTTCCGTGGTCCAGGATGATTTGCGGAAGTTGGCCAGCGCGTCGTAGATGTTGTCGGGCAAATAGCGTTCGGCCTGGCGGAGGTTCTTGATCTTCGAAGTGTCGCCGTCCAGACCAGTCTTGAAAATCGAATACAAAGCGAGATAAGGATTCGCGTCAGGAGAAACCGAACGAACCTCGACGCGCATGCTCTTTTCGTTGCCGATCGGTATTCGGATCATCGATCCGCGGTCGACCGCGGAGGCTTTGATCTGGTTCGGCGCTTCGAAGTGCGGATCGAGCCGCCGGTAAGCGTTTACGCTGGCATTCAGCAACAGGCAAATGTCATTGCCGTGAGTGAGAATGCGATCCAGGAATGCCCATCCCATTTTGCTGAGCTTCTCTTCGCCCTTCGCATCCCAGAATAAATTCTTGCCATCGGAGCTGATGGAAACGTTGGTATGCATGCCGCTGCCATTCACGCCAACGACTGGCTTGGGCAGAAACGAAGCAGACAAGCCCATGTTGGTGGCGACCTGGCGGCAGATCAGCTTGTAAAGCTGAATCTGATCGGCGGCGGCAACTACCTCGCCGTATCCGTAATTGATTTCGAACTGTGACGGCGCAACTTCAGGATGATCCTTTTCGTTTTGGAATCCCATCGAGCGCTGCACTTCGGCGGTCGTGTCGATGAAAGTTCGCAGTGGATCGCCGGGGAGGGAGTGGTAATATCCGCCGGTGTTGACGTATTCGAACTCGCCGGTCTCGTGGTAGACGCGCTCAGCATCGGAACCTTTGAACAGGAAACCTTCAATCTCGTTGGCGGCGTTGAGCGTGTAGCCTTTCTTCTTGTTCAGATCCTCGGCGAAGCCCTTCAATACGCCGCGAATGTCAGCGGAGTAAGGCGTTCCGCCCTTGTCGATGACTTCGCCGAACACTAGCACTTTGCCGGAGCCAAACACGTCCGCTGGCGCCCAGTAGAACGCCGACCAGTCGATGCCCAGCCGCAGATCGCTCTCCCGCTGCGCGGTGAAGCCGCGAATCGATGAGCCGTCGAAAGTGAGGTTGTCCCAGCTCTTGATCAGGAATTTCTTGTCATAGTCCAGCATGTGCAGCCGGCCTTCGAGATCGCTGAAGAGCACGGTCACGGCTTTGATCCGCTTTTCGTCGGTCAAGTATTTGAGCCGATTCTCCTGGATCTTGCCGATCGGCACCCGCTTCCTGCGCTGCTCCTTCGCCTCCAGATTCATGTCTTCGAGTTCGTCGTAAGTAAGTGCCAGGAAGTTACGCAGTTCGGTAGGCATGGATTTCCTTCAGTCTCCTGTTCATTATCAGCAAGATGATTTGGGCGGTACACGGACAAGTTGAGCTAGCTGGGGGTTCAACCAAGAAGAATAACGCGAGCGATGGGTGCTCGCCAATCGAAAAAGCTGATGCGGTGGATAAAAGAGTTTTATCAGCGGTCGACTCGGGCTCACTGGGACCATTTTGACCACCAACGGCACGAAGGTAGACGAAGGAAAACAAATAGAACATCGAATCAAGAGCCTTCGGGATACTTCGTGTCTTTCGTGGTCCATAGCTTTTCTTTCATCGTCAAAGTAGCCCATTACGAACTCTAATTTGACGCTTCAAAAAACCTGTGCCAAACTGCTGCCTGGTATTTCCTTCCATGCGCCGCTTTGGCCTTCCAGTTCCTGTTCGCGATTGTCTGACACTCTCGTTTCTGCTCATTGGATGGGCTGCGGCGACCCTGGCGCAAGGAGCAGTTCCCACGACAGACAGCGGCTTGCGGGACTATTCCTCGTTGTATACCACAACTCCTGGAACGGGCATCTTGGTCGTGACGGTGGCGCCCGAAAAGAAAAACGTCCATCTTGATCGCCAGGCCCTGCTGCAATTGCTAAACCGCTCAACCCAGACAGCTACCTGGCAGACGACGAACGAGACTGCGCAAGGAGCGTTTCAGGATCAGGTTTCGCAAGGAGTGTTTACCAATGTCGCTTACGGACAATACGACATTGAAGTGAGCGCTGTGGGATATCTAAGCGAGCGCCGTCAGCTGCAGGTGGTAAATTCCTGGAGCCCGTTGCAATTGAAGTTCACGTTGAAACGAGACCCGGAGGCTATCAATCTCGATGTGCCCGATACCAGGATCTCCGCCAAGGCGCGGAAAGAAGTGAAGCGGGGCGTCTCCGCGCTTAAGTCGAACAATCTGAAAGAAGCCGAGAAACAACTGGGCGCAGCCTATCAGTCTGATCCGTCGAGTTCAGACGTGAATTTCTTGCTCGGCTATCTGTATTACGAGAAGAGCGACTACGGGCGCGCCGCTGATTACCTGCGTGCCGCGAGCACAATGAACGCCAGAAACACGCAGGCGCTCACGCTGTTGGGACGAGCGGGACTGCAACAGCGCGACTATCCGGCGGCGCGTTCAGCGCTGGAGCGCGCGGTGCTCCAAGATGGGGATAACTGGCAGCCGCACAATTTGCTGGCCGATACCTACCTGCATCAGGGCGACTACGGTCGTGCGTGCGATGAAGCGCGCGTCGCCATCGAAAAAGGGAAGACTCATGCCAGTGCAGCAGAGTTAGTGCTGGGAGAGGCGCTGGTGAACCTAGGTCAAGACAAAGAAGGCGTCGAGGCCTTAAACAGATTTTTGCGAGAGTCGCCCCTCCACCCCATGGCAGGACAGGTGCGCAGCCTGATTGCCGAAATTCAAGAGCAAGCTGCGAATCCGGAAGCGGCCGCTCTGGCGGGCACAGGTTCCTCTAAACTCGTGGGAGTGGACCCGCTACAGGCTCTTGGCCCTCCAGCACTTGCGGTAAAGTCCTGGCAGCCGCCGGGCATCGACGAGGTCAAACTTAATGTTGCCGACGGCGCGACCTGTCCCGTCGGCCAGGTGCTCGACGAATCCGGGAGACGCGTGCAGGAGTTGGTAGAAGATGTGACGCGCTTCGCCGCCGTGGAAGACCTCTTCCACCAGAGACTCGATGCCTACGGGCTTCCAGTTCGCACTGAAACGCGCAAATTTAACTATGTCGCTTCGATTTCGGAGAAACAACCTGGCTACCTTTCGGTGGATGAGTACCGCGTCGATAAGCTGGGACTGACTGGTTATCCCGACCAGATTGCCAGCTCCGGGTTTGCCGCCTTGGCGCTGGTATTCCATCCGCATATGCGCGACAACTTCGAGATGAAATGTGAGGGCCTGGGAGATTGGCGCGGAGAGCCAACCTGGCTGGTACGCTTCCAGCAACGCGACGACCGCCCCAGCCGGATTCATAGTTACAAAGTTGGAACCCAGGTTCATTCGGTCAACTTGAAGGGACGCGCTTGGATTACCGCTGGAAAATTTCAGATTGTGCGCATTGAATCGGAGATGGTTGATCCTATGCCTGAAATCCAGCTTCTTAGCGAGCTTCAGGTCGTGGAGTATGGGCCCGTCCCGTTTGTCAAAAAGAACACGACTTTATGGCTGCCCAAGAGCGCGGAAATTTATTTTGACTTTCGCCGCCACCGCTACTACCGGCGCCACAGCTTCGATCACTACATGCTGTTTGCCGTGGACTCGGACGAAAAGCGCAAAGAACCCCAGAACGAACCCGCCGATCAAGCGAATGCGGTGGAAATTAAGAAATCGTTGTAGACATGTAGTTTCTCACTTCTCTCCAGGGGCTTGGCGCAGCCTCGGAGGATAAGCCTCGCTAGCGTCACTGAATTTCGAGCGAAAAAACATCTCCTTCGCCTTCCTTTGATTCGCGATAGTTCAGCGCGACCTTTTGCTTTTGCCAGTCGCAGGAGAATTGGTCGGCGCCGATCAGGATAAGATGGTTCCTATCGGCCACGCTCATCTTCCAGGTTTTTGTTCCCGAAACGACCGTAAGGGTAGCAAGTGGGGACTTCGAGCAATCCACGCGCGTCAAAGTTCCGCGGATGAACTTTGCGGGGCTGGCGCTTGTCTGGGTCCTCGCCTGGCTCTCCGCCAATCCAGACGAACTGGGTGACGAAGTGTCCTCCGCCGAATTTTCGTGGCGCACCAGCACCATACCCGCGCCCGGCTGATCTGCTCCAACCTGCCGGAACTGCTGCGCTTGAGCCAGAGTGAAGGAGGCCCGTGAAGCCAGCGCAGGGTTGTCCGCGATGTGCAGCGACTGCAGCAGGGCGATCGTCTGATCGGGCTGGCGGTTCGCCAGATATAAGTTGGCAAGATTCACAATGTAATTTTCGTTGCGCGGACTGATTGCCAATGCCTTTCGCATTGTGCCAACGGCTTTGCCCGAATCGCCTCCCGTGGATTGCGCGAAAGCGAGCAGGGCGTAAGAGTCGGCGAAATTCGCATCCAGAGCGATGGCTGTTTGCAGTTCCGCAGTCATGCCGGCCAGGTTCGCGCCGCTGCTGAAACCAGTTTCGCGTACCATTAGCAGCGCGCTGTAATAGTGAACTCGCGGATCTTTGGAATCCAGCTGCGAAGCGCGCTTGAAGTATTCCGCTGCCTGCGTGAAATCCTGCCTCTGCAAGTAGGCATAGCCCAACCCGCGGCACGCGGCCGCGTTTTTCGGATCCGACTTCAGAATTTCCTGAAATTCGTTCAACGCTTGCTGCTGATAATCGCGCGAATGAAGATGAATATCCGCCAGAACGGCGTTGCCGGAGGCGGCGCTGAGAGGCGAGTCGGTATAGGTGTTGGGTGAAATGCTGGCAGAAGTTGGTATCCGATAATACTTGTAGTGGCCGCTTCTGTAGTAGGCAAGGAGCGCCTGATCGAACTTTGCTGTGCTCATTCCGAACGCCTGTTGCACAGCCGCCTCCACGCCCAGATGCTGGTTTTCTGTCAGATCAAAGTAAGTGGCGACTCTAGGCATCCACTGGTTGTCATAAATGTAGTGCATCAACAGCGCCGACTCTGCGTAAAACGAGGTTCGATGGTCGCCGTTCTCGTTGTAGGTCTTGGTGTCCGGCTGCACTCGCAGCAGATCGCCGATCTTCATCATTCCGACTTGCTGCAGAATCTTGTGGGTGTAGTCGGGAATTCTTCCAACCCTGGCCTCCTTGCTGTCCACTTCGATGCTGGAAAAATATTCGGCGAAGCCTTCTTCAAACCACGGAGCAAACTGCTCCTTCAGGTTGCCATTCATTAATTGGTGGGCGTACTCGTGGAACACCACGGTCCATGGGTTTTCCACCGACATGTCGAGCATGATGAAGCTTCGGTCACTGCCTCCCTGGAACAGTCCTGCCACCTGCGTGGGTTTGCCATTGAACAGCGGCGCGATCTGCCGCATCTCTTTGGTGTTGCGAAAAGCCACGATCTGCAGGGGGATTGGAAGATTTACATTTGCCTTGATCATCAGAGCGCCGAACACGGCGCGCATCTGCTCGAAGTGCATGGCCACTTCGCGGCCACGTTTTTCACCCGCGTCAGTGACCACGGAAAAGTTTGGCGACCGAACTTCCACCCATTGCGGCTCCCCCGCGAAAAGGGCAGGTTCGCAGACGAAAGAGGAAAGCAGAATCAGCGCCAGCGGCCAGAGTACAGGACGTACCCAATTGGAGCGAATACTCATCGGGCAACCCCCGTTTAATTGGGGAACATCCTACACCAACTGCGGTTCAAGTCAATTCCCAACCTTGGGAACCGGCAGCAAGCGAACTATCACGCCCAGCGCCGTCAGTATCGCGAGAAAATAGACGGTGGTAACGCGGCTGGGACGCGCGGGCAGATGACCGGCGAAGAAGGCTTGATATCCCCATCCAATCGCCACCAGGAAGAACATATTTTCTCCCAGCACCAACCATAGAACTAAACACGCGGTGAGCAGAACGATGCGTTCGATCTTGCTTAAGGCCAGTGCGGCCTGGCCACCATCGAGCACCCAGACGGGAATCAGGTTCAGCAGGTTCAGAATGGCTCCGGCACGAGCCAGCGCCGCCCACAGCGGATTGCCGGTGTGCCACCACAGAGCGGCGCAAGCGAGGGCCGCGAAAAATCCAGCGAGCGGTCCGGCCAGACTGATTTCGGCTCGCGTCTCCAGCGGCACTCCCAAGGCTTGCCAGCGCACATATGCGCCAAGGCCGGGCAGAAACACCGGCATTTCCGCGGGCAAATCGCGGCGCTTGATGTCGATGAAGTGGCCCATTTCGTGGATCAGAATCAGCGCCGCGAAGCCGACACCAAACATCATTCCGAACGCGGCCCAATAAATTCCAATGAAGGCGGCGAAGCTCAGCAAAAACTTCAGCTTGAAAATCGCGGTCAGCAGGAATTTGCCTTTAGCCAGCAGAACCGCGACTGGACCGACCGGCCCCAGTTTCTTGGCCCACTTATTTTCGCTTGGAGGCGCGGCTTGAATCTGATTGGCCGGCGCATCGAGAGAGCGCGCATGATCCTGAATCCAGCTTGCCTGGCGCGAATTCGGCGGCAGCAGCGGCAGACCCATGAGCCAATGTTCGCGCGCCTGCCTAAGGTTTCCCGTGGCCTCGAGCTGTTTCGCTTCGGCCGCCAGTTGATCCAGCTTTTCGGAATGCACCAGCGCATGACATTGATCGCACACCAGCGCTCCGGGCGCGAGTTCGTGCGAGCAGCGTTTGCAGTTGCGAATGAGTTCGGGAGTGATTGTTGACGACACGGCTTCGAGGAACGTTCTCTTATTTTAACCGACGGTCAACTGCGAGGGTTGGGCGGAGTCGTTGAAAGGCCCGTAGATCTCAAGCGCCCGTCCCGCCGTGAGTTTGGCGGCGATCTTCATGCCCACGAAGAGTATCACCACACCGATCAGCCAGGCGAACGTAACCCCGCCGCCTAAAACTTCGAGGAACGGAGACGCTAATCCAATGAGCGCTGCTCGAGCCAGCCAGGCACCGAAGCTCATCTTCTGTTGTGCTGGTTTGGGAACAGGCCGGGAAGGCCTCTGGCCTGATTCGGTTTCTAACTGCCGCTGTTCCTCGTCTAATTGTTGTTGAGTCTGTTGCCCTTGAGTTTGCTGCTGCTGAATCTGCTGCTGTTGTTCCCGCCGGTGTTTGTTGCCGTAATGAATCCAAACCGGAACCGCGGCCATCGAGACGGCGGCATAGGTCAACAACACAGCAACAATCTGGTAGCGCCTACCACCCACGCCGTGCGAACCCTTCATCATCGCCGTTCCCACCATCCAGCCCACGGCGAGCGAAACGTAACCAACGATGAGACCGGTCGCAATCTCGAACACGGCGTAGAGGATCATTCCCAGGATGGCTGCGCCTATGCCGTACAAGAGAGCGCGCGTGAATGCCGCATGCGAATCTGTGGCCATGGTGCCGCGCATTTTTTCGGCACACCTGCTGCAAGCTATCGACTTATTAATACGATAATAATTTCCCGCGAGCGGCTGATAACAAAATTGGCAATGGTCGTTGCCGGGCTTTCCGATGTACTCAGCCGTGCCGAATTGCGGCGAAGGATCGCTGAGGGAATCGGCCATGGGGCGGAACGATAGCACACGGCCTTACCCCAAGGAAGCAGAATTCAGGGTTGAGCGTAGTACCCGGTGCGCGTGCGAGCAGTGATCCCCGGTTTGTCAATTGTCACCCCCAGCGCGTGGTACTCGTTGGCATGGTCTGCCCGTGCTGGATCGAACGACAAGACATAGAAGGAAGCGCCATCCGCGGTGCACTCTGCGATTTCGCCGGTGAGGTCATTGCTCGAATTCAAGACGCGTCCACCACTCTGAACCGCGAGTACCTGCAATGCTAGATTGCCGGGCAGGGTCCGTTTGGGAGAAGTCACGCCCTTCAAGAATTCCTGATAGTAAAAAGTTCGAAAGCCGCCTGCGTCCGCCGTTCCGAGGGGATCGATGCTATACAGAGTGATGCGCGCCTGCCTGAGCGAGTTCGAGGTGTCCAAGATTAAATTGAAGAACTTCTCCTGATCTTTGCGGGAAAGGTCCACGTTCGGCCCCGAGAGTATCGGCCATCCCGGACTGAACCAAATCAGCAGTTTCCTGCCGGGCCGCTTTCCCTCGTATGCCACAAGTGAAGTCAAGGTCTTCAGCGACAGGTCAAAACGCTCTGCCGCACCGTAGAATCCCTGAGATCGAGTGATGGACCGTAGTCCGGTCTCATATTGGTCATACAGATCCGCCAAGGAATTTCCGTCGCGAGAGGAACCGTCCTGCATCCTTGTGCCAGCGTCAGTAAAGATGACAAGCGACGTTGGCAGCGCCAGCTTGCCGCCGTCCCGCAGCAGAAATTTCTTGAGTTCATTGCGTTCGTAAGTCACGGCCTGAAAGGAAGCATTCACCGCGTCGACTACAAGAATCACTTCAACGGGTGGATCGCTGGCCGATTTTGCACCATTGTCCAATGCTCGAAACGACAATATTGCCTTAGGCTGTTTATCGTCCAGAAGAGTGAAATCCTGTTTTTGTAGACCGAGAACGGCTGCTCCGGATTTGTCCGTGACTTGCACATCGAGCATGATTTGCCGATCCGTGGCAACTGGAGGTGTAGTCGTGGGGCCGACGGGCCGCGGTTGAAGTTGCGGCGGCGTGTCTTGCCCAGATACGGTGGAAATCGGCACACAGAGCAGAAGTACGACCAAACGCAAGAGCTGATCCATGCCGGCTCACCTCGTTCGAGATTTTACGCTTGCGCGGGTAACCCAAACGTAAACATTTGCCAAGTTAGAAAGGGTTCCAAGGCGAGCTGGAAACAACTCAGAATTGTAAAGCGTGGATCTATTGCCGGTGCGCCGATACACCTGCCGCAATCTCGCGCAGCGCGGTGACGAACCCGGCCGCTGAGTTCGGGTCCGCCAGCGCGTCCAAGTGGACCGTGGCCGAGAACTGCGGCGATTCAGGACGGAATTGCACCTGCAGAATATCCTGCCGCCGCGACGACATCAGAGCGTTCAGTTCCGCGCTGGGATCCTGCTTCCAGTGGGTGCGGGTAGTCAGAATAATCGGTCCCGGCTGGTAAAGGTCCCACTCCCGTTCGTCCCGCTTGCGGGGCGAAATTCCTCGATTGTGCGCACTCCAACGGTGCCTCACCACTTCAAGATGGAAGCTGGGAGAACCGCCCAGATCGGCCTCAAAAGTCAAAGTCTCTTTCTGGTGGCGCCAGCAGCTTAGCAGCCATTGCACCGGAAGAGCCCGGGGTTGGAACTTCACCGTCACGCGGGCATTTTCGAACCAGTGAGAAGGGAAGTGCAGACGCGCCTGCAGGCGAGAGCTGCCCACCCAGTGAGATTCGAGAATCCGTCCCTTGCCAGCGCAGGCGGTTTGCATCCAGCGAAGCGCTGACGCTCCCTTTTTTCGGTTGTACGAGGAAAACACGAAGTACCACAGTCCCAGAACGGCAACCGACCCCACCCCGTCGATCAGCAGAAGGCGTCCCACAAACGCTTCCTCAGATGCTCGCTTCCTCTGATGCTCATGGTACGTCCGAGGTTGCGGCGAAGCAAGGGGCCCACGACTAATTTGTTCCTTGATAGGGAAAGATAGTCCTGTGGAAAAAGTGGGTTCCTGTTGGTTTGCGGTGATTCTTCCGGACAGCGTTCTTTCTTACAAAGTTCTTTCGCAAGACCGCGCATCTGCCCCGTTACAATGGACCGTGCCTTTCACCATCCGGGAATTCCAGCCATCCGACTTTGACACACTGTGGCACATCGATCAGGAGTGCTTTCCCCCCGGAATTTCCTATTCGCGGGCGGAACTGAAAGCCTACATCCGCCGCCGCGGGTCGTTCACGCTGTTAGCGGTAGGGGATGGGCCAAAGACGGGAAGTTCAGGTCCCGCCGAGCAAAGGGACGTTTCTCCTACTCCTGTAAATCCGGCTGCCGGTGGCGACAGCTCGGTCGCTGGTTTCATCGTCGCTGAAGCCGGTCGGGATCGCGCCGGCCACGTGATAACGATTGACGTGGTCAGCCCTGCCCGGCGCTCCGGCATAGGATCCCTGCTACTTCAGGCTACGGAAAATCGTCTGCGGGATGCGGCTTGCCGCTCGATTGAGCTTGAGACCGCCGTCGACAACGTGTCTGCGCTTTCATTTTACAAACGCCACGGCTACGCCGTGATCAGGACCTTTCCCCGGTATTATTCGAATGGTGTGGATGCGTTGGTGCTCGAGAAAGATCTGACGGGAAACCAGCAGCGACGACAAATTCGATTTGCGCTTTAGCATGCTCTCCAGCTAACTTGCCTGTGGTGAAATCTTCCGTGAAAGTTGCGGTCCAGGGCGAACTCGGTTCCTTCAGTTACGAGGCTGCCGAGAGCATGCTGGCGGGTTGCGCAGTTGTCCCTTGTGCTCGATCGGCTGAAGTGTTCGACCGCCTCGAGCGCGGGTTAGTCCGCGCCGCCGTTATTCCTATCGAGAACTCGCTCGCCGGGACAGTTGCGGAGCACGCCGATCTTCTGGTGACTCGCGACGTCTTCATTCAGGCCGAATTTCGGCTTCGCATCGTCCACAACCTTATCGCCGCGCCCGGCGTGAAGCTGAACGCAATCCGAAAGGTGCTCTCGCACCCAGTAGCCCTCGACCAGTGCCGCGATTTCTTCCGTCGCCATCCTCAAATTGCGGCCGTCCCGTTCTACGACACCGCCGGCAGCGTGAAGCATGTTGTAGCGGATCGCATTCTGGACGCGGCCGCAATCGCCGGGCGTCACGCGGCTCGCGAGTACTCGGGGAAAATTCTCAAAGCTGGCATCGAGGACGACAAAAGCAACTTCACTCGATTTTTCCTGATCCGCAAGTCGACTTCGAAACCAGGCGCCGGCACTGCAGCGAAGAAGGGAAGCGCTGCCTACAAGCGCCTGATTCCAGAGCGAGCCAACAAGACCTCGATCGCATTCAAGGTGAAAAATGTGCCTGGCGCCCTCTTCAAGTCACTTAGCGTTTTCGCACTACGCGACATCAGTTTGAGCAAGATTGAATCGCGTCCCATGCGCGGACGCCCTTGGGAATATGTTTTCTATGTCGACTTTCTCCGCGGAGATGATGAACCGGCTCGCAATGCGCTCCGCCATCTCGGCGAGGTCGCCGACTTCGTGAAAGTACTAGGAGTCTATCCCGCAGCTTAGAGTACAACCGAAGCGATGGACTGCACGCCTAACTAGTGTCGCAGACTAAATCAGATCAGGAGATCCTGATGTCAGACCCTCGCCTGAACCGCAGACATTTTTTACAACACTCCTCCGTCGCCGGAGCCGGACTACTGATTCCTGCGTTCGCCCTGGCCAGTCCTCAGAAGGACGCAGCCGGCAAAAAGGAGGATGCGGAAAACATTTCTCCCGCCGAAGATCTTATGCGCGAACACGGAGTCTTGAACCGCGTCCTGCTCATTTACGATTTCCACCTGCATCTGCTCGGCGCTAAACAGACCTTCGACGGATCGGTATTGGCCAGCGCGGCCGACATCATTCGCCACTTCGTCGAGGAGTATCACGAAAAGCTCGAGGAAGATTTTCTTTTCCCGCGTTTCCGCAAGGCGGGCAAGTTGGTCAATCTAGTCGACACGCTCATTGTCCAGCACAAAGCCGGTCGGACGCTGACCGCACAAATCCGCGAACTGTCGTCAGTAGCAACCCTGAAGTATGTTTCCGATACCGAAAAACTGGCAGACGCTCTGCGGGCATTCCTGCGCATGTATCGGCCACACGAAGCCCGCGAGGATACGGTGCTATTTCCCGCGTTCCGTTCGGTCGTATCCGCGCATGAGTACGACGCGTTGGGGGAAGAGTTCGAAAAGAAAGAAGACGAACTCTTTGGCGACGAAGGGTTCTTCAAAGTAGTCGATCAGGTTGCGGATCTGGAAAAGAGACTTGGGATTTACGATTTGTCGCAATTCACCCCCAAGTAAAATCGGTACTTCGACCTGTAAATCCAATCGGGGCTAAAAATCGAGCCGTGCAGCGTCCCTATCTACTTTGTTCCGGGAACGGGACGGGAGTATCATCCGCGATAGCCGCTGAACCTCGGGCATCATGTGAAACACTGCGCACTGCCGATAGAATGGCATGAAGGTTTTGCGACCAGTAACGGTGAAACCTTTACGGAGTAGTATCATCTAAGCTTGAGTGAGTTACACTCAAGGAGAGCCAATGAACCAACCAACGCTTTCCGAGCCAATTGCTAAGCAGCGGGAAACAAATGAGGTACGGGCCCTGCCCGTACTCCCTGTGCGAGATACTGTCCTGTTCCCGCACGCCGTATTACCCCTTACAGTAGGCCGCGAAAGCTCCGTACAATTAATCAATTCTCTGGGCGAGGACAAAACCATTGTGGTGGTCGCCCAGCGCGAGGCGCGAGTAGACAATCCTCAGCCCAGCGACCTTTATACCGTTGGCACGTCAGCTATCGTTCATAAAGTCGTAAAGATGCCCAATCAGAGCCTCTTCGTATTTGCGGAGGGACTGGAGCGGGTACGCGTGGGCGAGTTTACGCAGTTAGCTCCGTTCATGCGGGCGCGCGTGTCGCCGATTCCAGAAGCCGTTCCGCCCGACAGTTCCGAAATTGAAGCCTTGCAGCGCAATGTGCTGACATTATTCCAGCAGATCGTCGCCGGATCGCCCACGTTGTCGGATGAGCTGTCTACGGTCGCGATGAATATCGATGAGCCCGGACGTCTGGTGGACTTTATCGCTTCGTCCCTGCCATCGCTTTCGACGCCCGACAAACAGGACACGCTAGAGACCCTCGACATCCGGGTGCGCCTGGAAAAAATCAACCAGCATCTCGCGAAAGAGCTTGAAGTGCAGCAACTGCGCAACAAGATTCAGAGCGAAGTGCAGGATCGCGTGCAGCAGACCCAGCGCGAGTACTACCTGCGCGAGCAGATGAAGGCCATTCAGAAGGAACTGGGCGAGCAGGATGAAGGCCAGCGCGACGTCGAAGATCTGAAAAAGAAAATCGACGAAGCCGGCATGCCCGACGAAGTAAAAAAAGAAGCGCTCAAGGAATTGGGCCGACTCGCGCGCATGTCTCCCATGGCCGCCGACTATTCACTCACGCGAAACTACGTCGAATGGCTGGCCGTGTTGCCTTGGGCGAAGACCTCGGGTCAAGAGATCGAGATTCCGAAGGCCAAAGAAATTCTCGACACGGATCACTACGATCTTGAGAAAGTTAAGGATCGCATTCTCGACTACCTCTCTGTCCGGCGATTGAAGCCGAACATGAAGGGACCGATCCTGTGCTTTGTTGGACCTCCGGGCGTGGGCAAGACTTCGCTCGGCAAATCCATCGCGCGTGCATTGGGCCGGAAGTTTGTACGGCTGTCGCTTGGCGGTGTGCATGACGAAGCCGAAATCCGCGGTCATCGTCGAACCTACATCGGCGCATTACCTGGACAGATTATCCAGGGTATTCGCCGTGCCGAGACCAAAGACCCCGTGTTCATGCTCGACGAAATCGATAAAGTTGGGCGCGACTTCCGCGGCGATCCCGCTTCCGCATTACTCGAAGCGCTCGATCCCGAGCAGAACTCTTCCTTCCGTGACAACTATCTCGACGTCACGTTCGATCTGTCGAAGGTGCTCTTTATTACGACCGCGAACATGCTCGACCCCATCGCCGAGCCTCTGCGCGATCGCATGGAGATCATCGAACTGCAGGGCTATAGCGAGGAAGAGAAACTGCACATCGCGCGCCGCTATCTGGTCCCGCGGCAGGTGGAAGAAAACGGCATCACCGCCGAGCAGATCGAATTTCCGGACGAAGCTCTGCGCTACGTGATTCGTCACTACACACGCGAAGCCGGTGTTCGCAGCCTGGAACGTACCATCGGCACCATCTGCCGCAAGCAAGCGCGGCGGCTGGCCGAAGGTAAACCTGAAAAGCTGGTCGTGACGCAAGAAATTATTCAGGAGTTCCTGGGCGGTATTAAGGTCCGCACCGAAGGCGAGATCGAGGAGCGTACTGCGCGTCCCGGAGTCGCTGTTGGTTTGGCCTGGACTCCTTCAGGTGGTGACGTGCTCTTTGTCGAAGCCAATGCCATGAAAGGCAAAGGCGGTTTCACCATGACTGGACAGATCGGTCAGGTGATGCAGGAGTCGATGCAAGCCGCGTTAACCTGGGTGCGTTCAAATGCAGCGCATCTCGGAATTTCCGACGACTTCTTCGCCGATCACGACATTCACATGCACGTGCCGGCAGGCGCGATTCCAAAAGATGGCCCTTCAGCGGGCGTGACCATGGCAACCACCCTGGTCTCCTTGCTGTCAGGTCATCACATCCGGCCGCTCACCGCGATGACTGGCGAAATTACGCTCAGCGGTAACGTGCTGCCCGTGGGCGGTATTAAAGAAAAAGTGCTGGCCGCCAAGCGTGCTGGAGTCACCACCGTAATTCTGCCCGCGGAAAACAAAATGAATGTTGAGGAAGATCTCACGCCCGAGCAACTCGAGAACCTCACCATTCATTACGTTAAAACAATAGGCGAAGCGCTCCGCGTTTCACTGCCGGCAGTTGCCGAATCATTGGCCGCGAAGTCGGTGTTGACTCTGCCCAAGGAGTCCAAACCTGAGCACGCGGTTCAACCTGTTCAGGGGCCAGCGGTGGCTCAAGACAAGGTTGTAACCTGGCAATCGTAATCCTAGTTTCGCCGCAGTGTTCGCGCAGGGCACTGCGGCGAAATCATTTTCCACCATTCGCCTGAAACATCTCCCAACCGTCAGAGAAACAAATTGGCGCGACCGCGCTAAACTGGCAGTGACCATGCGTGTGCGCATCCTTTTTTTCGGCATGCTAAAAGATCTCGCAGGAAGATCTAGCGACTCGCTGGAGCTGCCTGATGGGGCCTTGGTCCGCAATGTACTTGAGCACTACCAGACACATGTGCCACGAATGAGAGACTCGATGGCTTCACTGGCTGTAGCCGTAAATCAACACTACGCCGGAGCGGAGACTCCACTGCGATCGAATGACGAAGTGGCGCTGCTTCCGCCAGTCAGTGGCGGATCAAGTAAAGCAAGCATCGCTCGCAGCCCCATAGATACCGCGGCCGTTCTTGCTCGTATCAAACAACCCGAAGACGGCGCCGCCGTAGTTTTCGAGGGCGTTGTCCGCAACCACACGCGCGAAAGAAAAACGCTCTATCTCGACTACGAAGCCTACGAGGAGATGGCGCTGCAGCAGATGGAAAGCTTGGCTGAGCAATCGCTCAAGGAATTCAAAGTTCGCGACGTAGCTCTGGTGCACCGGTTGGGCCGGTTGCAGGTCGGCGAAACTAGCGTTCTGATTGCGGTCGCCTCAGCCCACCGCGCTGCCGCATTCGACGCGTGCCGATGGCTGATTGATACTCTGAAACGTAGCGTTCCTATCTGGAAGAAAGAATACTTCGAAGACGGCGCCGTCTGGGCCGATGGCGAGCCTTTTCCTGCGGAAATTCCCCGCGCCCAAGGCAGCCCCGCAGCCAAGGACGCATCTAAGTGAGCGGGCGTCCCCAAACACACATCTTTCACGGAATGCTAAAACCCACCACCCTGATTTTGCTGTTGCTCGCTAGCGCGCTGTCGCATGCCCAACAGCCGCCGCCCCAAGCCCAGCCAGAAAATACACTTAAAGTTGATGTCAAACTGGTTAACGTGTACGTCACCGTCAGCGATGCCCACGGAGCGCCCGTCGCCGGACTTAAGAAAGAGAACTTCAAATTGCAGGAAGATGGCCGCGATGAGACGATCTCGGTATTCGACAAAGAGTCCGCGCTGCCGCTTTCGATCGCTCTCGCGATCGACACCAGCCTGAGCACCCGTCGCGATCTGCCACTCGAGCAAGCTTCCGCCAAGCGCTTTGCCCGGGCGCTATTGCGTCCCGTCGATGCGTTATCCGTATTTGGATTTAGCGAAGCAGTGCTGCAATCTACTGGCTACACCTCGGACATGAAACGTATCGAATCCGGCATCGACCATGTCCGCCTCGGCGCTGCCACCGCCCTCTTCGACGCCATTTATCTCGCCTCGCATTCGCTGGATCGCCGACAGGGTCGCAAGGTGATGGTCTTAATCACCGACGGCGGCGACACCATCAGCCGAGTGGATTACAAAGAAGCCGTCCGCGCCGCCGAGGAAGCCGAGGCCATCGTCTACAGCATCATTGTTGTGCCGATCGAAAGCAGTGCCGGACGAGAAACCGGCGGAGAGAATGCCCTCATTCAACTCTCCGAAGATACCGGCGGCAAGTACTACTATGCCACCTCCGTGTCGCAGCTCGACGACGCATTCCGCCAGATCAGCGACGAACTTCGAACTCAATATCTGCTGGCCTACTACCCATCGCAACGCCTCTCGAACTCCCAATTCCGCCGCATCCAGGTCGCGGTCACCGGGCCCACCGAAGCCACCTCGTACCACGTTCGGCACCGAGCCGGATACTACACGGTCAAGTCGGATTTCTGAAGTCAGACGAATCTCTGATATCCCTACAAGTGCCGCCAGACGATAGACATAACAACCAGCAACAACGCTGTTTCACAAATCCACCTACCTTTTATAAAAGTCCAGCTATGGTTTTGTGGATGTTTAAGTCGACTGTTTAGCGAACATTTTGTGTTCCTCGTTACGAAATATTCCACTAAACCATTGATAAATATCAGGATATAGATTTTACAGAGTTGCGGCCATCCCTGGCTGGTGAATTGCTTTAGGGGAGTCTGCCAAATCTCAGTTTGTATTGTGCCCGTGAATTGATGTCTTCGCGGAAGTTTCCGACAAGGAAGGTTACGATGAACAACAGGTTCTGCTCCTCATCCAATACGATTTTTGTGCTTCTCGCCGCTGTGGTCGTATGTGCACTGGTCTTTGTTTCTGGCACTGCGGTTGGCCAAACATCAATTCAAGCCGGCAGCATCGTCGGCACTGTGACAGATTCGAGTGGCGCGGTAGTTCCTAACGCTAAAGTCACCATCACGGGACCAACAGGGCAGACCATCCACGCCACGACCACAGGATCAGGTACCTATTCCTCGGGTTCTCTTGTGCCTGGGATCTACACCGTTCGCGTCGAGGGCAAGGGCTTCAAGACGACCCAGTTGACCGCCAATGTTCAGGTGGGCAATGCGGCCAACGGCGATGTCAAGCTGGAGATCGGCCAAGAGAGCACAGTTGTAGAGGTTCAGGGAGGCGCGGTTCAGGTTAATACTGAGCAGGCTACCGTTCAAGGCGTTTTGACCGCCGACCAGATTGAAAACCTGCCCGTGAATGGCCGCAACTTCCTCGATCTCGCGCAGCTCGAGCCTGGCGTCCAGATTCAAGACGGCCAGAACTTCGATCCGACTAAGGCAGGCTATTCTTCGATCTCGTTTGGAGGTCGTTTCGGCCGCACCGCTCGCATCGAAGTCGACGGCGTGGATGTGTCCGACGAAACCGTGGGAACGACCACCACTGACATCCCGGCCAGCGGCATTCAGGAATTCCAGATCGGACAAGCTAGTTTGGATATGTCGACTGAGCTTACATCCTCCGGTTCGGTGAACGTGACTACCAAGTCCGGAACCAATGGCTTCCACGGCGAAGCTTTTGGGCAATTCCGCGATAATAGAGCTGGAGCTGCCGCACTGCCGGGCGGAGTTGATCTGTACGGCCAGCGGAGCCAGTACGGTGCCGATTTCGGCGGACCGATTATCAAGGACAAGTTATTCTTCTTCGGCGACGGCGAGCGAACGGTTCAGAATACGCAAGCGCCGGTGCCTATTTCCGCTCCTTTCGACGCGTTTTCTGGGAGTTTTAGCGATCCCTTCCGTGAGGACAATCTTTTGGGCCGCTTGGATTACCAGCTTACCAAGAGCGCACGCGTCTTCTATCGCTACTCCTATTTCAAGAATTTGCTAGGAGCGACTTTCGGGTTCGGCTACTCGGTATATGACAACAAGGACATCACCCGCAATGATGTCGTGGGTGTTGATTTCAATACCGGCAGCTTCACCCATTCCATCCGCTTCTCGTTTCTGAAGTTCCAGAACCAGATTGTCGATGCAACTACGGGAAATGCAGCGCTGCCGTTCAATAACATTGGCGCCGAGATCTTCATGGGAGCCACTGGCCTTGTCGCCGGGCCAAATCTACTCGCTCCTCAGAGCACGCCGCAAAGCGATCACGAAATCAAGTACGATGGCAGTAAGGTTCTAGGTTCGCACATCATTCGCTATGGGGCTACGTTTAATCACCTCCAGGGCGGCGGCTTCGCCTCATTCTTTAAGAATGGGCCTGAGGTCGTTTCATCGGTCAGCACTGCCGACAGTCAAATTGGGGGGACGGCAGACACGTCGTGGATTCCGGGATGCCCCATCGCCGGAACACAGGGGGTAACCCCCTGTTTTACGGGCGGGCGCAACAATCCGTTCAACTACCCTGCCGATGGCGGGTTTGTCTTGGGCAATGGCTTGGGCTTCTCGACGACTAAGGCGGCACTTGGGTTCCCCGCAGGCGGGTTAGGGCCGGACAACCGGATCCTCCTCTATGCAGGCGACTCCTGGAAGGTCAAGCGAAACCTCACTGTCACGTATGGCTTGCGCTGGGAGCGTGATACAGGCCGCACCGATAGCCAATACGCCCCCATTCCTGGACTCAGCGGTCTTTTGCCTGGACTCGGGAATTCGGTCAACCAGCCGAATACGAATTTCTCCCCCGAGCTGGGTATTGCCTGGGATCCCGCGAAAAATGGAAAGACTGTGATTCGGGCTGGCATCGGATTATTCTACGAAAATGCCGTTTGGAATAACGTGCTGTTCGATGGTCCTTTCCGCGAGCCTACTGGCGCCTTTTTGCAGACTCCGGCGCCATGTGCTGCTGCCGGAGCCGCGTCCCCAATACCGACCTCGACCGGCACGATCACTGCTAGTTCGGGTACTCCATTCTCGGTTTGTGGCACTTCCTCGAGCTTTCCTTTGATCGGCAATGTTCTGCCCGCGCTGCTGGCTCTTCAGGCCCAGTATCAGGCGGCTTCGCCCCTGAACCTGCAGCAGCCCAATCCCAACTTTTCGGGCGCATCCCTCACGGATTGCACGGGCGGCACCAACTGTTTCTTTAATCCTGGCAGCAACATGTTTAACCCTAATTACAAGTCGCCCCGCTCAGTCGTCATGAACATCGGTGTCCAGCACGAGATTCGTCCGGGCATGGTTATAAGCGCTGACTTCATTCGCAACGTCCAAACCCACTTCTTGCTGGGTGTGGACCAGAATCACGCCGGCTCCATTGGCACTTTCAACATGGGCGGCGCCCAGGCCGCACTTGCGGCGACTTTGGCCAACTGTGGAGCGAGTTCGGTCGTCGCATCTTATTCAGGTAACTGTCCGACCGATCCGGCGACCGGAACGACTGACATCGTAAACGGCGTTCCAACCTGGACGCCTCGCCCGACCACCATGGCTGACTTCGCCGGCAATGGCTTGGGTTCCTCATCGGACATGGGGGGCAATAGCTGCCTTGCCACGCTTGGCCATAATTGTGCCTTCCCTGGAATTAACCCCAACGCCCCGCCGCTTGGCTTCCTGTCGCCGGTCGGGCGTTCCACGTACGACGGCTTGCAGTTGAAATGGGTCGACAATGTAAAGTCACCGTTCCGCGGAGCGAAAGCCCTCAACTTCCAGATTTCATATGCCCTATCCCGGTTCGACAATAGCGGCGGCGGAGTAGGGGCGGATGCGGTAGTGACCGCAGCCAGTGGCGACCAGGACTTCATTGTCCCCGCTCTGGATAATTCCAACGTCAACCGGTACTTCGGGCCGTCCACTCTGGATCGTACCCATCAACTGTCTTTCGGTGGGTACCTCGACTTGCGAGGAGGATTTCAGGTTGGAGTAATATCACATTTTTACAGCCCACTCTCGACCACTCTCACGGTCCCCAATACCGGGAATGGCGCTGGGGAGATCTTCCGTACCGACTTTACCGGCAGCGGAGTCACGCAGGATCCAATCCCTGGGACCACTGTCGGTAACTTTGATCGCGGCATCAACGCCAGCAGCATTAACACAGTCATCTCCAACTACAACACGAAGGTAGCGGGTCAGCCGACACCGGCCGGTCAAGTGCTAATTCAGAACAACTTGATGACTGCGACCGACTTGGTGGCCCTCGGCGGCGTAGCCCCGACCGTCACCCCTGCTCCTGCCGACCAAGTAAACTACAGCTGGCTAAAGGCATTTGACACGACAATCGCCTGGAGCCATACCTTCTTGGAGAAAGTAACTATTAAGCCGGAGGTTGGTTTCTACAACCTTATGAACTTTGCTAATTTCGACCTGCCGACGAGCATGATGTCGGGCCTGCTGTCCGGTTCTACGGGCGCCGTGAATGGCACGAACCCCGCTGGGCATCTGGTCAATCGCGTTGGCGTGGGCACCGGCGTCTTCTCGCTGGGTTCGCCTCGGCAAATCGAATTCAGTCTGAAGGTAGTCTTCTAGCTGAGTTCTAAAGGGCAAAATTACGCCAGCCTTCTATCGAAGGCTGGCGTTTTATTTTTGACCTTTGACGGGTTAACGACCCAGTTGACCACGTAGACGTTTCGAGAGCTTTTCAATTCGGTTAAGTTTCTGGATCATGTCCTTTGGAAACATACCCTTCTCAACTGTCTCAATGTCGTGAGGAATGGATTGCGCCAGCTGGGATAGTTCCTCGGCATCGTGCTCAATCTTCGCTACGTCGGTTGCGGAATGCTGCACGTTGGGAGGCGGTACGTTTTTATCCGTCTGAGCACTCGCTTGGTCCGCCTGCTCCAGTCCAGGCGGCCTGTGAGTTTGTCCTGAGAGCGTAGACGGCGAGTAAAAGGAGATTGTCAGGAAGAGAGGAAATATAAGCCGCTTCATGCCGGACCTCCGGGAGCCTGGAAATCTTGGCGCTTATTGTACTCTCACTGCTTTGGCTTCTTCTTGCGCGTTGTTCACGTTACGCGCCCATGTACAATACCCCTATGCCGTTCCGCCCGCAGGGAAATCCCAACGCCGCTAAACGCGGCCGCACCCCGCCTCCCGAGGAGACTTTCGAGGAGGCCAACTTTCTTAAGGCTCTGGGCGAGAAGCAGAAGCCGGTCAGCGTGAAGTTGATGGATGGTCAGACCGTGAGCGGATGGATCGAGTATTACGATAAGCACATGGTGCGGCTCACGCGCGAAGGCGCTCCCAATCTTTTCATTTTTAAGCATGAGATCATGTACATCGCAGAAAGCGGCGGGAAGAGAAAGTAAAGCAGGCTTCGGCCTTCGGCTTTCGGCAAAAAACTCGCAAAGCTGATCTTCCAGCCGGAGCCCGAAAGCCGAAGCCCGAAGCCCGCTCATGTCCTCCAATCACGAAAGCTTTCTCCCCACCATGTCCGCCATCGCGCGCGAAGCCGGCGCGTTGCTGATGGGCTATTTCCATCAGCATTTGAAAATCGAATACAAGGGCGAAGCCGACCTGGTTACCGCCGCGGACCGTGCCTCTGAGGTGCTGATTCGCGAGCGCATCCATCAACACTGGCCAACCCACGACGTTCTGGGCGAAGAGCAGGGGCTCAATGATCAGGGCAGCGACTATCGCTGGTATATCGATCCACTGGACGGCACGACTAACTTTGCCCACGGATATCCAGTCTTCTGCGTCTCCATGGGTCTTGAGCATCGCTTGTCGGAGCAATCAGGTGAGCGCATTGCTGCTGTCGTATACGATCCTACGCGCGACGAGCTGTTTTCCGCGGAGCAAGGAAGAGGCGCGTACCTCAACGGAGATACGATCCACGTCTCGAAGACAGCCACCGTGAAAGAATCGCTTCTGGCCACCGGATTCCCCAGCCAGAAGCGCCACAAGAACCCGAACATTTATTTCTATCACCAGATCACGCTGCAGTCTCACGGAGTGCGGCGGGCGGGCTCCGCGGCTCTTGATTTGTGCAACGTGGCCGCGGGTCGCTTCGACGGCTTCTGGGAATTCAATCTGAATCCGTGGGACACGGCGGCGGGCGTGCTCATAGTGCAGGAGGCCGGAGGCAAAGTGACGCGCTTCGATGGCTCGCCCTTTGAACTTAATAGCCGCGAAACGGTCGCCTCGAATGGTCTGATTCACGACGCTCTGCTGCAGGAATTCCAGAGCATCTTTGCTGGACGAAATTTGGAGGCCCTCCCGGATCTCCGCGAGTACAAACGATAAATCCCCCGTGTTCCCCCGTCTCCTCTGTGGTTAAGGAAAAGAGAAGGCTTAACCACAGAGGAACACAGGGGCTTACAATAGTTGGGGAGTGCCTCCGCTCGCGGCTGCTCCACAACTCGAGCTCTTACAGGTTCAACGTGATCAACTCTCTTCTGGAACGCAAAATCGAAAAACGGCCCGACAAAGTGCGGCTGCAGGGACGCATTCTTTTTCTCACGGAAGATCCCGAACTGATCAAGCGTCAGCTCGCCGGTGAAGATTTGCCCTGGGATACGAAGAATCCGGCGAATAATCCCAAACTGCGCGACGACATTTCGACCGACGAAATCACCCCCGCTCATTACTGCTTTTACTTCGACGAGACGTTGGGCGAGATTCCTTATCTCGGGCTGAAGTGTGGCAGCGTTACACCGATCGGCCGCGGTGAAGTGAAGCGTGGCGGATTCGTGTGTGCGGTCAGCGGCAAGCGGCGCGGCAAGGGATCAAGCCGAGAGCAGTCGCCCTACGCTGAGATGTGCGCCGGCATCCAGGTAGTGATCGCGGAAAATATAGAGCGCATCTACAAGCAGAATTGCCAGAACCTCGGAGTCCTCACTTCAACGGATTTTTCGCTGATCGACAGAATCCGCGGCGGAGAAGAAATTCCGCTCTCCGAGTTTACCGCTGGTGAAGACGAAATCACGCGCCAAGTCATTGAATATGGCGGACTGTTTCCTTTCAATGTGGCGCGTATGCAGAAGAAAGTTACTCTGCCGCCAATCGAGAACATTGCGAAGTTGGAAATGGCCGGTAATGTGCGCCGCTACGCTGCCCCACCCATGACCTTGGCGGAGAAAATCTTTGCCCGCCACATGCTGAACGAAAATGGGGAAGTCGGCGTAGCCGCTGTAAAGCCCGGCGACACTGGGTTCGCGCAGGCCGACCTGCGATTCAGTCACGAGTACGTCACGCCCATGGCGGCAATCTTCTTCGAGCGCTACGTCGGCAAAGACGCAAAAGTCAACGATGCTTCCAGCATCATCTTTTTCCGCGACCACCTGACCTTCCTCGATGAAGTGATCTCCGAGGAGAAGAAGAAGCTGGGGCTGCTCGATCTCGCCACTCAGCTCAAGTTTAAGCAGCAGGACTTCGCCGCCAAGCAGGGAATCAAGCTGCACGGCGAATTGAAAGATCGCAAGGGCTCGGAGGGCATTTGCCACTCCATCGTGCTCGAGAGCTATGCCTTGCCGGGTCAGTTGAACATTGGCTCGGACTCGCATACGCCGCACGTTGGCGCCATCGGCTGCGTCGCTTTCGGCATCGGCACCACCGATGTGTTCAATAGCTGGATTACGAAGGATGTGCGGGTGAAGGTTCCCGAGTCGGTGCGGATCTTAATCCGCGGCAAGAAGCGCGAAAATGTTACGGCGAAAGATTTCATCCTGAAGATACTCAGCCTCGATTATGTGCGCAGCGGAAAGGCGCTGGCCAAAGTAATGGAGTACGCAGGAGAGGCCATCGAAGAACTCAGCGTGGACGAGCGCGCCACCATGACCAACATGGCTGCCGAGATCGGCGGATTCACCGGCATCGTTGCACCCGACAAAAAAGCCGTCGACTTCCTGGTGGAACGCCGCGGCATGGACCGTAACAAAGCTCAATCCATGATCGCAGGGTTATACAGCGACGCCGATGCGCAATATGCCCACGTGATCGAACTCAATGCGGCTGAGATTACGCCAATGGTTGCGACCCCTGGCGACCCGGGCAATGGAAAGTACGTGCGCGAGTTGAATACACCTGTGCCAGTCGAAATCGCGTATGGCGGCACGTGCACCGCCGGCAAGAACGAAGACATGGATATGTATGCCGCCGTTCTCGCCGATGCGCTCAAACGGGGCAAGCGCGTGGCCGACTCGGTGAAGTTCTACATCCAGTTTGGCTCGCAAGAAACCCGGGATTATTGCCTGCGCAAAGGCTACCTCGACGTGTTCCAAAAGGCTGGCGCACATGTGATCGAACCGAGTTGCGGAGCCTGCATCAATGCCGGGCCAGGTGTTTCTACTCGTCCCGATCAGGTGGTAATCAGCGCCCAGAACCGCAACTTCCCCGGTCGCAGCGGCCCGGGACAAATGTACTTGGCATCGCCGTTCACCGTGGCCGCCAGCGCTGTGGCGGGCTACATTGTGGAGTATGAGCCGAACGAAAAGAAAGAGTTGGTGGAGGCGTAGGGCTGTGCGCGTTCCTTGCAAGTGGTTGAATTCAGGCAGGGTGGCTGAAATCAGCCACTCCCAAACTTGCAACTTTTTTGCGCGCTTTGAGTTCAAATAAGTAGGCAGTTCAGATGGAAGGCGATCTGGAAGGCCGGCAGGTTCAGAAGACTTCTATAAGAATAAGGACCTGAACCAAGGGGGTTTCATCATGCGTTATTTAAAGTATCTGGCTTTGGTGGGGGTTTTGATGCTGCCGCTGGCTTACTCGCAGGCGCAGGTCAGCGTAGGTGTGGGCTTTGGTCCGGGCTACGTTGGCGCAGCTCCGGTTTGCGATTACGGCTACTACAATTATTATCCGTACGCTTGCGCGCCCTACGGCTATTACGGACCTGATTGGTTCGCAGGCGGAGTCTTCATTGGCGCCGGTCCCTGGTACGGCGGATATTGGGGCCGTGGCGGCTGGGGTTTTGGACGCGGTTTCGGCGGGAGGGGATTCGGCGGACGCGGATTTGACGGCCGTGGAGGTTTTGGCGGACGCGGCTTTGTCCGCGGTTCTGCTGGGGGCTTCCATGGCGGTGGTTTTCACGGTGGTAGCGGGTTCCGTGGCGGTAGCGGGTTCCACGGTGGTAGCGGTGGTGGATTCCACGGCGGCGGTGGAGGAGGCTTCCACGGTGGTGGTGGACACGGCGGCGGTGGAGGACACCGATAATCGAGTTTCGGTCGTAGCTCTCAGCGAGTAGGAAACCAACAGATACAGAAGAGGCTGGCAGCAAATGCTGCCGGCCTTTCTTTGCACGACGAGTCTGATTCGCCTTCTGCCGTAATAAGCCTGTACCGCCTCCCGCGTTTCTTGCTAGAATGTGCGGTTCGCGGAGTCGCTGGAGTAGTAAAATACCTGCATAGCTTTCAGGAGACGCCCACTTTTATGACCTACGTTATTGCCGAGCCCTGTATCAACACCAAAGACACCGCGTGCGTGGATGCGTGTCCGGTGGATTGCATTCATCCCAAGAAGGATGATCCCAAA
>DATNMU010000049.1:0-10611 GCA_035602195.1 Candidatus Acidiferrum sp.
TTTATGGGGGCGGCCAGTCACTACCCGATGTTCGGGAAGTAGATCCTCATCATAGAAAAAAGGGAGCCGAAGTTCCGGCTCCCTCGAAGTTGCCCTACCCAGCCTAGAAAGCGAACTTCACACCCAATCGGATGTTACGGCTCAGCTGGTAATACATCGGCTGGCCATACTGACTACTAAATAGCACCGGACCGGGCAGGATAGTGCTGTTGGTCAGGTTTTGTTGAAGGATAGACGAAGGCGACCCGGCGCCCCAAGGAGTCATAGCGCTCGCGTAGAATGGAACTCCATTGAAAATGTAGTTCCCCCCCGGAGAAGTGAACGACTGTTGCGCACCGGTATCGATTTGTTCGTTATAGGCCGTCACCGAATGCTGGTTGAAAAGGTTGGTGAACGTGGCCGAGAAGCCTAAAACCTTAGTCTCGCTGATCTTGTAGTTCTGTTGAAGGTTTAAGTCGCTCTGGATGTACCACGGAGTACGACGGACATACGGATTACCAACGGTGAAAGCGCCCGTGGTTGGATCTTGCGTTACATTGACCCAATTGCCGCGGTTCACCGGGTAAACATCCCACCCGCCCGAACCCGAACCACTGTAGCTATATCCCGTGTCGACGAAGGTCGAAACCGGGGACCCTTGATACAAGTACTGGAAGATCCCGAAGTTCGTCGAGGTATGCTTGCCCTCCGGCAATTCATAATAGGCATAGCCCTTGAATTTATTCGGACGATCTGTGGGAAGCAACCCGCTGGATGACCCGCCATTGTCGTTCCACGAGAAATACGGCTCGTCAAACGCACGGCTATTGTTCGGCGAGTTGCGACCGGCTAAACCACCATCAGATAGGTCCGAACTGGTCAAGCCCGTGTAGTTGCCACGAAAGTGGCTATAAGTGTAGGACATCATCCCAAACCAGTGATGGCTAGTAGCCTTGATCAGGCGGAATTCGACGCCATCATAGCTGCGAGCCGCAGGGATGGTCTTGTTGGGCGGATATAACCCACTTGCGCTGGTGCAAGCTGCCGCCGCCCCAGCCCCGTAGATGAAGTTGCAGAAGCCAGAGAAAGTGCTGTTTATACCTTGACCAGGATTGACAATGATAAAGGTTTCGCTGCCTGTGACGGCGTTGAAAACAGATGAGTCTTCGATCGCGTGATCGAGCCGGCGGCGATCCCAGCGGGCTTCAAACGCGAGACCTTTACTGAGTTGGTAATCGGCACCAAACGTTGACTCATGCTGCCGGTACGGCTTCAGGTTTGGTTGAACCGCTTCCTGGGAGAAACTGCAAGTCGCGCAGGTAGTTGGGAAGGCTCGCAAATTCTGATTTTCCAGGAAGGTTAGTCCAGAGCCACCGCCCGGACCGAAGTTGGCCGTGCTCGAAGCGGCAGCGCCTACGCAGTCACGACCAGCGCTGTTGAAGACAGGGTTAATATCGGAGAGAGTCGGCGTATTGATAGCGTAAGCGCAATTCTGCCAGTATTGGCCGCCAAACGAACTGATGGCCACATTCAACTTCATGATGTCGTTGTAGACGCCATAGCTGCCGAACACTTTCATACGGCCATCTTTAAAGACATCCCAAGCGGCGCCAACGCGAGGAGCAATCTTGTCGCCCCATGAGAAATTAATTGGATGGCTCGGCACGCCCGGTCCCGCCAGACCTTCGCCGGGGACATACTCTCTCTCGACTCGGAGACCCAGGTTAAGGGTAACGCCACGACCAATCGTCCAGGCGTCCTGGGCAAAGAAACCGTGATTAAAGCTGGTAGCTTTGCCCCCAGTTCCAAAGTCATACACTGTGGCGACTCCATACTGGCCCTGACAGAGGCCGTCGGCAGGGGCTGTGCCCGCCGCTGTCTGCGCCGCGAGCAGGGCATTGCAGTTGTCTATTCCCGTCTGAGTCGCGGGGGTATAGGCGGTAGACTTGGTTCCAGAATATCCCGCAAAAATCTGGGTGTACGGCTCGTTATAGCCCTGAAGTATGTAGTTGGAAAGGCGGTTGAGCTGATACCCAAATTTAAAGTTGTGCGTGCCTCCCCATCCGCTCTTGAACCAGGCAAAATCCTCATCGACCTGGATCGCCTTGTTGGCATTGCGTGTGGTCATATTTGAGTCGATGGCGCCGTTGATGAAGAACTGCGATTGCTGCAGCGCTGCCGGTAGCGGAGCTCCAGTGGTATCAACGCCACCTATGCTGCTGTTCTGCCATTCATATAAATTGCCGCCTTGGGGGAATCCAAAGTCGCGGTAGTTTTCAAAGTAGTAGCCAAACCGGCTGGTTGAGATCAAACGGGGCGTGATTGTCCAGTCTGCACCAGTGTTAAGAGTTTGATTGGGAGCCGTATAGCCCAAGGTATGAGCGTAGGCCGTCGGCGAGACTCCGGAACCAGGAGCGCAGTAAAAAGGTGAAGTCGGATCGCCAGAGGCGAGTGCTCCGTAACAGCCGGTGCTCAAGTTATAGAGGCCCCCGACCAAGTCGTCATGCGGCAAGTTTTCGCCAGCCTGGCGCTGGTATTGATAGAGCCAAGAGCCAAACACGCGGATCTTCTGGGTCACCGCGTAATCGATGCGCGCGCTGGTGTAATAGGTCTGGGTGTTTTGGCTGAATGGAATCTCGCCACCGTTAGCAGGGCCGTAATTGATGGTGCGCTCAATGTCGTTCCATTCTGGGTTAAAGCCCACGAAGAAAAAGATTTTATCCTTTAGAATCGGACCGCCGAAGGTGAAACCAGGGAAAACATCACTGGTGTGCGGCTTAATAGGCTGAACTTGTTCGTTGACTGCATCAAGGAATGAGGTCGAAGACGGATTGCTCAGTGGATCGTAGCGCTGATAGACCGCTGACGTGCCATCGAGCGCTTGATTCTCAAATTGAGCAAAGATCGAACCGTGGTAGCTGTTTTGGCCCTTTTTCATTATCACGTTGACCACGCCACCTAGCGCGCCACCGTGATCCGCTTCGATACCCTCACTCTTCACTTGCACTTCCTGAATGAAGTCGAAAGGCACGTTGGTATGGGAGTAGCCACCAATAATGTTCGCGGTGGACTGTCCTTCCACCAAATACAAGTTCTCCGAGTCCGACCCTCCAGCGACTGAATAACCGAAGGCGCTGCCGTTGCTACCGTTGCCGGGAGACACTGCACCGGTTCCATTGCTGGCGCGATTGCTGCCCATCAGAGGTTCATTGGAAGCCGAAGGAGCGAACTGGATCACCGACTGGAACGAGCGTCCGTGCGGGACGTCCTGAACGACATCTTGCGTGATGTTGGTCTGCGTCGTCTCGGTGCCCACGTCGATGAGCGGAGCCGCGCCGCTTACTTCGACCACCGTGCCGGCAGCGCCGACCGCCATCGTCAGATCAAGAGTCGGAAGGTGTCCCACCTCGATCACGATGCCTTCGCGCTTCAACTCAGAGAATCCGGGAGCTTTGACTGACACTGTGTAGGAACCAGGCGGCAGATTGGCGAAGCGATAATAGCCGCTGCTGTCGGTCGTAAGGCTCTTTTTCCCGATCAGCGAAGTGCCGGTAAGCTCGACGGTGGCGTTAGAAACCACTGCACCGGTGGGGTCCTTTACGGTTCCTTGCAGGGCGCCGGTGGTTTCCTGGGCGAAAAGGAGAGAGGAAACCAGCAGCGCCGAGATTAGACATACGGCAAACATCCCGTACTTTCGTGAGGCACGAATCATAGGTATTGTCTCCGGTTAAAGCTATCTTTGATTTCTTTTCTTGCGTGTTCCGCTAAGGTCAGGAATTACAAAATCCTGGGGGTCCTGACAACCTGCGAATCATGCCGCCAGACATCGCCAACCGCGGCAGACACACAATCGCTGAACAGAAACACAGTGCAACTAACTGTCCAAACAACAGATTCATAACAGTATGCGTTGTCAACAAATTGTTATATTTTTAAATGTATTATTACGTTAATTAGGATATACGTCTCTAGATGAATATGGATTTACATATAAATTAGCCTTCAGTCGGTATCGATGCCTGCCCCTCGGCTTGCGTGTGGAGGTGCCTCATGTAGATCGGTCGTCCTGCTACAATCGGTTTTCGGTGACAACTTCTTCCAGAGATCCCGCGTCCTCGAAGAGAGAGGCGTCGGAGGCATTATCCGCCATCTCAACTGCGCATGCCTCTGTCCCGATGCTGGATCTGCAGCGTCAGTATGAGCAAGTGCGCGCCGAAGTTTTGGCCGCCGTCGGCAGGGTGTGTGCTTCGCAGCATTACATTCTGGGACCGGAGGTCGAGGCGCTCGAACGGGAACTCGCGGACTTTTGTGGAGCGCAGGATGCCGTGGGCTGCGCCTCCGGCACCGACGCTTTGTGGCTGGCCCTCGTTGCGTCCGGAGTGCAGCCCGGCGATCAAGTCCTGACCACACCCTTCAGTTTTTTTGCTTCGGCGAGCGCTATTGTGCGAACGGGCGCCCGTCCGGTATTTGCCGATATCGAGCCTCACAGTTTTAATCTCGATCCGGAGCAGGTTGACACGTTTCTTCGTCGCGGCCGGCGCGACAATCTCCGGGCGCTGCTTCCAGTTCACCTTTACGGCCAGTGCGCGGATATGAATTCGCTGCAAGAGTTGGCTGATGAATTCCATCTTGCCTTGATTGAAGATGCTGCCCAGGCAATTGGCGCGCGGCGTGGGGAACGCAAGGCCGGATCAATGGGAGTCAGTGCCGCGTTCAGTTTTTATCCCACGAAAAATCTCAGCGCCTATGGCGACGCCGGATTGGTCACCACTAACGATCCATCAATGGCTGAACACATGCGGCGACTGCGCAACCATGGCAGCCCGAGCCGTTACGTTCACGAAGAGTTTGGATGGAACAGCCGTCTCGACGCCATCCAGGCGGCCATTCTGCGCGTGAAATTGAAATATGTCGCAGGATGGAACGAGGGTCGCCGCCAGCGAGCCGCACGCTACGATCAGCTTTTCGCGGAGGCTGGCCTCACGTCAACTGGCGATCAGGCTCAGAACCCCGCGCCCATTCAACTCCCGCGAACTTCGGCAGATACATATCACGTTTTTCACCAATACGTCGTCCGCGCCTTTCGCCGGGATGAACTGCGCGAATTTTTGAGTGCACGTAAGATTGGGACGGAGATTTATTATCCGATCCCGCTTCATTTGCAGCCTTGCTTCGTCTATCTGGGTTATCGCGAGGGCGACTTTCCGGAGGCCGAGCGCGCCGCAAAGGAAGTGCTGGCGCTGCCGATGTTTCCAGAACTGAGCGAGGACGAACAGAGCTGGGTGGTCAAGAGCATCGCGGATTTCTACTGCTAACCGGCGTTATACTAGCTGCAACTCTCCGCCTGTTTGACAGACGTCGTCGTAACTTTCTGCGGCAACAGGCATCAGATTCCGCATCGAGGAGATGCAGGAATGAGAACAATTCCGAGAGTCAACCTGAGACTATGTTGCGCGCTCTTGATTGCCTGGTCTGCCTTCACTGCAGAGTCGCACGCGCAAACGGCTGTCGAGCAGGCGGCCCGCAAGCCTGTTGTGATCGAGTTGTTTACTTCTGAGGGGTGCTCCTCCTGTCCACCGGCGGATGTCTTACTGCAAAAGCTCGAAGCCCAACAGCCGATCGCGGGTGCACAGATTATTGCGATCGAAGAGCACGTGGATTACTGGAATCACGATGGCTGGACCGATCCGTATTCATCCGCCGAATGGACGAAACGGCAGCAAACATACGTAGCGCTGCACAGGCAAGACGCATACACACCTGAATTCGTGATCGACGGGCGCGGCCAATTCGTGGCCAACAACGCGCAGCAGGCTGAAGCCGAAATCGAGAAGGCATCAAGTACAGTAAAAACAGAGGTTTCCATTTCCGCAGCACAGCCGGATGCACAGGGCTCGCAGCGGTTCAACATAAACGTGGGAAAACTAGCAGGAAGCAAGACCGACGACATCGCAGAAGTCTGGATCGCGGTAACTGAGGATGGCCTGCATTCATCAGTAAGTTTGGGGGAGAATGCCGGTCACGTATTGCATCACACGGCGACACTACGTGCGCTGCACAAAATCGGAGTGGCCGATGCTGGAGCAGTACAAGCGTCTTTCACGGGCGCACCGGTGGTGAAACTTAACTCCCACTGGGACCCCAAAAATGTGCACGTTACTGTTTTCGTCCAGGAGAAAAAGAGCCGTGAAATTCTCGGCGCCGCGTCAACTAAGGTCAAAGGCTAACCTGAGAAAGTTGGATCTAGCGGGGCCGATGTTTCTTACTAGACTTCGGCGTTTCCTTCTGCTCTCCCGGACCCAGGACTCTCCGGACCATGGGCGTGTTCAACTTGTATTTGCGCTCGCTGACGTTGCCACTGTCGTCGCGCACCCGCAAGATGAATACTGGCAAAGTGCCTTCTTTATCGAAATTCTCAGTGGTTAGCGTCACCGGAAGTACACCGTTCAAACCGTGCTCACGATAAGCGGTTTCGTAGCGATGCTTCCTGACGTTCCAGGTAAAGACGCGGATCTGATCGTAATCGTAGGGTAGACCGTCATGCGGTTCGGTGATTGCGCAAAGATACTGCGAGACCTTTTTGTCCGAACCTTCTTTAGCGGGGTCCTCAACTTGATTAAGCTCAAAGAACGCCACGAATCGCTGGCCTTCGGCGTATTGTGCCACGTCGAGCGGAACGTCGATATCAACCATGCGAGACAGCACCCAGCCCACGTGGTTCTCGGCGTCGCGGACTAGCCACCAATCTTCGAGAGCTGGGCCCGAGAATCTTCCAGATGAAGGTCTAACCGGCTTGGGTGCCACCGCCGTCAATCCAGGCTGTTTCTCAGCCGTCGCGCGTTTCAAGACAGAAACTTTCGCTGCCGCCGAAAGTTGATAGAGATGTTCGGTATCCCGGCCTGGCGTGAGGTGCAGGTTCGTATCGTTACGGAGAACAGCCGGAGCTTGCACCGGATCGTTCAGATTATCTTGTGTGAGCTTCTGCAGGCCATCGTAGGTTCGCTGGTCGACCAGATAGCGTTGCTCGATCCATCCCTCGATGCCCCCGGCAGTTCGGACGCGGGAGAAACGCTTTTCGCGTTCCAGCACCTCAACCCGCTCGCCATTCTTTACCGTGCCGACGCGGTTGTACATCGTGGAGAGCTGGTCGCGCAGGCTGGCCTGCGCCGCCGAGACGTAATTGACCTCCAATACTCGATGGCCCCTGCGATTACAGGCGGGAATCGCCAGCAAGAAGAGGAAGCCCAATGCGAAAGCTGGACGCAAATGGAATAGTCGATGACGTATTTTCACAATCTTCGGAAGACTAAACAAGGTTGTTTTCCACTATAGCGCGTTGCAGACCCGGTTCTCTGCACGAAAGGTTTACCCGAAATGCACCTTTGGGATCGAACGAGAGTGTCATCTGCACTGACATAGCGGAGGTGGTTCGGTTAACATGAAGGAGAAGGATTCATGGCGCAAACTTCTGGCGGCGGAAGCTATTGCCGCAGCGAATTTTCCTTGATTTCCGAATTGCGATTAAACTCCATGGCGAGAAATATCTTGAAGAATCCATTTGCTTTATTGGTATTGGCGTCAACCTTAGCGGTGGGCTTATGCGCTGCGGCGATTGACTCGGTGAATCCCGTATTGCGTCCGCCCAAGGGCGCCCAGGTTGCGATTGTGGTCTTCGAAGATTTGCAGTGTCCGCAATGCCGGCGGGTCGCGCCCATTCTTGAGCAGGCTTCGAAAACCTACAAGATTCCCCTAGTACGTCATGATTTTCCGCTGCCCATGCACAACTGGTCCTACGATGCAGCGGTGATGGCTCGCTATTTCGACGCGACTTCGAAATCGCTGGGCAACGAGTTCCGCGATTATATTTTTTCGAACCAACTGGAGATCAATCCCCAGAACCTGCGCGCATACGCCGAGAAATTTGCCAGCCAGCACAAGGTCGACTTCCCTTTCGTCGTCGATCCCCAGGGCAAGTACGCTGCTGAAGTCAATGCGGATCGTGACATGGGCAAGGGAATCAAACTGGACCATACGCCCACTGTCTACATCGTAAGCAGCCGGCATCCGGATAAGCCCTATGTGGAAATGAAGGATGCCAGCCAGTTGTATTCGCTGATTGACGCGATGATGAAAGATTAGAGCAGTTGGCAACTAGGCAATTAGCGAGTGGATAGTGATTTCGATGGGCCATGGCGGTCAGCGCATGGCAGTGAGCAATCGTGCGAGCAGCAGTGCCGACAGTCCCAGGGCCGCGATGCTGTTGGCCCTCACCGAGCGATAAGTGGCCGCCCAGGGGAACATCAAGACATCGAACAAGGGCATGATCTTTTCCGGCCAAAATAAGCCGGCGACTCCGAATGCCAGGCAAAGCTGCACGACAAAGCACAATCCCAAAATATTCATGTCCATGAGTCCAGTGCGAGAACGCACTTCTATTGAAGCGCGGCTCAAAATTTTTAGGGAGATTACGAAAGTACCTCGGAGTACGGCCGACTTCAAGAAAAATCTTAGGACGATACATTCAAGGTTGAGTTAATCCCCAAACCCGATGCCGATGGCGCGGGCGGCGCGCACCAACTCGCCTTGCGGATCAACCGACTTAAGATGGCCGATCGCATGGGCTACATCAACGGAAATTATCGAGTCACCGTGCAGAGCGACCATCATGCCGAACCCTCCGGCCGCGATCAGGTCGACGGCCGCGACCCCGAAGCGAGTGGCTAGAATGCGGTCGAAGGGCGAGGGCGTGCCTCCGCGCTGAATATGCCCCAACACGCTGATGCGAACTTCTTTCTTCGAGCCGTGGGCGATGGCGTTGCCGATCAAATTTGCGATGGGACTGGCGCGGCGGTTTTCCTTCAGCTCCGGCGGAAGCTTCACGCCTTCGGCCACGACCACGATCGTGAAATGCTTACCGACTTTTTCGCGTTCAGCGATGTAGCGGCAGACGTGCTCGATGGTGAATGGGATTTCCGGAATGAGGATCACATGCGCTCCGCCGGCGATTCCGGCTTCGAGCGCGATCCAACCACAGTCGCGGCCCATCACTTCGACCACCATCACGCGATGATGCGATTCTGCCGTGGTATGAATCTTGTCGATCGCGTCCGTGACCGTGTGCAGTGCGGTGTCGAAACCAAACGTGACCTGGGTGGCGGATAGGTCGTTATCGATGGTCTTAGGCACGCCGACAATCTTCATGCCCTTCTGAAAGAGTTCGTAGCCGATCTTCTGCGATCCGTCGCCGCCGATGGTGATGATGGCATCGATGCCAAGCTTGGCCGCGTTGGCGATGATCTGGCCGGAAATGTCGCGAGAGACTTCTTTGCCATTCTCGACCGTTCGGTAATGGAAAGGATCGCCACGGTTCGTGGTGCCGAGAATGGTGCCGCCGCGGGGCAGGATTCCGCTGACGTCTTTCAGCGTGAGCTCGAAAGCTTTCTCGGGCCAGATCAAGCCGTCGAAGCCATCGGGAATGCCGATGACCTTCCATCCGTACTTGATGATTGCGGCTTTCGTAGCCGCGCGAATCACCGCGTTGAGGCCGGGAGCGTCGCCGCCTCCAGTGCCGATGCCGATACAGCGAATGTCTGACATAGGTTCGTCGTTGGTCTTTAGTCTTTAGTCTTTAGTCGTAGGTCAGCGGCGAAATGAGGTGCCCTGACTTTACGATCATACTTGGGTCGGACGGGATGGCAACTTACGAGGGGGCGTGGAACTGTCGGCAACGATGCTCGGTCAGCGTTGCCTTTGCCCTCGACTCCAACCCTCAGCCACGTGCCGTATCCAATAGGGACTTTGAGCATATACGCCGGTTAAATTGCTCGACACCGCAATTAAGCCAGCTTAAGCTAGATTAATGTCCGATCGAAACCCATCCGAAATCGGGGCTTTCGAAGCCAAGAACACCCTGGGATCTTTACTGGATCGCGTGGAGCGCGGCGAAGAGATTGTGATTACCCGGCACGGCAAGGCGGTCGCTCGCCTGGTGCCCAATGCCGGACGATTCGATCGGGACCAGGCGCAGGAGGCTTTCCGTCGTTTAAGAGCGCGGGCGAAGCGCCTCGCCAAGCAGAATCCGGGTACATCCTCTTTTGACTGGGAGGAAGTTAAGAAGCTGCGCGATCAAGGCCGACCTTGAAATCGACCATCTTGCCGAAATGAGTCTGGTCGACACGTCCATGACGCTGGCCTGGGTTTACCTGGGCGAAACAACTGAGGCCGTCCTGAAGGCGTTCGACGCGCTGCGGGAAAATGGGGCTTGGGTTCCGGCGCCGTGGCGTTTGGAAGTGGCGAACGTCCTGCAAATGAATGTGAACCGGAAACGGCACTCGACAACTTTTCGCGACGCAGCGCTGGCTGAGCTTGCTTTGCTTCCCATCCACCTCGATCCCAATACCGACCGGCACGCGTGGGGTGAAACTTTGCATCTCGCCGAGCGTCATGGACCTGACGGTTTACGATGCGGCCTATCTGGAACTCGCCTTGCGAAGGAAGATAGCGCTGGCTACGCTGGACCGGCAGCTGCGGGCAGCCGCTGCCAGCAACGGAGTTGAGTTGCTCGGTATGTGAACGCCTGTAATCCCACTTCCCGCAAAGGAAGCGAGAAATTGGGGCACCCGACCGGCACAC
>DATNMU010000050.1:0-11370 GCA_035602195.1 Candidatus Acidiferrum sp.
ATCGGGTGATTGAGCGATTAAAAACCGTTGGCGTAGTTTGGAGTTTCGGTAATCCACGAAATTGTGGTTGCGTAATTCTTGCTGTTAACTCTTCTCGCAATTGCCAGTGAGAGATATCCGAGATATCCTGCCAATTCCAATTGTTGCTGGTCCTGATTTTGCGAAACCATGGCTAATCTTTTTGAACTGCCCCGCTATATTGCTGTGGAAGGTCCCATCCGGGTGGGGAAGAGTACGTTGGCGCGCATTCTGGCGGAGCGGTTGAATGCGCAGAGGGTGATGGAGCCGGATTCGAATCCGTTTCTCAGCGCGTTTTATGAGGGCGAGCGGGGGGCAGCGTTTCAGGCGCAATTCGAATTTCTGGTGCGGCGGTTTGAGCAATTGCAGGCGCTTGATTTAGGTCCGCGGTCGCAGAAGACGGTGGTGGCGGATTACATTATTGAGAAGGACAAGCTTTTTGCCTGCCTGAACCTTACCGACCAGGAACTGGAAACCTATAACCGTTATTACAATCATTTTCGCGAAAGTTTGCCGACACCTGACCTAGTGATTTATTTGCAGGCGACGCCTGAAGTGCTCAAGAAGAGGCTGAAGAAAAAGAATGCTCCCGGAGAGCGGGCGGTGAGCGATGAATATCTTGAGGAAGTGGTGAAAGCGTACGAGCACTTCTTTTTTCACTACACGTCGTCGGACCTGCTGATTGTGAATACGTCGGATATCGATTTTGTCGATCGCAATGAGGATTTGCAGGAGTTGTTGCGGAAGGTGACGGAGCCGATTAAGGGGACGCAATATTTCTTGCCGCTGGGCGGGCAGGAGGCAGTGGGGGCTTGAAGAGCGTCGTTGGTCCCTTCGCTCGGCTCAGGGCAGGCTAAGAACAGCCGTTGGTCGTTGGCTTAGGTCTTGAGAGAAGCCTGACCTCTCTCATTCGACGCGTGGGCAGAGGGGTAAGCAGCAACTTTTCCTTCTCTTTGCTCCAGTTGACGTGCGTGCCGAGGTTGAGGCCGAGTTTCTTCCGCAGTTCGGCTGGAATTGTCACTCGACCCTTCGAACTAATAACGACGCGGCGCATAAGAATTTTTCTTCCCTCTTACTTGATGCCTAAGGAGTGGAGGAGGGCCTTCACAGGCTCAACCTCGGCCGCCGTCAGCGATAGGATTAAGTGAAAGAGTCCATAGACAGCCAGGATTCCGGCTTCGGGTGAGGAGCGGAAAAGCTTTTTGTATCTAGCTATCATCGACCATTTCCTGCCGATTCATCAGTCATGGGTGCTGGGGTCGAGCTAAAGTTCGCTTTCGTCTTTTGCGTAGAAACGCGGCAGCGGGTATGCCCCGGCCAGGGACCGGAGTGTCTCCGGCCAGTCCGGCACGAAAGCCACGGTCACTTTTTAGGTAAGCGGTCAATAAAACTGCCTGGGTCTGGAGGTTGCTTGTTTGCCTGTTCCATCGCCTTCTTCAACACTTCTGAAAGATAATGGGGCGGGAGGTTCTTCGGTTGCGGTCGTGTGGGACTTTCGCGTTTCATATCATTCTCCTTTCGTTTTCCTTCTCGGGATCTCACGGTCTATAAGAACTGCGCGAGTTCACTATCTGGTTAAAATCCACGACTCGACTCTGGAAGTCGCCCGAGAACCCTGACTCTGCCAGCCCGTTTGTAGAGGCTGTAATCTCATGAAATTAGGACATTTAGGATCAAAGAGAGTCCCTGAGTAAAGGGACTAGTCATGGCGAGTCATTGAGGGTAAGATCGTTTCAGCATCCAAGAAGATGCTGAACAGGCTCTATCCGGCTGGGCTGGAGGGGCACTGGAGGGTCCATGAGTATCACGCCAATGGGCGGGCGTCCGCAGGATGAGCTCCGCCGCAAAGTCACGACCGCAACTCTGCGGGAATTAAAACTCCGACACGAACCTATTACCTGCCTTACAGCTTACGATTACGCCACGGCGCGCCTGGTGGATGAGGCTGGAATCGAGATGATTCTGGTGGGGGATTCGCTCGCGCAGGCTGTTCTTGGCTATGAGAATACGCTCTCGGTCACGGTGGACGAGATGCTGCATCACGTGAAGGCGGTGAGGCGCGGGGTGAAGAACGCGCTGCTGCTGGCGGATATGCCGTATGGGTCTTATCACGTGGACGCCGAAAGCGCGCTGAAAAACGCGACGCGCTTTGTGAAAGAGGGCGGGGCGGAAGTGGTGAAGATTGAGGGCGGCGAAAAGCGCGCGGAGTTGATCCGGCGGATCATTGACGCAGAGATTCCGGTGGCGGGACATATTGGGTTGACGCCGCAGTCGGTCAACGTGATGGGCGGTTACAAGGTACAGGGAAAGAGCCTTAGCGGGATTGAGCAACTGATGCGGGATGCGGTGGCGTTGGACCGCGCGGGCGTGGCGTGCCTTGTGCTGGAAGGGATTCCTCGCGAGGTGGCCGCGATGATTACGGCGGAAGTGGCGACGCCGACGATCGGCATTGGCGCGGGGCCGGAGTGCGATGGGCAGGTGCTGGTGTTCCACGACATACTGAATTTGACATTTGCGCCGCCGGCGAAATTTGTGCGGCGGTATGGCGACGGGGCGGCGCTGATCGGGCAGGCGGTGCGAGCGTTTCGTGCGGACGTGAAGTCGCTGCAGTATCCGTTGGATGAGCAGTCGTACCATCTGCCGAAGGAGACGAAGGAGGCATTGGATACGGTGCTGGAGAGAAAGCGGGCGATGCAGCGGTAGAAGACCTTTCGCCACGGATTTTCGCGGATCTCAACGGATAGACCCTAACGGGGGTTCAAACTAGGGCAACTATATACTTGGCACACGTTACCTGTCATACTGATAATCGCCGTGACGGGGTTGCTATTTCTCATTCAATGTCTTGCATGGCGGGAGATATTCGGTTTCGGGGGTAGAGGCGGGCTTGGGCCAAGGAACCTCGCCGTCATCGACCAAGTAAAAGTTGAGGTCGGGATTGGGGGCATTTTGGAATCCAATGCTGAATGTGTGATGAACATCGGTTCCTGTCTCGTCGCAGGTATTGATACATCCCCATAATGAGAAGCCCTATCCCTTTAGAGCGAAGATTATCGAGTCCGTCCTGGTGGTATTTCGCCAATCCTAGCTACGAAAATCGAATCTCCCGCCACGATGGTGCTTTCTCCGTTTCCGCCCATAGTGCCAGTTTTTCTGTCCTTAGTCCTACTCATTCCTTTGAACGGATGAGTGTATGTAATACCGCTGGATGTTTGCCCGTTGGGTGCTCCCTCCAAAAAATTCATGCCGAGAGTTCCCCAAGCAAGATTAGCTGGAAGACGTCCACTGTTTTGAAAGTACATGACAAGTTCGGCCTTTTGTTTGGGATCGTTGGAGGAGACAAAACTGGCGATTACTCCATCTTTCCGGCCTATCGAGATGTAGGAACGCTGGCTAACTCGGAAAGCCTGTTGGGACAATTTATTCGCGTCTTTCATCGTCATCCACATCCCGAAATTTACCGCTCCGTATATCAAACCCACGACGGCAGCAGTAGCCGTAACATAGTTGAGGACTTTGGCGACCGTAAGCTGCCGTCCCCAGTTTGTCTTTTGATCAGTCTTCCACTGATTGTCCTCGGTGGTTGGCTCAATTCTTACGGGATAGACAGAGCGATTCTCAAATTTGCATTGCTGGGGTGGTGTGGGATTGTTGCTGGGGGGATTCCCGTGGCTTGGTTTATTACCGTGTTTCTTGCTCATTTTCTGAACTAGAATAAATCCAAATGCCAGAATACAAAGAAGGCCCAGAGGCGAAAGAGAACTTCGAGCGCGGAATGAAGGCTCTGTTTCAGGTGCCAAAGTCAGCCGTCCTTCCACGCGAGAAGGTAAAAAAACAAGGTACTACTTTACGCAAGCCCAAACGCCCCGACAAGGACTAAAAGGGAATTTCCGTTTCCCGCGTCCCTGTCGGTGCGTGGTGTGCCGATCCGTCTTTGCCTGTGAGTTGCGAGTAGGTAAGGCGCTTGCCGAACACGTTGCTCATAGCGAGTTTGAAACGGTCGGCATCGCCCATATCTTTGCGATTGTTGTAACGAAAAGTCTGCTCATCAAGGTAACGGAACAAATGAAACGGTTCGACAGAAACATACGTGCCAGAGATACCGCGCTTGAGAAGACTCCAGAAATTCTCAAGGCCATTCGTGTGTACGCGGCCATCTACGTATTGCACGGCATGATCGACAACTTTATGCGCGTAGTCGGTAGCCAGTCCTTCATAAGAGAGCAGAGCGTCGGAGTAGAGCGCTGCGCCCGCTTCTACGTGCTTGCGGACTTCCCCTTGCAGTGCTGCCTTCTTGCGATTCGGTACGACCGTGGCGCGAATCTTGCCGCCGCGTTCCAATATTCCCATGACGGCGGTTTTGTCTTTAGTGCCAGTTCCGGTAATGCGGCGCTTGCGCTCACTCAGGTGCATGTTTCGCGCTTTGCCTCCGATGAACGATTCGTCAACTTCAACTTCGCCGCCGAGCTTGCTACCGAAGAAATCGTCGCGCATCGCCAATCGCAACCGTTGCAGCATGAACCATGCCGACTTCTGAGTGATTCCAAGAGCGCGGTGAATTTCCATGCTGCTAACACCGTTCTTACAGTTGACCAGCATCCAGAAAGCCATCATCCACTTGTCCAGCGGCAGCGGCGAATCCTCGAAGATCGTTCCGACCTTGATCGTGAATTGTTTCTCACATCCACGGCAGAGCCAGATGCGCCGCGTCTTGATGAAATAGTTCTTGTCGGAATTGCAGCGCGGGCAAGCAACCTTGCCATCTGGCCAGCGAAGCGACACAGCGTAATCAAAGGCCCGTTGCGGATCGGAGAAGTAAACGATGGCTTCTTGTAAAGTCTTTGGCGCTTTCATGAGAAAAATATACGCCGATTGTTCGCGTGTGTCAAGTATATACTTGCCCAAACTAGAGTGGCTGCGGTGCTAGGCTGGTGGTTGGGGAGGTAGTTATGATTCACCTCTTAGCTGCGTTTTTCTTTTTGCCTGCGTTTTTCTTTCCCTTCTTTGGTTTCGGATTTGTGATGTATTTTCTGCCGTCGATCGTCGCCTTGGCGCGCAGCAAAAGGGATATCGCGGGAATTGTGCTGCTGAATTTTTTTCTGGGCTGGACGATGATTGGCTGGGTAGTGGCGTTGGTGTGGGCGGTGAAGACGGACGTTCCTGCGGTGGTGCGGTGAGTTTTGTTCGCCCGCGCAGTGTGGTTAGGCCTTTAATATTTTTTCTGATGGCTGCGTTTACAGCATGCTCGCAGCCGAACGCGGCGCCGCCGGATGCGGCCACGATTCTGCTGGGGATCCCTGCGGCCGATCCGGGGAAGTATCCAGCGCTGGGATCGAGCAAGCACTGGAGCAATCCTTATTTGGTGATTCGCGGCGATCGGGTTGGGTTGTTAAGTGGGGCTGCTGCGAACGAAGAACAGATGCTGAAGCCGGAAGAAGTGATGAGTGCGCTGGCGGGGTTGCCGGCTACGGCTTGGCCGTACGGGCGCGCGGTTGCGGTTTTAGTAGAACAAAAACCCAAAGCTACAGAACAAGAGAAGATCGAGTTGCGACGGAATCGCGGTATTGTCGAAGGCGAGCTGGAGGGCGCGCATGTGGCAATCCGCTGGATCCCTGCCTCCTGAAAATTTCCAACGCTGGACAATCCCGATGAAAATCTGCAAGACCACCGAAGAGATGCGCGCGGCATGCGATGCGCTGAAACACGGGGGAAAGCGATTGGGATTTGTGCCGACGATGGGGGCGCTGCACGAGGGGCATTTATCGCTGGTGCGGGCGGCGAGAAGTTCGTGTGACGCGGTGGCGGCGTCCATTTTTGTGAATCCACTGCAGTTTGGACCGCAGGAAGATCTGGCGAAATATCCGCGGAGTTTTGAAAGAGATTCCGAGTTGTTCGCAAAAGAGGGAGTGGAACTGTTGTTTGCTCCGGCGGTTGAGGAGATGTATCCGACCGGAGCGGTCACGTGGGTGACGGTCGAAGGGCTGAGCGACAGGCTGGACGGGCGTTCGCGGCCGGGACATTTTCGCGGAGTTGCGACGGTGGTAGCCAAGCTGTTTCACATTGTCGAGCCGGATGCGGCGTTCTTTGGACAGAAGGATGCAGCGCAAGTGGCGATTATTCGCCGGATGGTGCGCGACCTGAACTTTGCGGTGGAAGTGGTTGCGTGTCCGATAGTGCGGGAAGCGGACGGGCTGGCAATGAGTTCACGCAATGTGTACTTGAGTCCGCTGGAAAGAAGACAGGCGCTGGTGCTGCATCGAGCGCTGGAGCGGGTGAAGGAATTGTGGGAAGCCGGTGAGCGAGATGCGGGTAAGTTGGAGGCGGCGGGACGGGAGGAAATGGAGAAAGAGAGATCCGTCAGGCTTGATTATTTTGAAGTTGTGGATAGGGACAGTTTGGAGACCGTGGAGGTAGCCGGCGGAGAAGCGTTGGTTGCGGTCGCAGCATATGTGGGGACTACGCGGCTGATCGATAATCTGGTGCTCTTAGCGGCGGGCGGGGCAGAGACGAACCAAGGTCCCTCGCTGCGCTCGGGATGACAATGGAAAGATAATCTATGGTTAGGGTTGCGCTGCGGTGACAGTGGCGGCGGAAGTATTTGCCGAAGTTTGGCCGGGGGATAGACGCTGGCGGACCAGGGTTTCGATTTGTGACCAGAGATGGGGATCGCATTCACTCTGCATGTGGTCGGGAGTAAAGACGCGGTCGAGCCAGGAAGCTTCCGGGCACTGGACGGGATGTTTTTTGTAATCGATGAGGTAGTTGCCCAAGATTTCTGTCTTGGCGGGGTCAGCGGCGGTGATTTGTGGGCGGCCGTGGATGAGGCCATGCGGCTGATAAAAATTGACGGCCTCGGCGACGTTGTCGGGAATGATGGAATCCTGCTGCCAGAGTTTGGCCACGCTATCCACTTGGATGGTGAGTAGAACTGGAATGCCTTCGCGGCGTAGATCGCGAGCCAAGAGCACTGCCGCCGAGGCTCCCCAGCTTTGACCGAAGAGGACGATGCGGGCGCGAGCTTTCTCTTCGGCGGAGAGAAGGCCATCGCGGTTGGTATCGAGAAGACGGAGGATGGCCTCGTAGGCACGCTTCCGGCGCCGGTTTTCGAAGACTTTCACATACGTGTCTTTGGGAAACTCTGGGCGAATTTTTTGCGCCAGCCGAACCGGGCCGTGGTGCTGATTGTCATGACCGACGAAGCCACCCACGAAACCAATCACAATATTGGAAGGAAGGGCGGACTTTTCGGAGGGAAGCGCGGCGGCATCGACAGCGCGCGAGAGGTGGGGCGCGATTGCACCGAGAACCGCGAATGTCACGGCCAGAACACGAACTGGAGCCATCCCGCGCATGCGGAGTCCTAAGAAATGAGATGAATCGTCTCGTCCGGGGGATGCTGCAAAAAGAGGCGATCGATTCGCTGAGCCGTTATTGCCGATTCTTATGGCCAAGGACTTGCGATCACGGACTGCCGATCGGGAGATTGGAGATAGAAACGGCAGGCCGTTCCGAAGGCTTAACCGACGAGGATTCTAAGCCCATTCGACCCGCCGAGAAGTCTACACCCGCGTGTCAAGTTTTGGGCGCGTGGGCGTTCTAATCGAGGCTTTGGGACCGGAGATGCAAGGGTTCTGAGCGAGGTGGTAGCGGAGTCGCTGGTCGGCGGCTTTAGTGATGCCGATGCGTGGAGTAATGAGGATTTTTTTGGCAAGGAAGCCGTCTTCGCCAATCCATAGGCTAGAAGTGGGCGAGGTGAGGTCGACACCGTTGTCTCGAGCCCTCGTGATGCCGAAGGCTTCGGCAAGGCGCCCGGGGCCGGAGGTGAGCTTGGGAAGGTCGCGAGGACCTTGCAACGTGATTTTGCGGGCACGAGCCATTTCGGCGACGCCTTCGAGTGGTTCGAGGGCGCGGAAGAGAACTGATCCGGCTTTGCCTTCGCGCTCGCAGGAGACGTTCAGACAATAATGATTGCCGTAGATGAAGTAGACGTAGGCATAGCCGGGAGGGCCGAACAGGACTGAGGTCCGGGCGGTATTGCCGGCGGCGGCGTGGGCGGCGGGATCGTTTTCCCCGAGGTAAGCCTCGACCTCGACGATGCGGGCGGAGAGACGGGGATTGCCTTCGCGTATCAGGATTTTGCCGAGAAGGTTGCGGGCGACGCGGCGGGGATTGCGGGCGTAGAAGGCGCGGGGGAGTGGATGTATGGGTGCAGGAGGCATGGGATAAGAATCAGAATGCAGAGGTTGGGAGGTGAAAGTCAAAATGAAGGACGGCTAAAGCCGCGGTTGAATTTATTTGGCTTTATGGCGCGGCTCGAAGCCGCGCCCCTTCAAAGCCGAATCACCTAAGGGATGCGGCGTGATTTCGGCCGTGGTCGCTCGTTTATGCGGCTTTTCCAGATTCTTTCAGGTATGCGAGGACTTCGAAGGCGTGGCCTTCGGGCTTGACCTTGGGGAAGATGTGATGGATCTTGCCGTCTGGGCCGATGATGAAAGTGGTGCGGACGACGCCCATGACTTTCTTGCCGTACATGTTCTTTTCCTGGACGACGCCAAAGGCATTGGCGACTTTTTTATCGGCGTCGGCGAGAAGGGAGAAAGGGAGCTTGAATTTATCCTGGAATTTTTTCTGCGCCTTAGGTGTGTCGGGGGAGATGCCGAGTAACACGGCGCCGGTTTTCTGCATCTGTTTGTAGGTGTCGCGAAACTCGCAGGCCTCGATGGTGCATCCGGGAGTGTCGGCGCGGGGATAGAAATACAAGACAACGACTTTGCCGCGTAGACCTTTCAGGGATATCTCTTTTCCGTTTTCATCCTGCAGGGTGAAGTCGGGAGCCTTATCATTGATGTTCATGGGAATGATCGCCTCGGTTCTTGAGAAAATTGGGTTGGAGATGGCCCCGTTATCGGCTTTTCTAAAGCTGAGGGCGAGCCGATATATGTCCAGAGGATTTTTATACAGGAGATTGGGGTACGGCGTCATCGTGATTCTGATGACTTGCGGCGGCCTTTCTGAGCCAAGTGCTGCGCAGGACAGACCGCAGCTGAAGCGTCCGAACCAGGATAACTCGGAGCCACGGCCCCCCGAACCGAAGAAGAAGAAGAAAGTGAAAGGGCCGCGCGCTGTGGGGCTTTTGCTGCTGAGCGATGGAAAGGCGACGCTGATTCCGGTAGCCATTTTGGTGGAAGGGAAGTTTTACGACGCCAGCATTTATAAGGCGGAGCCGGTGCCGATGGCGCTGCAAGGCGGAACCGTGTATGAGGCCGAGCAGGCGGGCGAATCCCAGGGATTATTTACGGTGGCGGGAGCGCTGCACAGCCAGTCGGCGGTCAGCGCGACTCCGTGGATGGGGACGGGATCCTATTTTGCGAATGGAACCGAAGCGGCGAAGACTACGAGGAAGGCCGAGGATGTTCCGGTGGGATTGGATAGCAGTGGCAGCGACGAACCGCCGAGGCTGACGAGGAAATCGGGAGCGACGCCGAGTGGGAGTTCGGGGTCGAATGATTCCGGCGGGGGGGGGAAAGAATCGACTGAGAAATCTGGTGCGAGTGCCCCTGGGGCGAAGGGTTCTGCAGCCGGGGCTTCTGGCGGAGACGCAGGCAAGGGAGCGGGATCGGCTGGGGACGAGAGCGACAAGAAGCAATCAACGACCGCGGAGCAGAAATCGTCGTCAGGGCAAACTTCTGCGGGGCAGTCATCCGGGCAATCCTCGGCGGGGCCGCCGGCGTCCGGTGGGGCGGCTCAAGCGCAGGGGAGCCAAGGACAACAGGTACAGGCGCAAGCGTCGGATAACTATTATCGGCCTACGCTGCGGAGAGGCAAGCCTACACAAGCGGCGCCGGTGGAAGAAGATACGCCCGTAAGAATTGTTGCGGCTGGATTGCCAGCAAGCACGGCGGCTGCGGCCAATGCGAAACCAGTAGTGGTGATGACCGCAATTTCGGATGCGGGGGGACCGCAACCGGAATCCTACAAATTTTTCTGGAAGGAAGGCGAAGAAGAGGAGAGGCGGAAGCAGATGATTGCGCTGGCTGGGGATGAGGTGCGAGCGTATATCAATGCGCGGGCTAAGGGAGCGATTGGAGTGAAGCCACCTGCGGCCAGCAAGGCTGGAGTTGCAAAGCGCAGGGCGGCAGCGAAGCCGGTGTTTGAGAATATTCAGTTTCGGGCGCTCGATGTATGGAGGACAAACCAGGCGGTGATGATATTGAGTGCGGACGCACATTTTCCGGCTGAGCCCGGAGCGGCGTCTGCTCCTGAGACTTACAGTATTACGCTGGTGAGCCGAACGGACATTTATGGCAGTCTACGCAAGTTGTACTCAGGAGTGACGGATAAATTTCACCTGGACGTGACACCAAAGCTGGAGTTGATTGATGGAGTGGATGCGGATGGCGACGGCCGGGGTGAATTATTGTTTCGCGAGACTAGCGACGCGGGCAAAGGGTATGTCATTTATCGCCCCACGGGGGACAAGTTGTTCAGGATGTTTGAGACCCTGGGCGCGGAGTAGAGGGCAGTTCTGAGTTCTCGAACTCCAGCGGGGTTCAAATTTTTCTAGGTTTCAATGCCTACGTGGCAGACGCGACCGACGAGGTAGTCGGAGGCGGATTTGCCCTCTTCCATGGTCATGACTTCGATGGGAAACGCCTGATTGTGGGGTCGAAGAATCAAATGATGATCCGCGGTTTCCACATACTTCACGGTGCAGCTTGCGTCTTTGAGCACGGCGTACATGTTGAACTCGCCCTTGCGGTAAGACTTGAGTGAATTGTAATGACGGTCGATGAGGAGCGTTGCGCCGGGCAAAAGGCGAGGGTACATGCTCATGCCTTCGCGGCCGTCGACTCTGATGAGCACGAATCGCTCCCACTGCTCGCGATCGCCTTCGATTTCGGTTTTAAGTTTCTTGAGAAAGCTTTTTTTGAATTTCAGAATTTCTTTTACATTCATGCTCGTGATGAGGGGATGAGTGGCGGCGACGGTCCCGTCGGTGAGGAGAACGTTCTGAAAATCGTCGTTGCTGGGAGGAACGATCGAGGCGCGCTTGTTGACTTCGGTGGGGTCGAGCAAATCGAGCACCGAAAGATGCTGAACCGCTAAGACACGATCCATGCCCTCAAGGCTGAGGCCACGCTTGCGGTTCAAGAAGTTGGAGATGTGAGCCTGTTTGAATCCGGTCTGTTGAGCCAGACGGAGGCCGGTCAGATCTCCTTCATCGATGCGATCTAAAAGAGTGTTGCGGAGTTTCTCTTGCAGTACGCGGAATTTCATAAGCGAGAGTGTAACATGGCGGTATAGCAATTTGCTAAGTGATGTCGGATTTCCACAGCAGCTCTGGTATAACAA
>DATNMU010000051.1:0-2174 GCA_035602195.1 Candidatus Acidiferrum sp.
CACCTCTCAGGTCGCTCATTTATCTAGCGACATCTCAGAGCGATGACGGCAGTTTCGCTCAGAACTTTTGGGTGGATGGGACGCCATTCTGGTCGGGCATTCAGTTGGACGAAGTCGCCTTTCCCATCCTTCTGGCGCACAGACTATGGCGGTCAGACGGCCTTCGTGACTTTGATCCATATCCTATGGTGCTCAAGGCGGCAGCGTACTTGATCCGACAGGGACCGGCTACGCGCCAGGAGCGGTGGGAAGAGGCCGGGGGGTACTCTCCGTCCACCTTAGCAGCCCTCATCGCGGCCCTGGTGTGCGCCGCCAATTTCGCAGCCCATCGGGGAGATGCCGATTCCGCACAGTTGATCTTGCAGGTAGCCGATTGGCTGGAACAAAACATCGAAGCCTGGACTGTCACAAATGAGGGAACGCTTCTCGACGGCGCGCGGCGCCATTATGTACGACTCAATCCTTTTGAGCCCGGCCAGCCGTTGCCGACAGATGATGCCGGGCGGCTCGCGCTGACGGTGAACAACCGAGCCGAGGGCCTCGATCGCTCTTATCCGGCGAGAGAAATCGTTGATGCGGGTTTCCTCGAACTGGTCCGCTATGGCATTCGGGCGGCGGACGATCCGGTGATCCGCGATTCGATTCGAGTGGTGGATGCCACGCTTAAGGTGGAGACGCCATCTGGCACCTGCTGGCGACGCTACAACAATGATGGATACGGTCAGCGCGAGGACGGCGGGCCTTTCGTGGGCGCCGGAAAGGGTCGCGGTTGGCCCCTTCTTACGGGAGAAAGGGGCCATTACGAACTGGCCGCGGGCAAGGATGTTGGGCAATACATCCGCTGGCTGGAAGGCTTCGCCACACCGACTCATCTTATCCCTGAGCAGATCTGGGACGAAGACGACCGCCCGGAGCAGCATCTCAAACGCGGGCGTCCGACAGGCGGGGCCGTACCCTTATTGTGGGCTCACGCCGAATACATCAAGCTACTTCGCTCCGTACGTGACGGACGGGTGTATGATCTCATTCCAGAAGTCGCGGATCGGTACATCCGGAACAGGCGCGTCCTTCACAAGATCCAGTTCTGGTCCTTTCGGCACCCCTCTCGATCCGTCAAGTGCGGTTCCACCTTGCGCATTCACGCCGACAACGCTTTCAGGATTCATTTTTCGACAGACGACTGGGCGACTGCCACAGACATTGACTCCACATCAACGAACTTGGGCATTGACTATTGCGACATTCCGATTCCAGGAGACCAGCGAGTTCCTCTTCGGTTTACGTTCTTCTGGATAGTCGCGAACCTATGGGAGGACGGCAACTTTGAGGTCGCCTGCACGGAACGAGATCCAGGGAGCACGAAATGACGGATCGCCATCGCCATAAGCGCAGATCGCGGCATCCGGGAAGTATGCTCGTTAGAAAGCTGACGGTACTATGTCGAGCTTCATTACGTGCGGTCTTCACCGACGCGCATCGACAAGAAAGGTTTTGCGAAAACCGCACAGGCGCACAATGACTATTCCCCATTCTGACGCATTCGTTTTTTTCGGTGCGACTGGGGATCTTGCTCTCAAGAAGATCTTCCCAGCTCTGCAGGCCATGGTTAAACGCGGCCACCTCAAGGTGCCGGTGATCGGCGTGGCGCGGTCGGCCAAAAATGTGGATGAACTGAGGGCGCGGGTACGGACCAGTCTTGAACAGCATGGGGGACTCGAACCCGCGGCGTACGAGAAGCTGAGTTCCTTGCTGCGCTACGTGCAGGGCGACAATTCGGACCCGGCGACCTACCAAGCCCTTCGCCAGGCGCTCGGAGGCGCTAAACACCCGAGTTTCTACCTGGCTATTCCGCCCACTACCTTCGCAGTCGTCGTCGAGCAGCTTGGAAAGTCGGGCTGCGGCAACGGTGCGCGCGTAATTGTCGAAAAACCTTTCGGGCGCGATGGGGCTTCTGCCCGGGAACTCAACCGGATCCTGCTCGGCGCCTTCAACGAGAATGCCATCTTTCGCTTGGATCATTTCCTCGGTAAGAGTCCGGTCAATAACATGGTGCTCTTCCGCTTCACCAACGCACTACTCGAACCCTTATGGAATCGCAACCATGTCGAGAGCGTCCAGATCACAATGGCCGAGGACTTCGGGGTCCAAGGCCGCGGCGCGTTTTATGAGGAGAC
>DATNMU010000052.1:0-13655 GCA_035602195.1 Candidatus Acidiferrum sp.
AATGTCGCCGCGGCTGCGGATTGCGGTTACCGTCTTTATTCTGCCGGTTTGCCTCGCGTGCTCGAACCCACTAAACTCGGAGTTCTGCCCCCAGCCACCAGGGCCAGAAGTCCTTTGGCTGATTTTGCAGGAGCCCCAGTGGAGATTCTCGATCTCAGGCATTTTTCTTCCGTTGATCTGCGTCCCTTGCTGGACGATGAGAGCCGAGTGTGGGCGAGCCTGCTCGCTTGGGACTATGACGGATCGGCGGCGATGATTCTCCGCTACGTCGATGCGAAAATTCTCCCTGGATATGCGGCCATCGAGCGTGGCCGCATCTTCGGCTACAGCTTCTTCGTATACGAGGGCAGCAAGGGAGTGGTAGGAGATCTTTTCGTAGGCAATGGCGGCCGTCTTCCCAATGCCCGCGAAGTCGAGATCAAGTTGCTGACGCATGTGATAGAGACGTTGCAGCAGTCTCCTGGAATTCATCGAGTCGAAGCTCAGTTGCTTGCCCACGAAACCGGAAGCGTGGCGCGGCCATTTCTCGATCAAGGATTTCAGCGTCACCCTAGATTGTTTATGGTTCTCAAGTTGGACAACGATACGGTCAAGGGGCCGGCGACGCATCCGGATGTTGAAATCTGCCGCTGGACCGAAGCCGATTATCAGCCCGCCGCCGCCGTCATTACGGCCGCGTATCGCGGCCACGTCGACGCGCAGATTAACGACCAGTACCACACTCTGGGCGGGTCGCTGCGTTTTTTGAATAACATCGTACGTTTTCCAGGATGCGGGCAGTTCGATGCAGAATCGTCATTCGCCGCTTTCGATAAGAAGGCGAAGAATCTTATTGGGCTGATCTTGTGTTCCCGCGTTCGCAGCGATGTTGGACACGTCACGCAAGTTTGCGTACTTCCTGAATATCGCTCGCGCGGCATTGGCGAGTCGCTGCTTGCCGCGACGTCTGCGAATCTTCGCAAGCGCGGGTTTTCAATGCTCTCGTTGACTGTGACTGAGGCCAATGCCGGAGCCGTCGCGCTTTACCGCCGACTGAACTTCGATACCAAACGAGTGTTTGATGCGTTTGTGTGGCAGGGGTGAAAAGAAGCTCTTAGCTGTTAGCCTTTGGCCTTTAGCTGGTTCAATGTGTGAGCTGCCTGCCCAAACTAGAAGAGCGGAACCCTGGCGGGAAAAGAGCTAAGAGCTAAAAGCTATCTCCGCACCAGCCACATCGCCCATCCTGCGATCAGCACACCGCCCATGAACATCGCAAAACAATACAGCCCGTAGCGGATCATGTCACGCGTGGTTTCGCGGTGAGTGATGCCGAAGACAACCGAAGCAAAAAGCGCAAAGACAAATGCTGCACTGAAGTGCGTTAGTTGAATCGTCATGATTTCCCCGCCCGATAAGTTCGAACTGACAGCGGAAAGCCGATGGCTGTAGACTGTCTCATTGTTTCTTCCCGATGGCGATGTGGTAAGCGTCCGCTATGGCGATGAAATTCAGCAGTCCCGCGACGATCATGAACTTGGTTCCGTAATCGGCGGTCGCGAACGCGATCGCGCCTTGCCCTCCGTTCATGGCAAGGGTAACGATGTACATCCCTCCGGCGCCGAGATCGCCGATGAATCCGAGAATATCGAGAATATCGCCGCCGTTTGCTTTGTAAATGTGACCCTGCATCATCAAGCCGAGCACGAAGAGAGTTCCAATGGAAATGAAAAGAAGGATGCCGCGGATCCAGCGTTTTTGGATCATGTGGCCGGCCCCTGGAATCAGCCAGCCCAAGGCAGGCGCAATCACGGCCATCATGCTGGCGCGCTGCGCCGCTTCGGCCGGCGTTTTTGTTTTGAGTTGCGTAGAATTTGCCATCAGATAATTACGATCTCACGTTGAATTTTGCCGGTAACTTCCGCCGACTTGGGGCGTACCAGCATGTTGACCTCGCTGCGTACGCCGAACTCCGGCAGATAAATTCCAGGCTCGATGGAGAAGCAGGAGTTGGGAAGAATCTGGCGTTCGTCGTGGATTTCCAGATCGTCCATATTCGCCCCATTGGAATGAACGTCGGTGCCAATGGAATGCCCAGTCCGGTGAATGAAATAGTCTCCGTACCCGCTTTTCTTGATGTGACCGCGAGTAGCGCGGTCCACTTCCCACCCAGCAATTCGGCGTCCCGCACTTACGGCGTCAGTTACCGCTTTGACGCCGGCGTCGCGCGCATCGCGCACAATCTCGAATACCTGGCACATGCGACCGGAAGGAGCCTTGCCGACGAAGCCCATCCAGGTAATGTCGTAGTAGACCGCACCCGGCGTATCTTTCTTGCCCCAGACATCCAGCAACACCAGATCGCCCTCGCGAATGGGCACCGGATGATCGGCGCGTGGTTCGTAGTGCGGATTGCTGGCGTTGGCGTTCACAGCCACGATCGGCGGATCGTCAGTAAGCAAATTCTCGCGGCGAAACGCTTCCTTGAACCACTGTTGGATCTCGTGCTCTGTCGTTCCACCATTGCGCACTCGTCGGCCAATTTCCTTGAAAGCCCCCGCAGTAATCGCATCGATAGCATCGCGCGCGGCGAAGTGGGTTTTGATTTGTTCTTCGCTCCACGTAGCTTCGAATTGTGCGACCAGATCGGCGGAACTCACAACATTTTTACCCAAACCGCGCAGCAACTCGACAGTTCCGGCATCGACCAGTGAAATCGTGAAAACAATATTGTTCGGCGAATACTGCATGGCGATGTCGCGGTAAGATGCAAGCATCGACTTCAAGGCGTCGAACAATTCCTGCCAGCCAGAGTATTGCCGCTTGCTGCCGGAAAGGGAATCGAGATGACCAGCTTCTATTTTGTGCACTAACTTTACCGGCTCGCCCTGCGCCGGTATCAGGTAGAACCACCGCCGCGTCACCATCAGTCCTGCGGGCAGGCCAAGCACACGGTAGGCAATGGGATCGCGATGATGATGGTCGTAAAACAGCCAGGCGTCGATGTTGCGCTCTCGCAGCGCTGACTGGATCGCAGATAAGTCCATGGGCAAACGTCTATTGTAAACAATGGATGGGATTTGAGCGAATCGCCGCCGCGCTAGTTTGCTGGAACTCTGAAGTATCGGTCATACATCCACAGCATCGCTGTCGTAACCACGCCGACGGCGGTCACAGCCCACCAGATGCGTCCTGGCTGGTGCATTACCTCTCCGAAGTGATGAAGTAGCTTCCCTCCGAACCATCCGCCGATCAGCGAGCCGATTCCGATTGGCAAAAACGCAAAGCCCATGTAGGTGCCCTGCTGTCCCGGAGGCGCAAGCAGGGCGATGTATTCGTAGTAGCGCGGTTGCTGAATGATCTCGCCCAGAGCGAGAACAAAAAGAGAAACGATTACCCCCCCAATCGTCGGGCGAAAGGCGAGAATCAACCATGAGACTGATGTGATCAGCGTGCCCAGAATCACAGCCTGAAACGCGGGAATTTTCCGGGTAAGAAAATTTACCGCCAGCGTGAGGCAGATCACCGTCAAACCGTCGGTAATCAGAATAATCTCGACGTCCGCGCCTGAATTGATGTAGCCGTGAATGTAGCCGGGCAGGTTGATGTATTGCTGCCAGAAGACGATCCAATAGCCGGTGAAGATCACGAGAAACCACATGAACCGGCTGATCCCTGCAAGAGCAAGAATCAGCATTCCAGCCCAAACCCACCACGGTACGAAAACCTGCGGATAGATCGACAGAGCGATGCGAAGCAGCAGCGCAATCAGTAACACCGGCAGCACAAGTCGATAGTTGCCGACGACCACGCAGAAATTGCGAGCGACGGTGGCGATCGAAGGCGGAGGCGCATCCCCGGCTTTGCGCGGTTCCCGGAAGAAAAACAAAACTACAAAGAACATCGCCAATACGCTAAGGGCCGCAATGCGATAGACGCCCTCGACTCCCAGGTGGCGATGAGCCCACGACGCGAAGTAGGGCCCGGCCGCTCCTCCGATGTTGACCATCGTGTAGTAAATCGAGTATCCGATTGAGCGAACGTTCTCTTTCGAAGCTCGTGCAGTCGTGCCAACCACGCAAGGTTTGACGAGCGAAATACCGAGCGCGGGCAGAATCAGAATGAATCCGACAAATAAACTAAGAGGCACCGCGTTGCGCACCGGCGCCAGCCAGGACGCCCCGATGGAACCGATTAGAAAATAGGCGGCCGACAGGATGAGATATGCAATTGAGAGCGCGCGCCGGAAACCAAGCCGGTCGGCGGCAGCCCCGCCAAAAATCGCGAGAAACCAAACCATGCCTCCGAAGATTCCCGTGAGCGTTCCGGTTTGCTCAGTTGAAAAATTCAGCTTCTCTTGCAGATACAGCGCTAATGACGCAAATGCGCCGTAGTAGGAAAGTCGTTCGAAAATTTCGCTGAGATTGGCAATCCAGAATGGGCGTTCGAATCCGGTGCGAATTTCCTGCAAGCGTTCGGAAAAGCTCAAGCGTGCTCCCTCATAGGATCGTGTGGCGCGGGCGCCCTCGCCCGCGTCTTGCCGGTTCTGCGTCTGCGACGGCCGAGATTACCCTCGCTCTTTATATCCTGATACGCTTCCTGACTTCTTCGGCCGAAAGCCCGGCAACACGAATCACTTTTCTGCGATTGCTTTGACCGGAGGTAATGGTAACGGAAGATCGCGGTACCTTCAAAATTTCGCAAGAAATTCGATGCATGCCTGGTTGGCATTGCCCTCGGTCGGGGGCGCAGTGAGCGAAAGCTTGAGCGCATCGCCCAGTATGCCGGTAACGGCGTTTCTCCTTGCGCGGGGATGGACTTTAACCGCTAAGCTGATTCCCCCCGCTGATTCATGAATCGGAATCATGATCCTGAAGCCATGCATGGCTAAGGCTTGAGCCGCTCTCCGAATATCGCCGTGCCGACGCGCACGCACGTCGATCCTTCTTCAATCGCAACTTCGAAATCGTGGGACATTCCCATGGAAAGCCCGTCCATAGCCAGGGACGGCAGCTTGCGCGCAGCAATGGCATCGCGCAACTCGCGAAGCCTGCGGAAATAGGCGCGTGCCCCTTGAGGATCGTCGGTGAATGGGGGTACGGTCATCAGTCCGCGGAAGTCAAGTGCTTCGAAGCGCGGGGCGGCATTTAGTAACTCTTCGAGCGCAGGGGAATTCGGCGCGACGCCGTTCTTTGCTGCTTCGCCACCGACATTAATTTCGATGAGCACGTCCAGCTTTTTCCCGCGCGCACGGGCCGCCGCGTCAATCTTCTCTGCGAGTTTCACTGAATCGAGCGCGTCGACGGCCTGAAATAACTCCGCAGCCTTTGCGGCTTTATTGGTTTGAAGGTGTCCGATCATATGCCACTCGGCATCTTTCAAATCCTGAAGCTCATCGGCTTTGCCGGAAAATTCCTGAACTCTATTCTCTCCGAACAGGCGCTGGCCTGAAGAATAGGCTTCGCGGATGCGCTCACCCGGCTGAGTCTTGCTGACGGCCATTAGAACAACCTCCTCCGGCCGACGTCCCGCACGACGCGCTGCCTGGTTGATGCGCTCGGAGATCGCTGCAAGATTTTCGGAGATCGACATAAAAACACTAAACCACGAAGGGCACTAAGTCTTACCAAGGGAGTTGTGCATCCCTTCATGCAACTTCGTGCCTTCGTGGTTAATCAATCTACATCATCGCCGTCGGTGGCGCCGGTTCGTTGGGATCACCGGCAGCCGTTACGGGAACGAAGATCATCAGGGCTGCCAAACCAGCTAACACGATCATCCCTCCTACCAGGTACGACGGATCGGAAAAGATTTGCGGTGGATGATTTGGTGCGCCCCAGGATGGAACAAATTGCAATCCCGCCCAAACCAGGCCCAGCAAGGCTTCTCCGGCAATGAGTCCGGAAGCGACCAGCACCCCGGCATTTTCGACTCTCGCCTTCTGGGCGCTGTTGAATCCACGTCGTTCGGCAACCCAATCACAGATGGAGCGAAACACCCCGCCCACAAAGATCGCGAATGTGGTTCCGAACGGCAAGTACATCCCGACAGCAACCAGCATGGGGCTCTTCACTTGCATCATAATCAGCGCAATGCCAAAAAATATTCCCACCACCACCAGCGGCCAAGGCATATCGTGGCCAACAATTCCCAGGGCCAGTGTCGCCATCAGGCCGGCCTGAGGAGCCGGAAGTTCGGCTCCGCCAAACCCCACTCCGCCGGCTTTGATGCTGCCTTCGTGCAGCAGCATCAAGGGAAAATACATCACCAGACTCGCCACCACGACCGCGATTAATTCTGCGGCCTGAATTTTCTGCGGAGTTCCGCCTAAAATATACCCGACTTTGAAGTCCTGCAATAGTTCGCCGGCCACCGCAGACGAAACGCAAACCACCGCCGCGACGCCGAGAACGGCTGCAACCCCTGAAGTGCCGGAGACGCCCAGCGCCACCATCAGAAGCGCGGCAATTAGAAGAGTAGACAGCGTCAATCCGGAGATCGGGTTATTGGATGAGCCGATGAATCCCACCAGATTGCCCGAGACGGTGGCAAAGAAAAATCCCACCAGAATCATTACCACTGCCGCTAAGATCGCAGGCCACACCAAGCCCGAGATTCTGATGTAGAGCAAACACATTAAGACAAACATTACCGCGATCAAACCGAAAACCGTTTTCGAACTCATGTAGCGCTCAGTGCGCGCCAGCTTGGATTGTTGCTCGGCCGTCTGGCGCAGGTCTGCGAACGCCTTGCCGATTCCCGCCGTGAGGCTGGCGCGCATTTTGAATAACGTGTAGGCTGCGCCCACCAGCATTCCGCCGACGGCAATCGGCCGAACGATGTATCTCCAGACCGCATCTGCCATGTTCGCCCAATTGTCTGGAGTGTCGACCGGAATATAGGCCTTCAACTGCGGCCCAAGAAAAAAGATCATCAGCGGAACCATCAGCCCCCAGGCCAGCACGCTGCCCGCAAACTGAATCGACGCCAGCTTCACGCCGATGATGTATCCCACGCCTAAATAAGCTGGACTTACACTCGCTGCCGCGAAGACGCTGGTCCCGCCCGTAGGTAGGACGTGCGTGCTTCCGCTCGACCCGAGCCGAACCTGACTGTGTCCCAGAGTGCCAACACCGACGTGAAGGTCAGTGTCGGCGGCGAACAGCCCGAACTTGCCGAGAATGTAAATCACGCCGCCAATTCCGATGTTCCAGAAAAGATATTTCGCCGCTTGCGCGCCTCGTTGTCCCGCTTTGTGAATCTCCGATGCGGCCAGCGATTCCGGAAACGGTAGCTCTGGATCTTCGACCATGCCACGCCGCACCAAAGAAATGAACAGAACTCCCAGAATGCTGCCCACCATGATCAGCGCGGTGGATTTCCAATAAGCATCGGCGAAACGAAAAGAAGGCCACGCCTTGGCCAGCAAAAACGCGGGCAGTGTGAAGATCGCGCCGGCTGCGACGGATTCGCCAATCGACCCCGCAGTGCGAGCGATATTTTCTTCGAGCAGCGATCCTTTCCAGGCTCGCATCGCCGCCATTGCGATCACCGCGGCTGGATACGTGGCGGCGATCGTGATACCGGCGCGCAGTCCGAGGTATGCGTTGGCTGCTCCCAGGACGACGGTCATAAGCAGTCCCAGCAGAACGGCGCGCAGAGTGAATTCCTTCATCTCCATTCCTTCGGGGACAAAGGGAACGTGCTTTTTGACACCAGTTCCTGGTTCGGCGACTGGACCGCTCATAAGTTGGAACCCTCGCGATGGGAGTCAAATGGAAGCAATTGAGTAGCGTATCTTATTCAAACCACAAACGGCGGCACGTTAGCACGCGGAGCGCCTTGATTACAAGTAGGGTGCGACCGGCACATCTTCCTGTCGCTGGGCCGTCGGAGCGGACCAATGGGTTTGTTTACGTGCATCGCGGGAGTAGAATGGTCGCAAGTGGACCTGTGGGGCCTTCGAAGTTCTCCGCCGGAGGTGAAATGTGTCGGGAAATTCTTCAGACCAACCCTGGTATCAGAAATATCTTGAATTTCACTGTGACGATTGCGGCAGCGATCTGGGATTTCGTTCGCGTCGCCGGACGTTTTCTGAACGTTATCTTATCCCGATTCTTTTGCTGCAACCGGTCCGCTGCGGGGAATGTTTTCGGCGCGATTATCGTTTCGTGTTCATGCCAGTGAAGGAGCGGCTTCCGGAAACGGTAAAAAAGATGTCGATCTCGGCAACCGGGCCCAAGCGTAACGTTGCCTAGCGGACCGGGCCGCCGTTATACTTCTAGGCAAGCAGGCAACTACGAATCGCCCGCCAAAAGTTTTTCTGCGGGCCTACGGAGGCCGTCTTCAGCAGTAGCGAGGACAGAATTCGGGCTAGCCAAGCCAAAGCTGCAGTGGCGAGCCTTTCTGTTGTTTCCCGCATCGACCGGGCGCGTCGCGTTCGAGGCTGGGCGGCGCAGATGGCCGAGGGCCTTTTCGCAGTTTTATTTCCTTCCGATTGCCGTATCTGCGGTATCCCCTTAGCAAAAATTTCTCGCCTTCCCGTTTGCCAGGAATGTCTGGATGCGATCCAACCGGTCTCTGGCGGAGTCTGCACGGTTTGCGGCGAGCGGCTTTTCTCCACGTATGCATTCGCCGACGCTGAGGGTGATTTTCGTTGCGGTCTGTGCCGTCGCGTCGAACCCGTGTTCGCGCGTGCCGCAGCTTATGGCAGTTATGAATGCGGATTGCGGGAGTTGATCCATCTTCTCAAGTATGGCGGCATGCGCCCGGCGGCCAACGTTCTTGGACGCATGCTGGCTGAGGCGATAACCACCCTGGAATCGGGTTTCCCCGCGTTTCCGGTTGCAGTAATTCCCGTGCCCTTGCACGGCAGTAAACGCCGAGAGCGCGGCTTCAATCAAGCCGAGCTTATGGCCCGAGCGGCCCTTAAGTTGAAAGACGCCGATTCGACCCGGCTGCACTTGTGCTCCGGAGTTCTTGAGAAGAAGAGAGAGACGATCTCGCAAATCGGCCTTACCAGCCACCAGCGGCGCGAGAACTTGCGAGGAGCCTTCCGGGTTGCGCAACCCGAAGCTGTAAAGGGCCGCGAGGTGCTTGTGGTCGATGACGTCTACACCACCGGTGCCACGGTTTCGGAGTGTGCGCGGGTATTACGCCGCGCCGGGGCGACCAAGGTATGGGTTTGCGACCGTCGCCAGAACTCTGAAAGTTTCCGCCCACGAGGTTCAGATTCAGCCTGATTACGGGCGCAGGGAAGTGTTTTCGGATGCGCAGCAGGTTCCGTTGGCTCGCGTGGCTGGTGGTTAGCCCAGGCGCGCCATCCCGGGATGGCATCTAAATAGTCGGATATAGAGAAAAGCGCAGAAGCGACGATAGAGGGATATAGGAGACGAGCACAGCATGTCAGCCAGGATGGAACCCGAGGCAGGACCAACAGGCAGGCACGCCGCCGGGCTCTTTGCCGCGGCGGCCATGCATCGTGACAGCAACGGAAATACGCTGCACGCTCCCGTTCTGGTGCTGAATGCGTCCTATGAGCCTATCAATGTTTGCGCGGCGCGCCGGGCTTTGGTTTTGGTGCTCAAAGGCGTGGCGATGACTGAAGAAGAAAATGGACACTTTCTGCACGCCGCGCGGATTGCCATGCGTGTGCCCTCGGTAATCCGCCTGCTGGAGTACCGCCGCATCCCGCATCAGAGCCGCGCCTTGTCGCGCAAGAACATCCTGCTGCGCGACCGCAACACTTGTCAGTATTGTGCGACGGTTTTGCCGTCAGGCGAGTTGACGCTCGACCACGTCATTCCTCGCTCCCGCGGCGGCTCCTCCACGTGGGAAAATCTTGTGGCCTGCTGCCACGGCTGCAATCGCCGCAAGGGCAACCAGTTCCCGCTCGAAGCCGGCATGAAACTGATGCGTGAGCCGCGCGCCTTCAATCTGCACACCAGCCGCCACATCATGCGGCTGATGGGACGGTCGGATGATAAGTGGAGGAAGTATTTGTTCTACTGAGCTGTCAGCTCTCAGCCAAACAGCACCAACCACGTGCCTCTGTCATCCCGAGCATAGCGAGGGAACTTGGTGTTCCGGTTGGTAGCTGAAACCTGTCAGCTCACTTCTGCGGCGACGGCGGATTTTGCGGCACCTCAGGCTTGTTCTGATCCGGATTCTGCTTCTGATCCTTCTGATCCCCCTTGGGAACTTCTTTTCCCTGATACAGAATTCTCACGTTAGAACCGAAGCGCTTGTAGTCCTCGTACTTCACAATCTCGCGAATGTGAATGTCGCCCGTGTTGAAGTGCAGGGTATCGTCGGCGCGAGTGTAGGTTGGAAACCAGTACCGGTTGTCGACCTGCTGCCGCCAGGTGGTGAACTTCGGATAAAGGTGTTCCTCCTTACCCTTCTTTTTCGAGTCGCGGATTTCCGGAACCGCTTGTCCATAGGTCTTCACGATCTGGAAATCGTGATCGTCCACCCAGATGCGGCCCTGGAAGTAGCGCTTCTTGCCCACAATTTGTTTCGGAGCAATGTCAAAAACGTAGCAGTGCAGCTGATCTTCATTCTGCTGGCCGACATAGAGGATGTTGTATTCCGGAACCTCTTCGCTGGTAAGCACGAAAGGCAGGCGGTTGCGGAAGTCCTGCACGTCGCCCTGGTCGAGCGACAAGCCGCCCTGCTCCAGAGATGATTGCGGCGCAAAAACTACGTTCTCCATGCGGTGGCCTTTATCGTCGTACAGCACGTCGAAGACTTCGTGATACTCCCCAGTTACCGTATCGCCATCGCGGGTCTGCACCTTGATGTCCTGGCGGTAGGTGTATTGTTCGCGAGCTTCTTTGAATAATTTTTCCTGCGCGGCAAAGTGCTTAATGATTTCCTCGGGCGTGACTCCTGTGGGAAGGGCGTTGTCGAGGGGACCTTCCTGCGACATCACAGGCAAAACAGCGAGAGCGCAGACACCTAGGATCAGCACGGACAGGACGGAGCGGAACAACGGTTTCATAATTCTATTTTATCGGATAAGCGGGCAATCGAGTGCGTTCCCCCAAGCCATCGCTGCCGGGAGCGTTCCCGATGACTGGCCAACCGCGGCGACCCTCCCCCGACCCCTCTCCGCTCAGTGAGGCCAGGGTAGGGCGCTGCAGTTCTGCCGCATACTTGGATGCCGTTTCGTTCGAGGGGTTGCCGTTAGAAAAACGCCGCTTCGGGGTCCCAGTTTCCAAGCAACTTGTCCGAATCGCAACCGGAGAGCAGTAATCCTTTCGCAGGTGTGGTGTCGTCGCTGGAGTTCAAGGCCTCAAAGCCGAAGCCCGAAAATCGCCTCTTATGCAATCATTGCCATCAGTGCTATCATTGATGGCATGGCCAGCATAACGATCCGAAAGCTTCCCGAAAACACGAAGCGGCGCCTGCGCATCCGCGCCGCCCGCAATGGACGCTCCATGGAACAGGAGGCCCGCCAGCTGCTGGAAACCGGACTCGCCCGCGCAGACAGCGAACCGGAAAATCTTGGAGAAGCTATCCGTCGTATCTTTGCTCCTTTGGGCGGGGTTGACTTGAAAATCCCTCCGCGGCGCGGCAAGATTCGCGAGATCAACTTCAAATGATTTCCGGGATCACAATCCTGGACACCAACGTCGTCTCCGAGCCGATGCAGCCGTCGCCCTCCGCCAGCGTGACGGCCTGGTTATCACAACAGCCGTCCGGCACGTTGTTCATCACGACTATCACCGAAGCCGAGATTTTGTATGGTATCGAACTATTGCCGCAAGGAAGACGCCGCGCTGCCCTCGTTGCGGGGGCTGAACTGATGTTCGGCAAAGTCCTCGTGGGCCGCATCTTGCCTTTTGATGAAGACGCCGCACGCGCTTTTGCAGGGATTGCAGCCAGCCGCCGCGTTCAAGGCCGTCCGATTGCGACTCTCGACGCGCAGATCGTCGCCATCGCGTATTGCCGCGACGCTACCTTGGCCACTCGCAACACCGCCGATTTTGAAGGCTGCGGCGTGCGACTGGTGAATCCCTGGGCCGAACGGTAGCGCCAGCGGCGCGGCCAAACCTGCTAAACTCATCCATTTGCCGTAGAGACGTTGCTTGCGACGTCTTGCTGACAGCGCCGGTGCCGCTGGCGGGAGACGTGGCAAGCTACGTCTCTACGGAGTCTTTTCGAGGAGCGCCCATGCGCCGTTGCTTGCTTACCTTTGCCGCTCTAGTCAGCTTCGCACTTACTGCGTTCTCCCAGGCCAAGCATCCATTCACGTTCGAAGACATGATGAAGCTCAAGCGCGTGAGCGAGCCGGAAGTCTCGCCCGACGGCAAGTGGGTAATCTTCAGCGTGGTCGATGTGAATCTCGAGGCCAATTCCAAGACGCCGCACATCTGGATCGTGCCCACGGCTGGTGGAGGGGCGGACGCCTCGTCCGCCCAGGCCGAGCGAATACTAATCGCCGATCAGGACGGCGACCGCCCGCGCTGGTCGCCGGACGGCAAGCGGTTTGCGTTTATCTCGACAAAGGAAGGCGGATCGCAGGTTTGGATTGCGCAACTCGATGGTGCTACGGGCGCCGTCACGGGGACACACAAATTGACTTCGATCGCGACGGAGGCCAGCGGTGAGCTTTGGTCTCCTGACGGCAAGAATATTCTGTTCACCTCCGACGTCTATCCCGAGTGCGATGGCCCTCCCGCCGAGGAAGCGGCGTGCAACGCGAAAAAACTAGAAGAGCATGAGAAGTCAAAGGTGAAGGCAATGATCTTCGACCGACTGCTCTACCGCCATTGGAATGCCTACAAAGAAGGCAAGCGCAGCCACATTTTTGTGGCTGGCATGGACGACTGTGCCGGCAACAGTCGAGCTTCGCTCGACCGGACAGCCGAGGGCGGCTGCCCCCACATGAGTGTGCCGCGCGATCTCACTCCCGGCGACTACGACGCGCCCGTGTTCTCGCTCGGCGGGCAGGATGACTATGCCTTCTCGCCCGACGGGCAGGAGATTTGCTACACCTCGAATCACGACACGAACGAGGCCGCTTCTACCAACAACGATCTCTGGATCGTTCCGGTCGATGGCGGATTCATCTCTGGCAATCGCGCTTATCCGATTCCGGCCAAGGACATCACCGCCGACAATCCCGCCAGCGACTCGACGCCGCTCTATTCGCCCGATGGCCGCTACATCGCCTACCGCGCTCAGCAGCGTCCGGGATACGAGAGCGACCGCTTCGAGTTGATGCTGTACGACCGCAAGGCGGGGGAGAAGAAAAATCTAACTGAGAAGCTCGATTCGTGGGTTGGTACGTTCGTATGGTCACCGGATTCGAAGAGCATTTTCTTTTCGTCTGAGGACAAAGGCGAGTCGCCGATCTACGCTCTTGATATTACAAAGCAGGATGCTCCCACAGTGCGAGAGATTGTTCGCGGCTTCAACGATGATCTAGCTGTGACTGGAGACGGTAAGATCATGCTCTCCACGCGAATGTCCATTAGGTCTCCGAACCAGATACGCCGGTTCGTATGTCTAGGATTTACCCGCACTTGTGGACTTCCCGATGGAGAGCAGCTTAGCCACCTCAACGACGCCGTCCTCTCCCAAGTCGCCATGTCCCCGCTTGAATCCTTCTGGTTCACCGGCGCTCACAACGACAAAGTCCAAGGCTTCCTAGTCAAGCCGCCGAACTTCGA
>DATNMU010000053.1:0-3952 GCA_035602195.1 Candidatus Acidiferrum sp.
TCTTCAAAACCGGCGGGCGGCGGGTCACCCCGTCGCCGGTGGGTTCGACCCCCACTCGCTTCCGCCATTTCTTCACGCACCAATAGAGCCGGATGCGATTGCAGGAATTCGGCAGTGATCCCGTGACTTTCGCCATCGTCCGAGAATCGAATCATTTAGAATCATTTCCCGTTTGAGCAGACTGCTTCGTGGAGATCAATTATGAAGATCGCTAAAGATGTCACAGAACTGATCGGGCACACTCCGCTGGTGCGGTTGAACAAGGTCACAGAAGGTTGCGTGGCCGAGGTAGTTGGCAAGCTGGAGAGCCAGAATCCTCTGGGCAGTGTGAAAGATCGTATTGGCGTCAGCATGATTGGCGAAGCCGAGCGTGCGGGAAAAATCAAGCCGGGCAAGACCGTGCTGATTGAGCCCACCAGCGGCAATACCGGCATTGGCCTTGCCTTTGTAGCGGCGGTCAAAGGCTACAAGCTGATTCTGACGATGCCGGAAACCATGAGTATGGAGCGGCGCGTGCTGCTGCTGGCTTTCGGTGCGGAGATCGTGCTCACCCCCGGTCCCAATGGAATGAAAGGCGCTATAGCGAAGGCTCAAGAGCTGCTGGCAAACACTCCGAACAGCTACATGCTGCAGCAATTCGATAATCCAGCCAATCCTAAAATTCATTTCGAGACCACCGGCCCCGAAATTTGGAACGATACCGACGGGCGCGTGGACTTCCTGATCTCGGGCGTTGGAACGGGCGGTACCATTACCGGAGTTTGCGAATACATCAAGCCCAAAAAGCCTTCGTTCAAGGCCGTTGCTGTCGAACCGGCGGACAGCGCCGTGCTCTCCGGGGGGAACCCTGCTCCGCACAAAATCCAGGGGATCGGCGCCGGCTTCGTTCCTAGTATTCTTCGTCGCGACTATATCGATGAGGTCATCACAGTTACGAATGATGACGCGGTTCGTATGGCGCGCCGCCTGCCGCTTGAAGAAGGTCTTTTTGTAGGGATTTCTTCCGGCGCTGCCGTCGTCGCTGCGTTACAAGTAGCGCGGCGTCCAGAAAATAAGGGAAAGTTGATCGTAGTAGTTCTGCCGTCATTTGGAGAACGCTACCTGAGCACAATTCTTTTCGAGGAACTTCGCGCTCGCGCGCAACAGATTCCTACGTCGACGCTTCCGGCGTGATGATCCGACCTCCCTGATCTGCCGGGCGCTTGTTCCGGAATGAGATTAGAGTGGAAAAGTCTGTGGAAAACTCCTTTCGACTCCCGATTTATGGGGTGGTATTGAAATATGCGGGTGTATGATGATTCACAATCCGGCCAGCAAGAACCTGAGCGTCGACGAACGGGGCTTTGCGGGCAACGCATTGATATTGGGGCGTGGTCCTTTCCTCGAGCATCAGGCAAAAATTAAAAATAGTGACAAACGGCGAGTAAGTAGGGGAGGATACGACCATTATGGATACGAGTCATTCGTCTGGCGACCAACCGCTCCCTGCCAACGAGAAGAAAACTTACGAAAAGCCTGGTTTTCGTTACGAGCAGGTCTTTGTGACCTCTGCTCTTACTTGCGGCAAGGTCACGGGCGGCATCGGAAGCATGTGTCACATGAACAAGAAATCATGAGTGTGGCGGAAAACGTAATTGTCGATCCCGGAGACGCTCTCAAGTGCGACTTGGCGAGCGAGATCCTCCGCTCCTTCGGCGGAGTTCGTTTTGGGGCCACTGGCTGGAGCATGCTTCCAGCACTTTGGCCCGGAGACCTGCTACTGGTCGAAACTGTTCCCGCGGATCAAGTGCGAGTGGGGGACATTGCGCTGGTTGGACGAGCCGGCAAACTCTGTGCCCATCGGGTTGTTTCCCGCACAAATGACTCCGGCGATGCGCGTTGGATCACTCGCGGCGACGCTATGCCTGCCCCCGATCTTCCGGTAACTGAGGCAGAGTTGTTGGGCCGCGTGACTTCCGTGATTCGCGATGGAAAAGTCGTCGCGGTGCCTGTGAAATTGAACGTGATCGAAAAGTTGATTGCAAAGATCGTTCGGCATTCGTTTTTCGCCGCGTGCGTTGTAGTCTACCTGCACCGTATGCGGCGAAATCGAGAGGAATCGGTTCTTCTATGCCGGGGTTAGCCGCGCCAGTCGATCGTTACAGCGTAGTGATTGCAATCGGCGGTGTATCCATCAGGGTGCATACCGCCGACAGCGATTTTCTCGCGATACTACAGCGCCGTTATGCCGGATTCCTCGGCGGGGACCCGCAGGCTGAATTTGATTTCGACGTAGAACTGGGAATACCGCCCTTTAGTACTCCATTGCCGGAGGTGAGTGTCACTCACCGAGCTGGCCGATGGTTCATGGAGCGTGAAGATTTTAGGGCGGAATGGGATCCGGCCGCACGTCGCGGAAGTATCCAACAGAGTGCGAATCCTTATTCTATCGACGCTTTTCTCCGCATCGTGCACACTCTCGTGCTCGCCAAGCTGGGCGGATTCCTGTTGCATTCCGCCAGCGCGGTTCGTAATGGAAAGGCGTTTCTGTTCGCCGGCGAATCGGGGGCCGGGAAGACGACGATTTCACGCCTTGCGCCCCCTGATGTCACTCTCCTCACCGACGAGATGTCCTACATTCGCCAGCGGGACGATGCTTACGTAGCGTTCGGCACGCCCTTCACTGGTGAACTGGTGCAGGCCGGTGAGAATACTTCGGCGCCCGTGGCCGCGCTTTATCTCTTGCATCAGGGACCCGAGAATCGAATCGAACGGTTGGCCATCGCCGAGGCCGGACGCGGGTTGCTGGCGAACATCCTTTTCTTTGCCGAAGATCCGGAGTTGGTGCACTCGATGTTTCGGGCGGGATGCGACTTTGTCGGCCGCGTGCCGGTTTACAAACTTACTTTCATGCCGGATGCGCGCGTGTGGGAGATGATCCAATGAGTAAAAAGCTCTATATCGCACGGAGCCGACGAATTGCAGCCCGCAAGTTGGGCGAAGAAATGCTGATCATGGCGGCCCATGGGTCAACGCTATTCACCTTGAATCCGACGGCTACCATTCTCTGGCAAGCCGCCGATGGCGCCACGCCACTTGATGAACTCGTCGAGCGCCGCATCTGTACCGAATTCCAAGTGGAGTTTGAAGATGCGATGCGCGATGCCGAAGCTCTCGCTGAGGACTTGGCCAGACATGGCATTCTGCTGCTCTCCGACGAACCAATCACCAATGCCGGTTTGGCTCTGCAGGAGACTCGATGAGTTCGCTGCTGCAGGAAGTCGGCGACCGCGCCCTGCAGTTAAGTGTTCCTCTGAGCGTACAACTCGACCTCACCTACCGATGCAACGAGCAGTGCATTCACTGCTATCTCGATCACCACGACCACGGCGAGATGACCACCGCCGAAATTAAATACTTGCTCCAGGAGATGGCCGAGGCTGGTGTTTTTATTCTCACTTTGAGCGGCGGCGAGATTTTCCTGCGTAAGGATTTATTCGATATTTTGGAATGCGCCCGCTCTCTTACGTTTGTTATCAAGCTGAAAACCAACGCGGTAATGATTCGTGAGGCGCAGGCAGCGCGGCTGCGCGATTTGGACGTGGAATCAGTGCAGGTGAGCATCTATTCGTGCCGCTCCGAGGTGCACGACGCAATAACGAAGCTCCCGGGCTCGCTGCGGCGATCGATCAATGCCATCCGCTTTATGAAATCGCAGGGCCTCAAAGTCATTATTGCTAATGTATTGATGACTGAAAATGCGCGCGATTATCAGGGAGTTCGGGCTCTGGCCGATGAACTGGGCGTGGAATGTACTCTGGACCCCACTGTCACGCCGATGATGGATGGTGATCGCGCGACCCTGGCCTTGAATGCCGGCGAGTCTACTCTGCGTAGCGTTTTTCGCGACAAAGATGTCGTAGGGAACGTCGAGGAGTTCTGTGCGCTGCCGACAGCTCCCGACGAAGATAGC
>DATNMU010000054.1:0-4098 GCA_035602195.1 Candidatus Acidiferrum sp.
AACTGGCATTGGTTGCGCTATCCCTATCTGCATGAGGGAGACACCGTGGAGAAGCGCCGCGCTGTGCGCGCCTACTTGCAGGCGCGCGGGTACAAAATCGCACAGGTTTCTCTCGATTGGGAGGATTACTTGTGGAACACGGCGTACGCCCGCTGCGTTGCGAAGCATGACACGCAGGCGATTGCGTGGTTGCGCTCGAGCTACTTGAATACCGCTTCGGAATTTCTTGATTTAGGACGCGAACAGGCAAAATTGATTTACGGGCACGACATCAATCACGTTCTGCTGATGCACCTGGGAGCGTTCAGCAGTACGATTTTGCCGGACGCGCTGGATTTGCTGAAGAAAAAGGGATTCAAGCTGGTGACGCTGGAGGAGGCTGAGAGCGATCCCGCGTATATGGGCGATCCGGATGTGGGACTGCACGATGCGGGTACGCTTCTCGATCAGTGGATGCAGGTGAAGCAGATCAAAAATCCGGAGCACGCGGAGAAACCTTATAAGGAAGTTGAAGGCGTTTGCCAGTGATCGGCCGGTTTTCCTGGCCACACGAACCGAAGCAAAATCCTAAGCCATAAACTTGCGCCATGCTAGCCGATCGGCTCCGGCGACGGAGGCAGCGGTGGAGGCTCACCTATGTGGGGCGATGTGACTGCTGGAATTGGAGGCGCCGGTGCCGGATAGAGAATTGCGCTCAGCGCGGGGTAACGACCCGCAAAAAAGTAAATGGAATACGCCGGGAAAAACACAATTGCAGGCACAGAAATCATGGCGTTCATGAAAAGAAACACAGCCAGCAATCCACTGCCCGCCACCACCGCGAGCGTGATCGTATAGACTGTCCAGCCTACGCCTGCCGATTTTGCGGCCAGCACGGCAGCGATGACCACTCCTGCGACTGGAATCAAAATGATCAGTGCAAGGACGAACCCGATAATACCAAGCACGATGGCCGCGCCAATCGCCAGCAATATCTTCATTCCCACGTAGCCGGCGTAGCTGCCCTTTTCGGCGTTGATCATTTCCCAAAGCCGCTGCCAGCCTTCTATTGCGCCGATATTTTCCAGGGCCATCTGGGGAACGACGAAATCTTTGGTCAGCACATAAATTACGGCCAAAGCGGTCATCACAATTGCGATGACGAAGAACAACGCAATGCCGGCGAGGACCAGTTCCATGAGATGCTGCCTGGGCTGGTTGAACCATCCCAGAGAGAAGGCAATCCCCGCCGGAATTCCGATCAAGACGGTGAGCGTACCCAGCATTACGAGCGTATAAAGCAGCTTCCAAAGAAAATAACGCCAACCGGGCTCCTGCCGCGCGGTCCAACTCCGGCCGATGTGACATTCTTTTGCCAGGATACTGTCGAACAAAATGAAACGCATCACACTGCTCACGTACATCAGCACGATTCCCAAGACCAACGCAGCGGCCACGGCAAGTGCAATCAAGCTGCCGAATAAGACAGGATCGGCTCCCGCAAAGCCGGATGCCGCAAAGTGCTGCGTCTGGGGCTGCCTCGGAACTTTGTAGTGGAAGTTGCAGCCTCCGGAACTGAGCTCGCCAGCCAGCAGTCCCACAAACGCCAGCCGTACCCACTGGCCAAAGCGAAACGGCTGAAAGAGTTGGCGCTTGGTGTGCTCAATGGCGGGAGAGATTGCGTCAACGGCGGAAATTGGCACGCGTGAACCTCTGGCGTCTGGAGATGGAGAGCAAATTACTGCAATGGCCCGCGTGGGTCAAATGAATTCGTAATAAATAGGATCGAAGCTGCGCGAGCGACTAGGGTAAGAGACGCTTGATTTCATTCGTAGCGCAGCGCTTCTACCGGATCAAGTCTTGACGCACGCATCGCGGGAACCAGTCCGCTGATGGCGCCCACTACCAGCAACACCACTGTAGAGAGCAAAACGGTCATCATCGAAATACGCAGGTGAATATCGCCCTGCCCCGAATCGTCCTCAAACAGCGGACCCATCATCGGCATCGTTCCCACTGCCCACGCGATCAAGTAAGAAAGTGCCACACCGATCGCGCCACCCAGCAGCATGATGAGCAAAGTCTCCGCCAGGAACTGCAATTTGATATGGCGCTTTCTTGCGCCCAGCGCCCGGCGCAGGCCAATCTCGCGGATGCGCTCGTCCACCGTGACCAGCATAATGTTCATCACGCCCACGCCGCCGATGCCCAAGGTCAACGTCCCTATGAAGGCAAGCAGCACTTGCAATCCAATGGTGAGCGCGTCGATCACGGGACGGAACTCATCCCGGCCGAACATCTGAAAAGCCTTCGGATCGGTGGTTGAGAATCCTTGACGTGTGGCCACCGCCGCCAGAACTTGCGCCATCGCTTTTTTCTCGAACTGCGGCGCGATGGGTTCGAACAGCATTACGGCGGCGTAACGCGTGTCCCACAAGTCTCCGGCGGTAGAGTAGGGGATCCACGACGATTCATCATCGCTGCTGAAATAGTTGCTGAGCTGAATCTTGCGCGCCATCACGCCGATCACGGTAAAGCGCACTCCGCTTACGGTTATGGTCTCGCCCACGGCAGGCCTGCCGCTGAACAACTCTTCTTTCAGCCGTCCGCCCAGGAAGATTACTCGGCGCCGCTCAAGTTCATCGCTTGCGTCAATCCAGCGGCCTTCTGCGGGCACCTCGTTGCGCATTTCACCATACTCAGGACAGACTCCGCGTACTGGGGCGGTACCGACCATGCGGTCGCCGTAAGCGATCCCTGGCCGCCTGACAGTCTCGCGGCAAATGTGTTTTACCAGCGGCGCAGTGGCCTTCACCAGGTCAATATCAGCCTGTTCGACTAGAACTTTTTTGCCGGCGCGCTGGCCACCCGGTTGCTCGCTGGTCTGCTGCGGCCAGCAGATCACCACGCTCTTGCCGAAGGCGTCGAAGCCGTGCACCAGAATGCTGCGGAAGCTGTTGCCGTATGCGATCAGCAAAGTGACGGTGGCGATGCCCCATACCACGCCCAGCATGGTGAGTAGGCTGCGCGTGACGTTGCGTTTCAGCGCGATCCAGGCTTCGACAATGATTTCAATTAGCATTTGGCAAGAGCTCTAATCATCCTTCGACTTCGCTCAGGGCAGGCTAAGAACGCGAGGTTCACGAAGTAAGAAGAGCTCTTATCCCCCGGCCTCGTACCGAAGCGCTTCGATGGGATCGATTGACGCCGCTTTGCGCGCTGGGTAAAGCGCCGCAGCAATGGCAATGGTTCCCAGTAGTCCGGTAGCGACTAATGCTGAGGTCCAGTCGGGAACCAGGCCGGCAAAGAAATCTGGCATGGGCAGCAGATTCACCAGCGCGCAAAATCCGAATGCCACGCCCAGGCCAATTGCGCCGCTAAGCAAAGCAATGATCAAAGCTTCCACGAAAAACTGTCGCAAAATCGTTCCAGCAGGTGCGCCGATCGCTTTGCGAACGCCAATTTCGCGAGTGCGTTCGCGCACTGCGACCAGCATTACGTTCATGACGCCGATGCCGCCCAGCAGCAACGTCACGATTCCAACCGCACCTAGAAAATATTTCATTCCGTCTGTCATTGTCTTGAAGGCCTGCGCCTCCTGCACGGTATCCCAGATAGGGCAGGCTTCTTTGTCGGCTGGATCGTAGCGATGCATGCGGGCCAGAGCCACGCGCACCTCATGCTTGCAAGCGGTGTGCTGGTCAACGGATTTTGGCGTCACCAGTAGTTGATCAAAAGTTGTGGGTGTTCCCGGCGGCTTGTCGGGGAAGTCGCGCCGCATCGCCGAAAACGGAATAAATATCTTGTTCACGTCCCAGCCGTCGTAGCTGGAATCCTGTTTCTTTTTCGCCATGACTCCGACGACCACGAAAGGAAAATCATTCAAGTAAACGTTATCTCCCACCGGATTGCGCCCGGGAAACAACTGCTTCGCCGCGTCCGATCCCAAAAACGCGACGCGCCGAGCTTCGCGCATGTCGTCCCAGTCATAAAAGCGGCCCTGGCCAACGTCGAGTGTGCGAATGTAGGCGAATTGCGGATAAGACCCAGTCACAGTAAACGCGGCATTATTGAAGTTGCTGTGCGCCCGCACCGTGTCTTGCTCCAACTCCGGAATGG
>DATNMU010000055.1:0-8228 GCA_035602195.1 Candidatus Acidiferrum sp.
CCTCTGTTCGGCGAACTCGGAACTTCTGGAAGCGCTGTCTGAGCAGCCTGTGCTGCGGCTGTCGCAGAGCGATGCTCCGCCGCGCGCCGTTGCCGAACCACGCGGAAGTAATGAGGCGCGCAGGTCGCCTTCAACTCGATCCCGCCTTCCAAAGATTGATCGTAAAACCAGTTCAGCATCTTCTCGTATTCTTCCGGGGGAACCATCTGTTCGGCGGCAATATCTACGCCGCAGCCCACCGGAACCAGCAAGAAAGTGTGCAGCGCATCCGCTCCAATCGATTTTGCCAGGTCCAGCACTTGCGGCAACTGATGGGCATTGTGCCGAGCGATCGTGGTGTTGATCTGCACCGACATGCCGAGTTCCTTTAGATTGCGGAAGCCGGTAATCGCGGCGTCGAATGCTCCAGTGATTCCGCGAAACGCGTCGTGCGTCTGCCCATCAGCGCCGTCGAGGCTGATGGCAACACGCTTCACCCCCGTATCAAAAATCTTGCGGGCAACTTGCTTGGTGACCAGCGTGCCATTCGTAGCCAGTGCCACGCGCAGGCCTTTGTCGGTGCCGTAGCGAGCCAATTCATAGATGTCTGAGCGGAACAGCGGCTCCCCACCGCTGAGCACGAGAATTGGGCTGGATACTTCGGCGATCTGATCAATGATCGCCTTTGCGGCAACGGTCGAAAGATCGGACGGAGAACTCAGCTCGGTCGCACTAGCGCGGCAATGGATGCACCGGAGATTACAGCCCTTGGTCAGTTCCCAGAAAATTAAGCGTGGTTTGTTCTGATTCGCGTGACTTGCATGCTGCGCGTCGCCGTTTGACTTGGTCATGTGCTTATCCTTCCCACTGGAACCCGGGCGTAATAGCCCACCCATGCGGTAAAGATAAAAGAGGACTAATGATGCGGCGGTGACTAACATCACCCAAAATTGTGATTTTGATCACCGAACCTGATGGTTCGCCAGTCGCGTGCAAATTCGACTCAAGCCTTGCCGGGATCGCCGTGGCCGTTCCACACTGGCAGCAGGGGCTAATTGTGATTCGCGATGTCGCGCAGCGCCGGAGTGTTACGGATGAGCAACGTCGACCCCTTAGTCTGAACAATCTGCCGCTTCTTCAACTCCGCAAACAACCGGGTAACGGTTTCCCGCGAAGTTCCAATCATCTGCGCGATTTCCTCATGGGTCAGCCGGAGCTTCAGCCGTGGCTCCGGTTTGGCGGATTCTCCGTTCTTTGAGCTCCACTCCAGCAGCAATGTAGCCAATTTTTCGGCCGCCGAGTGCGACAGCCCCAGCGAACGCACCTCTTTGCAGGCATTGTGATATTTTTCGCCCAACTGCTCGGCGACTTTGAAACACGCATCCACGTCGTCCTTCAAGAATACGAGGAAGTCGTCGCGCTTCACGAAGTTAACCTGGCAGGGATCGATCGTCTCCGCCGTCACTTCATAGGGTTTTCCTGAGATGGTAGCGCTGAGGCCCAGCACTTCGCCCGGTTCCGCGAGCTTCACAATCATGGTTCGGTTGCTCGGCGAGTTGATCGACAGCTTGACCGTTCCTTTGCAGATGACGAAGATGCCGCGCGGCATTTGCCCTTCCACAAATAGCACCGCTCCTTGAGGATACGCCGTGGCAAATTTGATTTTCTCGAAGGCCTGCAGCGTATCATCGGGCAGATCGCAGAAGATACGATCGACGCGCATCTTGCAGGTAAGGCAGCTTTCTACGATTTCCATTCCGTATGGCGAGAGCATCGACCGACCTCCTCTAGCGATCTCACATGGGGTAATTGCAACCGTCCACGAGCCTGTTGAGCCGGTCTCGTCTTACGTCAGTGTCCGTCTACAAGAAAAGGTTTGCTGTGCTGCGAGGCACATGCCGATGTGACGGCCCTCACAATCGGCTTCCGTTTTCGGCGTCATTGCTTTTCCGAAATCAAACATCGCGATCAGTCCATCCTTGTTCGATTTTCTTGCCTCAGCCCTTCTTCTGGTCTTCACAACTACATTGATTGCCCACAACTTAATTGGATTCCTTAGAAATCTGACTGTGATCTGCATCACATTCCCCTGTGACTTGCCTTGCTGCGCCTACCTCTCATCTCGTCCATGCTTAGTCAGTGAGTGAGAACGACAAATCCAAGCAATTATTTGCAGGTAAAGGCAGGCCGTTCATCATGAAACGCAAGTTTAAGACTATGGATGCAAACGAGGCGGTGGCCTATGTCGCCTATCGGCTGAATGAAGTGATTGCCATTTATCCCATAACCCCGTCTTCGAACATGGGCGAATGGGCTGACGAGTGGGCGTCTCAGGGCATCCAGAATATCTGGGGCACGGTGCCCCACGTGGCAGAGATGCAGAGCGAAGGCGGCGCTGCTGGCGCCGTTCACGGCGCGCTGCAGACCGGATCGCTGGCTACAACCTTCACCGCATCCCAGGGCCTGCTGCTCATGATCCCGAACATGAACAAGATTGCGGGAGAACTCACCCCCACAGCCTTCCACGTTTCGGCCCGCACTTTGGCCACCCATGCTCTTTCAATTTTCGGCGACCACTCTGACGTGATGTCCTGCCGCATGACCGGCTTCGCTCTACTGTGCTCGAACTCCGTGCAGGAGGCGATGGATATGGCGCTCATCGCGCATGCCGCCGCGCTCGAGTCGCGGATTCCCTTCCTGCATTTCTTCGATGGCTTTCGCACCTCGCACGAAGTCAACAAAATCGAAATGCTCGCCGAAGACGATATGCGCGCCCTCATCAACATGGACCGCGTCTTCGAGCACCGCCAGCGCGCTCTTTCGCCCGATCATCCCGTCCTGCGTGGCACCGCACAGAATCCTGATGTGTTTTTCCAGATGCGCGAGCGTGCGAACTCTTACTACGATGCCTGCCCGCAAATTGTGCAGTCGGTAATGAACAAGTTCGCGGAGGTGGTCGGCCGCTCCTATCACCTGGTCGATTACGTCGGCGCTCCCGATGCCGAGCGCTTAGTCGTGATGATGGGCTCCGGAGCCGAAGTCGCCCACGAGACCATCGACCATATCACTGCGCAAGGCGAAAAAGTCGGATTGCTAAAAGTCCGCCTGTATCGCCCATTTCCTGTGCAAGCGTTTCTGCAAGCCCTGCCCGCCACCGTGCGGAAAATCGCCGTCCTCGATCGCACGAAAGAGTCGGGGGCGATTGGCGAACCGCTCTATCTCGATGTCGTGAATGCCCTGCATGAAGGAGTCAAATCAGATCTGGGCCCGCGAAGGACCGCTCCCGCGGTCGCCGGGGGCCGCTACGGACTTTCTTCCAAGGAATTCACTCCGGCCATGGTCAAGGCTGTCTACGACAATCTGAATGCAGCTCAGCCTAAGGATCACTTCACCGTCGGCATTCAGGATGACGTCAGCCACACCAGTTTGTCCTATGACTCCGGTTTCTCCACCGAACCCACCAACGTTGTCCGCGCAATGTTTTATGGTTTAGGCGCGGACGGGACGGTCGGTGCCAACAAGAACTCGATTAAAATCATCGGCGAAAATACTGACAACTACGCCCAGGGTTATTTCGTCTACGACTCGAAGAAATCTGGCGCGGTAACCATTTCGCATCTGCGCTTTGGTCCGCAGCCGATTCGCTCCAGTTATTTAATATCGAGCGCGAACTTCGTCGCCTGCCATCAGTGGATATTCCTCGAGCGCTACGACATGCTTAGCTCCCTGGTCGAAGGCGGCACGTTTCTGCTCAACAGTCCGTTCAATGCAGACGAAGTTTGGGATCGCCTTCCCCGCACGGTTCAGCAGCAGATCATTTCGAAACATGCAAAGTTTTACGTGATTGACGCCTACCAAGTAGCGCGCGACACGGAGATGGGCAGTCGCATGAACACCATCTTGCAGGTCTGCTTCTTCGCCATTTCCAAAGCATTGCCGGCGCAGCAGGCCATCGAAGCGATTCGCAAATCTATTCGCGACACGTACAGCCGCAAGGGCGAAGAGATCGTCCAGCAGAACATGAAAGCGGTGGACGAGACGCTGGCGCATCTGTTCGAAGTAAAAGTTCCCGCAGAACTTACCAGCACGATTGAAATGCCGCCGCCATTCTCGCCCTCCGCTCCTGAATTCGAGCGTAATGTCCTCGGAATGATGTATGCCGGACGCGGCGATGAACTGCCGGTCAGCGCATTCCCCGCCGACGGCACCTTCCCCACCGGAACCGCGAAATGGGAGAAGCGGAATTTGGCCCTCGAAATTCCCGCCTGGGATCAGAAGGTCTGCATCCAGTGCGGAAAGTGCGCCATGGTTTGCCCGCACTCTGTCATCCGCATCAAGGTTTACGATTCGAAAGAGTTGGCCGGCGCGCCGGCAACATTCAAGTCGACCGAGACCCGCGATCGAGAATGGAAGGATCTCAAATACACCATTCAAGTCGCCCCTGAAGACTGCACCGGATGCGGCATTTGCGTGGAAGTCTGCCCCGTTAAAAACAAAGCCGAGACACGGCTCAAAGCCATTAATATGGTGCCACAGCCTCCATTGCGCGCGCCCGAGCACGACAACTGGGACTTCTTTCTCAAGATTCCGGAGCTAGACCGCCGCAGCATCAAAATCACCAATATCCGCCAGCAGCAAGTGCAGGAACCGCTCTTCGAATTCTCCGGCGCCTGCGCGGGCTGCGGCGAAACCCCTTATCTCAAGCTCATGTCGCAACTGTTCGGCGACCGCGCCATCATCGCCAACGCTACGGGTTGTTCGTCAATCTACGGTGGCAACCTGCCCACCACGCCGTGGACGAAAAACGCCGCGGGTCGGGGCCCCGCGTGGTCGAACTCGCTCTTCGAGGACAACGCCGAATTCGGCCTGGGCTTTCGCCTTTCCATCGACAAGCAGACTGAGTTCGCGCAGGAACTGGTCCGTCGCGTCGCTGGCACCATCGGCGAGGAACTCGCGACCGCGCTTGTCACTTCTCCGCAGAAAGACGAAGCCGACATTTGCGAACAGCGCCAGCGCGTAGATCTGCTGAAAGAAAAATTGCACGGAGCAAATTCTCTCGACGCAAAACAACTGCTCGCCATCGCCGACCTTCTGGTCAACAAAAGTATTTGGATCGTCGGTGGAGACGGCTGGGCCTATGACATCGGCTACGGCGGCCTCGATCACGCACTGGCCAGCGGCCGCAACATCAACGTGCTGGTGCTCGATACCGAGGTCTACTCCAACACTGGAGGCCAGGCGTCGAAATCTACGCCGCGCGGCGCAGTGGCCAAATTTGCCGCAGGTGGCAAGCCCGGTCCCAAGAAAGATCTGGGACTCATCGCCATGACCTACGGCAACATCTATGTCGCCAGCGTGGCCATGGGCGCGAAAGACGAGCACACGCTGAAGGCCTTCCTCGAAGCTGAGGCTTACAACGGCCCCAGCCTCATCATCGCCTATTCGCATTGCATCGCTCACGGCATCAACATGACCACTGCGATGTCGAATCAGAAAGCGGCCGTCGATTCCGGACAGTGGCTGCTCTATCGCTATCACCCGGAGCGTGCTGCGCAAGGCGAGAATCCGCTGATCCTCGATTCCCGCACGCCGACCCGCAAAGTCGCGGACTTCATGCAGATGGAAACCCGCTTCAAAATGCTCACCAAGAGCAGGCCTGAAGAAGCGAAACGGCTTTGGCATGATGCGCAGCACGATGCCGATAACCGCTTCCGTCTCTACGAATACCTGGCGCAACGGAAAACTGACAAAGCACCGGCAAAAGTCGAGTAGGCGCAGGAGAAATCATGATTGATCTAACCACCAATTATCTGGGTTTGCGCCTTCGCACCCCGCTGGTCGCTTCCGCCTCGCCGCTCTCGCAAGAGATCGACGGCATCCGCCACCTCGAAGACGCTGGCGCATCCGCCATTGTGCTTTACTCGCTGTTTGAGGAACAGTTGCGCCAGGAGAGCTTTGAGCTCGAGCACCATCTCAACGAAGGCACCAACAGTTTTGCCGAGGCCGCAAGCTTTTTTCCTCAGCCCGATGAATTCCGCCTCGGGCCTGAGGGATATCTCAATCACATCCGTCGCGCCAAAAATGCAGTATCCGTCCCGATTATCGCCAGCCTCAACTGCACCTCCGTCGGGGGCTGGATCGAGTACGCCAAGCTCATCCAGCAGGCGGGCGCGGACGCACTCGAGTGCAACATCTATTCCATCCCTACCGATCCCGAACTCACATCGCGTGCTGTCGAGCAGCAATATCTCGACATTGTTAAGGCCGTAAAGGCTGCGGTAACGATTCCAGTCGCCGTGAAGGTCAGCCCCTTCTTCAGCAACATGGCCAATATGGCCAAGCGCTTCGACGAAGCGGGCGCGAATGCGCTGGTGCTGTTCAATCGGTTCTATCAACCGGACATCAATCTTGACGAACTGGAAATTCAGCCGAATGTTTTGCTGAGTACCCCTCAAGCGCTTCGCCTTCCTCTTACATGGATTGGAATTCTCTACGGCCGCCTGCGCGCCAATCTCGCCGCTACCAGCGGTGTGCACCGACCCGAGGACGTCATAAAACTGCTGATGGTCGGCGCCGACGTCACCATGCTCTGTTCCACATTATTGCGAAACGGCGTGAGCCACATTCGCTCCATCGAACGTGGCGTAGTGGATTGGATTATGGAGCACGAATACGAATCGGTCCAGCAGATGAAGGGCAGCATGAGCCAGATTCGCTGTCCCAATCCCTCTGCCTTCGAGCGTGCGCAGTACATGAAAGCCGTCAAAAGCATTCAGCATGTTGCTCTGACCGGCCGCGAGGCGTGGAGAATTCTCAGCGGAAGTTAGGGAGTTACTTCGAGATTGTGGGGCCAAAGGATCCCCAGAAAACACTATGCCAGTTACGAAACAGCAAGCGCTTGACTACCACTTCGGCTCACGTCCTGGAAAAATTGAAGTCAATCCAACCAAGCCATGCCTCACACAACATGACTTAAGCCTCGCCTACACCCCGGGCGTAGCCGAACCGTGCATGGAAATCCATCGCAACCCGCACGATGCATTCAAATACACGGGCCGGGGCAATCTGGTAGCAGTCGTCACCAATGGCACGGCGGTGCTCGGTCTCGGCGACATCGGCGCTCTCGCGGCCAAACCTGTGATGGAGGGCAAGGCCGTTTTGTTCAAGCGCTTTGCCGACGTGAACGTTTTCGACATTGAAATCAACTCTCACGATGCAGACGAGATCATCAAGGTCTGCCAATTGCTGGAGCCAACCTTTGGCGCCATCAATCTTGAAGACATCAAAGCTCCCGAATGCTTCCACATCGAAGAGACCTTGAAAAAGACAATGAAGATTCCCGTCTTTCACGACGACCAGCATGGCACGGCAATTATTTCGGGCGCGGCATTACTAAACGCTCTCGAAGTTGCGGGCAAAGACATCGGCAAAATCCGCGTCGTGGTGAATGGCGCTGGCGCAGCGGGTTTCGCTTGCGCTGAGCATTACGTCCGGCTGGGCGTGCAGCGGGAGAATATTCTTTTGTGCGACACCAAGGGTGTGGTCTACAAAGGCCGCAGCGCGGGCATGAATCCTTACAAACAGCGCTTCGCAACCGACACGCCCCTGCGCACGCTGGCCGATGCCATGAAGAATGCGGACGTTTTTCTCGGGTTGTCAGTTAAAGGTGCAATTACGCGCAACATGGTGCGTTCAATGGCGGTCCGGCCCATTGTCTTCGCCATGGCTAATCCCGACCCCGAAATCACTTACGAAGACGCGAAAGCCACTCGCGACGATCTGATCATGGCTACCGGCCGTTCCGACTATCCGAACCAGGTGAACAATGTGCTTGGCTTTCCTTCCATCTTCCGCGGCGCACTCGATGTCCGCGCAACCACCATCAATGAAGAAATGAAGCTTGCTGCCACCCGCGCCCTGGCAAGTCTGGCCAAAGAACCTGTGCCCGATTCCGTGTGCCGCATCTACGGAATTCCGCGACTTGAATTCGGTCCCGACTATCTCATCCCCACGCCGTTTGATCCCCGCGTGCTGGTGTGGACGGCCTCGGCCGTTGCCCAGGCCGCGATGGACAGCGGAGTCGCTCATGCGAGCGTCAATCTTGTCAGCTACCGCAAAGAACTCGAGCACCGCCTGGATAACAACAGCTCCGGCCAGGTCGGTAAGAACGCCGATCGCAGTCCAGCATTGCTAGAGTGCTGACTGCGTGCCCTGCGCTGCGGCAGCCCGTGTGCGCCGGTTCACATACG
>DATNMU010000056.1:0-5075 GCA_035602195.1 Candidatus Acidiferrum sp.
CACCCGCCGCATAGTGTCAAGGTAGAAACTCAAGTTATGCAGAGTGTTCAGGACCTGCGCCAACACTTCATTCGACGAATAAAGATGTCGCAAGTAGGCTCGCGAATATCGCTGGCAAACCCGGCAGCCGCAATTGGGATCGAGCGGACCGGCGTCTCTAGTATAGCGCGACTGCTTGATTGAAACCTTTCCTTCCGAGGTGAAGAGCAGCCCGTGGCGCGCGGCGCGGGTAGGCAGAACACAATCCATCATGTCGACGCCGAGGCTAGCGTATTCAACGATTTCTTCGGGCGTGCCCACGCCCATTACGTAGCGAGGCTTGTCAGAAGGCAGGAATTCGAGTGTGGCTTCAATAACCTCGCGAGTTCTTTCCCGCGGTTCGCCGACGCTGAGGCCGCCAATGGCGTAGCCGGCGAAGCCGATTTCAATGGTGCGTTCGGCAGATTCTTTTCGGAGCGCCAAGTCCATGCCGCCTTGGACAATGCCGAAGAGGGATTGTGTCGAGTCTGCGTTTCTAGTTTCGGGTTTCCAGTTTCCAGTATTGCTGGCTCCGGAAACTGGAAACTGGAAATTAGAACCTTCTCGCCAAGGAACCTCATGCTTGTGCTCTTCAAAATATTTCTTGCTGCGCTCGGCCCAGCGCAGCGTCATCTCCATGGAAGCTTTCGTCCGGGCGCGATCGGCGGGATATTCGGTGCATTCATCGAAGGCCATGATGATGTCGGCGCCAAGTCCTATCTGCGCGGCCATGGAGCTTTCCGGGCTCAAGAAATGCGAAGATCCATCGAGATGCGAGCGGAAGGTCACGCCATCTTCACTCACCTTGCGAAGTTCATTCAGGCTGAAAACCTGGAATCCACCCGAGTCCGTTAAAATCGCGCGCGGCCACGCCATAAAGTCGTGCAAGCCGCCGAGACCGCGGATGGTTTCTACGCCTGGGCGGAGGTAGAGGTGATAGGTATTGCCAAGAAGAATCTGGACTCCAAGGTCTTCGAGAAGATCCTGGGGCATTGCTTTGACCGTTCCGGCCGTGCCGACAGGCATAAATACTGGAGTCTCAATTTCGCCGTGAGGCGTGAGCAGGCAGCCTGCGCGAGCGGCGGCGCCACGGGAATTAACCTGGAACTGAATGGACATTGATTTGACTGTCGTCGTGTGTCGCTTTGCGATTGTAACAATGGACAGAGTCAGGAATGGGAATCGTCAAGTTGAAGAAATATGATTTCGCCGCGCACGGCGCGATTTTCTAGAAATAGCTTGCCGATGCTTATCGGCAGCTTGAAACGGCGCGGCCCAGCGCTGCCGGGATTGAAATACAGAACGCTATCGCGCGTTTCTTGTTTCGGGCGATGAGTGTGGCCGGAAATCACGGCCGAGAAGCCCGCCGCTTTGGGCTTCAGATCCAACTGCGTGAGATCGTGCAAAACGTAGATCGAAACGCCGGCCAGTTCGAGCACCTCGGTCTCTGGCAGGCTGCGGGACCAGGAGTTCTTATCGATATTGCCGCGAATCGCAGTCACGGGAGCAATCGCTTTGAGTTTTTCCAGAACCTCAGGCGAGCCAATGTCGCCGGCGTGGATGATGTGGTGCGACCCGCGCAGTGCGTCGAGGGCCTCAGGATGCAGCAGACCATGAGTGTCGGAGATGACGCCGATAGAGAGGGGAGTTCTCAGTTCTCAGTTCTCAGTTTCCGGTTTCCGGTTTCCGGTTTCCGGTACCAGATACTAGGTACTCGTTACTTCTTTTTCATTTTCTCCACAAACTTGCCGATGCTTACGACGGCGCGGCCCACCGTGCCCTGGCCAATCTCCTGGATATCGTCGCGCGCTGTCACGCGCAGGAGATAGAAACGGCCATCAAACGATTCCAGCGCCGCATCGGCCCGGATATGCGCGCCGATGCCGCTGGCGGCGCGGTGCTGAATGTTGATCGAAGTTCCAACGGTGATTTCGTCGCCCTCGCAGTAAGGATGAAGCGCATGAAACGCCGCAGTCTCCATCAGGCGGATCATGTCAGGCGTGGAATAGACCGGGGGCAACTCCGGGTGATGCGCGGTGAGGGTATGTTTGAACTCAACAGTCTCAGTGGCCTCGCCGTGTGCTCCGATGGGAATTTCCTTTGCCATCTTGTACGGCCTTTCTCTCATTTGACGAACGAAGAGCCAATGATCCTCAAGTGAAAACCCAGAAGATCACTGGCTCAACAATATGTGCACGGCTGAACTATGCCGCGAACGCCTTGCGCCCCGCATCAATCCCATCTAAGGCCTGCCACAATAATTTGGCGGTTTGCTCGGCCGCAGCGAGTACAGCCCGGGCAGCTTCAGGATTTTCCGCTACACGCTTCTCCAGTTGCATACGCCAAACATTCGAATGGTAAATATCGGCGGTTGCGTGCAGAGCGAAGTAGCCGCAAGTCTTGTCGCCCGCCCCATACATTTCGCGCAGCCCGCGCTCTTTCTCTTTGGCTACACGCGGCACTTGAGATTCATAGGCATAGAATGCAGCGAGCGCCTCGTCCGGCGTCCCTTCGCTGGCCACGCGATGAAAATGTCGAATTAACTCCCGGACCTCTGCGACCGGCAAGTGCAAAACCATGTCTCTACGGGCGCCCATGCCCTCGGCAAAGTCGAGCCAAAGCTCGGAATGAGGCACAGAATCCCTTCCCGACACGCCATCAGTCCCTTTTTCATCGCACATGTTGGCCAGTACAGCGCGGCGCAACTCGCCTTCATCCAGGCGAAGCGCTAGTTCGGCCAGGTAACAGGGAAACGCTTCTACGTGATGGTAGTACTGGCGGGCATACTCGCGCAGATCATCGCGCGTCAACTCGCCGGCAGCCCAGGCCCGGTAAAACGGATGGCAGAGCAGGTCATATTTTGCGATTGCCGCCTCCAACTGATCGAAGAACTGTGCGCTATTCATAAGCCCCCTGTGCTTTTCGATATGACCCACCACTATACGGATGAGACTTCGGATTCGGCAAGTGTGGCAATCACTTGTGTGATTGACTTGTTAGAATGAACGAGTGCCGACGTTGTTGATTCAGAGGAGAGCGGGCTAAAATTTCGGGATGCAGTTCATGGAACAATTCGACGTAGTGGTTGTCGGCGCCGGTCATGCTGGATGCGAAGCCGCGATGGCGGCCGCGCGCATGGGGTTGAAGACTGCTCTCTACACGCTCAATGTCGATTTGATCGCACAGATGTCGTGCAACCCGGCCGTGGGCGGAATCGCAAAGGGACATCTGGTTCGCGAGGTCGACGCGCTCGGCGGGATCATGGGTGAGATCACCGACGCGGTCGGCATCCAGTTCCGGCTGCTCAATACTTCGCGTGGGCCAGCGGTGTGGTCGCCACGGGCACAGTGCGACAAGCAGGCTTATCGCTTGAAGATGCGCGAGGTTTTGGAGTCGCAGCCGAATCTCAAGATCAAGCAGGCGGAAGTGGCGGAGTTGATGGTTGAAAACCATCAATTCAGCCATCCTGAGCGAAGCGAAGGATCTCCAGCGACCGGCAAAGTGCTCGGCGTTCGTCTTCGCGACGGACGAACCGTTGGCGCGAAAGCTGTAATCGTCACCACCGGCACTTTTCTCAATGGGCTGATTCATTGCGGTGAGCAACAGTATCCTGCCGGGCGATCCGGAGAACCGAACGCGGTTCTTCTTGGCGAAGCGCTGAAGAATCTGGGACTGCGCGGTTGCCGGCTCAAGACGGGAACACCGCCACGACTTGACGGGCGCAGCATCGATTGGTCGCGATTCGCAGAACAGCCGGGAGATGCCGATCCTACACCGTTCAGTTTTCGCACCAAGCGCGTCGCGCATCACGACTCGCAGGTTCCCTGCTATATCGCGTGGACTACTCCGGAAACGCACCGCATCATTCGCGAGAACGTTCACCGCTCGCCGATGTATAGCGGACAGATTCAGTCGATCGGGCCGCGGTATTGTCCGTCGATCGAAGACAAGATCGTCAAGTTTCCAGATAAAGAGATGCATCAACTTTATCTCGAGCCCGAGGGCCTGAACACGCACGAAATTTATGTAAATGGGATGAGCACGTCGCTGCCGGTGGAAGTGCAGCTCGAAATTCTTAAGTCCATCCCCGGCCTCGAAAATGCCGAGATGCTGCGTCCCGGGTACGCGATCGAGTACGACTCGATTGATCCCACCGAACTGCAGCGCACTTTGGAGACTAAGAAGATCGCTGGCCTGTTCCTGGGCGGACAGATCAATGGCACCTCAGGATATGAAGAGGCCGCATGCCAGGGGCTGATGGCGGGCATCAATGCGGCGCTGCAGGTGAAGGGAGAGCCACCGCTGATTCTCGACCGCACCGAGGCTTACACAGCGATCTTGATCGACGATCTCATCTCTAAGGGCACGAATGAGCCTTACCGAATGTTCACGTCGCGGGCGGAATTCCGGCTGCACTTGCGGATCGACAACGCGGACCGGCGGCTCACGCCGCATGGACGGCGGGTGGGATTGATCTCGGATGAAGCGTGGCAGGATTTTCAGGGCAAGCAGGAAAGACTGGTGGCCTTGAAGAATTTGCTGGAACGCACCAAGGTGACAACCGCCACGATGGAACGGGACTGGACGGGCGACTTGCCCGTCCCCACATGTTTCGGGGAATCGACGGTGATAGGGCTGACATTCGCCCAGCTTCTCAAGCGGCCCGAAGTCACCATCGAACAGATGGCGCCGATCCTTCGCGAACTTTATCCTGCTTTTTTTGCAAGAGAAGAAATCCGTGCAAAGCCATGCGAATCCGTGGCCAGTCTCTCCTCCGAGATTCGCAATGAACTGAAGTCGGTGGAAACAGAAATCAAATACGAAGGCTATTTGCTGCAGCAGCAGCGCGCTATCGAACGCATGAAAAAGTCCGAACAGAGGGCGATTCCTGGCTGGTTCGACTACGGATCGGTCAGCGGACTCTCGCGCGAGATGCAGGAGAAGCTGAAGCATGTGCGGCCGCAGACGCTGGCTCAGGCGTCGCGCATACCGGGCGTGACGCCGGCAGCCGTGTCGCTGGTCAATGTTTACATTGAAATTCAGGCGAGGCGGCGGGA
>DATNMU010000057.1:0-13726 GCA_035602195.1 Candidatus Acidiferrum sp.
ACCGACAATTTTAGCACTGTTCACAGAGCAGGAGGTTTAGCGCCAGAGATGACGTTTTCGATGATTATTTCGGGCGGGAGTGCACCAGCTTCAGCCCATCCGCCTGCAGAATCCGCTGAATCTGATTGCGCGCATGCACCGACCACGGACCCGTGGTATCGAGCTTGATATAAACCTGCCAATGTTTGAGCGCCTTGCGCGGTTCCCGCGTTTTCTCGAAAGCAAGCGCCAGATTGTAGTGCGCATCGGCGTAGGTGGGAGCTAACTGGATCGCCCTTTTGTAGGTTTGAATCGCTTCTTGAACCCGCCCGGTCTCATCCAGCACGTTGCCCAAATCGAAATAAGCCAGCGCGTAGCGCGGATCAGACTGCAGAGCGGATCTATAATGTTTTTCCGCGAGCGTGAAATCCTGGCGGTTGTAGTGCAGTGTGCCCAGGTTAATGTGGGCCGCCGCATGGCTGGGATCGAAGTCGAGCACCTTCTGGTAAGCAGCCAGAGCCTCGGTCTGCGTTCCCGGATCTTCTTCCAAAGCAACGCCACGAGCAAACCACACCGCCGCTTCATTGTCTTGCGGCGTCGGATCCGAAGTCGGAATCGGCGTGCTGGTGACTACTTTTTCCCGCGAGGAGAAATCCATCACAAACTGCCCGGCAATCGGCTCCAGCAACCTGCCCTCATGCCGAAATGCCACCCGATGTTTGTTAGTCGAGGAAACTCCAGCATCGATCAATGGATTTCCCATGCCCGAAGCCTGCTTCTGCATGGCCTCAAGCGATTCCCGGATCACCGCCGGGCGCACCTTCATGGCGCACAAGTCGCGAACTTTTTTGATTTTCAGCAGGTCGGAAAAACAGTAGGCCGTGGCGACCGCAATCAGGCCCGCACGCTCCCAGTTCGCCAACTGGCGCGGCGTGAGGTGAAGAATTCTCAGTAAATCAGCTCGACTGTACACGACTCCACACAATCATGCGGGGGTTTCCACCGCGCAAGCACGTCCCGCCGCCATTATCCGCAACTTGCGCTTCGAAACGCAACAGGAATCCGTGTGGAAATCTGTGGAGAACCTGGTTGATTTACATGCACTGAAAATGGTGCGCTCGATAATGGACGTTTTCGAGCTACGAACCGTAGGGCTGAAACGAATAAAGCAAAAATCGCGTTAACGGTTTATTAACGCTGGGGTCAAGCAATTTGTACAACACGACGAGATCAGAACCCAGGGTGATAGGTTTCACGACACCCCAATCTGACTATACCTTCATATCGAGTTCCGTCCGAAGCTACGAACTGATATCGAACCGTGCGCCTTCCGCGGTTCCCAAGCTTAACTTCAATGACCGTACCCGAGACGGGGACGGGGTTCTGCGCGATCCCACTTTCTTTTCGGTATGCAGAGAGCACAACCCCGGCAGTGATGGAGCACCAGAGTCCCCCAAAAAACCTGGCGATAAGCCCATCTTTCGTCGTAATTGCCAGAAAGGCTAGCGTCGCGCTAAGCAGCAGCGCGAGGGCGACCACGTAGATACGAATCGTCGCGCGAAGGCTCTGCACGGACCCAATGTCGCCCATTCGTTCGAGTGCTGCAAGGTCACCGAGGTCATTCCTTCCAATGCGGTACAAGGGGGGCAAGCCGAAGTCGTTGCAAGTGTTTGTTGATCAGACGCCTTACAGTCGGCCTTACGCCACCACCGCCGCCTGATACTCCTCGTAAGTCCCCTTGAAATCCGTAATCTTATGATCGCTCTCAAAATGCCAAATCCGCGTCGCAACCTCATCGATCAAGTCGTGATCATGGGAAACCAGCAGCACCGTCCCCTGGTACCGCTGCAAGGAAATGTTCAGCGCGTTGATGGCTTCAAGATCCAAATGGTTCGTCGGTTCGTCGAGTATCAGCACGTTCGGCTTCTGCAGCATCAGCTTGCAGAACAGCAGCCGCGCAGCTTCGCCGCCGGAAAGCACGCTGGTCGATTTCGTCGCTTCCTCGCGGGCAAACAGCATCTGCCCCAGCAGCCCGCGAATCTCTTCGCTCACCGCCGCCGGATTCCACTGATGCAGCCACTCTAGCGCCGTCATGCCGCCTTCGATCAGGCTGCGATGGTCCTGCGCGAAATATCCAATCGACGCCTCGTGTCCCCAGATCACTTTCCCGGCGTCCACAAATGGACCGTCATAGTCGCTGGTCTTGCGCAACTCCGCTTCCGGAGTGGTCGGCGAATTCGCCAGGATCGAATTCACCAGCGTAGTCTTCCCCGCTCCGTTACGCCCCATCAACGCGATTCGTTCGCCGCGCGTGATGCTGGCGGTAAAGTCGCGAATCACTTTCTTGTCACCGTAAGCTTTGCTGAGGTGCTCGATTTCCAGAATGTGCTTGCCCGAAGGCCGCTTCTGCTCGAACTTGATGTAGGGTCGTTGAATGTTCGACTTGGCCAGCTCCGTCACCTGCAGCCGTTCCACTTCCTTGCGCCGCGACTGCACCTGGCTCGACCGTGTGCCTGCTGCAAACCGCGCGATAAATTCGTTTAACTGCGAAATCTTTTTCTCGCGCTGCGCGTTCTGCGATTCGATCTGCGAGCGCACTTGAGTCTTCGCCAGCACCATATCGTCATACGATCCAGTGTAAGTAATGATGGTTTCGTAATCGATGTCGGCGATGTGCGTGCAGATGCTGTTCAGAAAGTGCCGGTCGTGCGAGATCGCAATCACCACTCCGTCGTAAACGTTCAGGAATCCCTGCAGCCAGTGGATCGAATCCAAATCCAGGTTGTTCGTAGGTTCATCGAGCAGCAGCGCCTGCGGATGGCCGAATAACGCCTGCGCCAGCAGCACTCGAACTTTCTGTCCGCCCTGCAATTCGCTCATCCTGCGCGAATGCGCTTCATCGGGAATGTCCAACCCCTGCAGCAAAATCGCCGCATCGCTCTCCGCCGTGTATCCGTCTTCTTCTCCGACAATGCCTTCGAGTTCGCCGAGCTTCATGCCGTCTTCGTCGGTCATGTCGGCCTTCGAATAAATCGCATCGCGTTCCTGCATAGCCGCCCACAGCCGCTTGTTGCCCATAATGACGGTGTCGATCGCGGTGAAAGCGTCGAAGGCATACTGGTCCTGGCTCAACACGCCGAGCTTGCGCGGTCGCACAACCGTCCCCTTCTGCGGATCAAGTTCTCCGCTCAGCAGCTTCATGAACGTGGATTTTCCCGCGCCGTTCGGCCCGGTAAGGCCGTAGCGCTTCCCCGGCGTAAACGCCACCGAGACTTCATCAAACAGAATTTTGGCGCCGTAGCGCATGGACACATTACTGACTGAAAGCATGATTTGTGGCTTCTTCTCTTTTGGGCTTCTTCAGGGAAGCTTCTTCAAGACCTGCGGGGAATTTCCGCCAAAACGGTACGCAGCTGGAGTTAATAGAATATCACGCGCTGTAGATGGTTCCCCACTAAGCAGTCCATGGATTGACTACTGGCGCTGATAGGTCGTCGAAGTGCCCCACGTTTCGTGTCGCCAGCGTGGCATGACGAGCCAGAACGATTCCAGCGATCATGGTGTCGCGATCCTCGCGTGGACGGCCTTGCAATTTTCGAGAAGCCATTAAACTGCTCGCGCGGTCTGCGGCTTCAACATCGAAGGGTGCGATGCGGCGGTCGATACTGTCCAGCATCTTTTCCAAGTCTTGCATCAGAATGGCTCGCCGTTTGCCGACAGGCATGCTCTCGAGTCCGAAACGAATTTCAAATACCGTTACGGCGGTCGTCCAGATGGACGATCGAGGCTGTTGGTCAAGCCAGATCAGCACTCTCTCGTCCGGCGCGCGCAGCATAAGCTCCGAGAGCACGTTGGTATCGAGAATGATCATTCCTCGAAGGAAGGAGGCTTTATCTCAAAGCGCAATTCTTGAATCGGGGAATCAAGCCCGTGTCCAGCGAAGATCTTCGCAATCTCAGTCCCGAGGCCGCCCGCAGGCTTCTTACCTTCCTCATGCACGGCAGCGCGCAGAATATCGCGGACCTCTTCTTCCATGCTGCGGCCGTTACGGCGGGCGCGGCGTTGCAGGCGCGATTTGACACCATTTTCAATATTTCGAACCAAGAGCTGCGCCATGTTTCGGCCTCCCAACTCACCGATATCATGATATCACATCTTATGATATCACGCTATCATTCCGGTATTGTCTCTGAGACACACCATGATCTCGGGAAACGGGTGCACTCTAATGCCCTCCGCTCAACTCCCTGACAATCGCCCCCACAAACTGCTTGGCATCGCCAAACAGCATCAGCGTGTTAGGCAGGTAGTAGAGCGGATTATCAATCCCCGCAAACCCCGGGCTCATGCTGCGCTTGATCACCATCACGGTGTGGGCCTTATCAACATCGAGGATGGGCATGCCGAAGATCGGGCTCGTGGAGTCCGAGCGCGCTGCCGGATTGGTGACGTCGTTGGCGCCAATCACCAGCGCCACATCCGTCTGCGGGAAGTCGCCGTTGATTTCATCCATCTCAATCAGCCGGTCGTAAGGGATGTCAGCTTCGGCCAGCAGCACGTTCATGTGCCCCGGCATGCGTCCCGCAACCGGATGGATGGCAAAGCGAACGTCGACTCCCTTCTTGGTGAGAATGTCATACAGTTCGCGCACCTTATGTTGCGCCTGCGCCACAGCCATGCCGTAGCCGGGTACGATCACCACTTTGTTCGCCGCAGAAAGAATCGCCGCCGCTTCCTCGGCCGTAGCGCTGTGCACCGGCCGGGCTTCTTCGGCGCCGGCGGCCGCGACCTGCACCTGGCCGAACGCACCGAACAGAACATTGGTGAACGACCGGTTCATTGCCTTCGACATGATCACCGAAAGAATCAATCCCGAAGATCCATCGAGCGCGCCCGCGATGATCAGCAGTTTATTCTGCAGAACGAAGCCCATGGCCGCCGCGGATAATCCTGCGTAGCCGTTCAACAACGAGATCACCGTCGGCATATCGGCACCCCCGATGGGGATGATGAGCAGAATTCCAAAGATCAGCGAGATGCCGACGATCAGCGGAAAGAATTGTTTTGCTTCGGGGTGCAAAACCAGATAAACGGCGCTGCCGATGGCGACGGCCATTAGCAGAAAGTTGACGAGATTCTGCCCTTTATAAGTAATGGGCCGTTGCGGCAAAATCTCCTGCAACTTTCCCGCCGCCATCAGGCTGCCAGTAAATGTCAGCCCTCCAAGGATCACTTCCATCGAGAGTACCGACATCATGAACCTGGGAACGTTGGGTGTGCGCAGATAGAACTCAGCCGTACCCACCAGGGTGACACACAATGCCCCAAAGGCGTGGCTGAGCGCCGTCCGCTGCGGAACCGCAGTCATGTGCACCATGCCGAGCGGAATACCAATGCCGCTACCCAACACCAGGCCGACGGCAATCCACTTGTAATCGACGATGCCGTGATGAAGCAGCGTGCCGGCGATGGCCAGCACCATGCCGATTTCGCCTGCCCAAATGCCATGGCGCGCCGTGGCGGGCGAACTCATCCACTTCAGCGACAGGATAAAAAGCGCGCTGGCAATCAGGTAAATAAACTCAATGACGTGCTGGCTTGCGGCGATCTCGTTCATGATTGGCTCAATTACTTTGTCTAGCAGGCTACTTCGTGGGACGGCTACTCTTGAACATCTTCAACATGCGGTCGGTAATAAAGAATCCGCCCACGACATTGCTGGTGGCGGCAACAATGGCGATTACGCCCAGTACCGTGGCGAACTCACTCTTGCGCTCGCCCACCATCACAATCGCGCCAATCACGGCGATGGCATCGAGTGCGTTAGTGAGCGACATCAGCGGAGTGTGCAGCAAGGGTGAGACGTGGCGGATGACTTCAAAGCCAATGAAGCAGGCCAGCATGAAGATAAATAACGCGTCGATAAGGTTAGAACTCATGTTGCAACCTCAGTTGTCGGTTTTTCAGCTCTCGATAACTCTAAACTGACTACTTCAGAACGCTTGTTTGCGATTTACGCCCCCGCCGATGCCAGCGCCGGCAACTTGAAAAACTCCCGCACCCTGGGGTTTACGACTTCACCGCCGTGGGTCACCATGGTCTCGCGGATGATCTCGTCTTGCAGGTTGAGTTGCACCTTTCCGTCTTTCACCAAGTATGCGAGAAACGTTGCCACATTGCGGGCATACATCTGGCTGGCGTGGTAGGGAACGCTGCTCGCCAGGTTTATAGCGCCGATGATCGTCACACCGTCCACTTGCACGGTCTCTCCGACGCGAGTGAGTTCACAGTTTCCCCCGCGTTCCGAAGCCAGATCGACGATCACGGAACCGGGGGCCATGCCCTTGACCATGCCGGCCGTGATCAGCACCGGGGACTTTTTGCCGGGAATCACCGCGGCGGTGATAACCACGTCGCTCTCTGCAACTACCCGAGTCAGCAGCTCACGCTGGCGGGCGTAGAAATTTTCATCCTGGGCGGTACCGTATCCCCGCGCGTCCTGGGCATTCTGCGCTTCGATCGGCAACTCAACGAATCGGCCGCCCAAGCTCTGCACCTGCTCTTTGGAGGCTGCGCGCATGTCGTAGGCCGAGGCCACCGCACCCAGCCTGCGCGCAGTGGAGATAGCTTGCAATCCCGCCACCCCGGCTCCGATCACAAACACCCGTGCCGGCGTGATGGTGCCCGCCGCCGTCGTCATCATGGGAAAAATTCTGATGGAGGTATCGGCCGCGATCAATACCGCCTTGTAACCACAAATTGTTCCCATCGAGGAAAGCGCGTCCATGCTTTGCGCACGTGTGGTACGAGGCACAAGTTCGACCGAGAACGCAGTGACGCCAGCCGCCGCAATCTGCTGGATCACATCGGCGGAGCCAAAGGGTCGCAGAAATCCAATCAGCACTTGATTGCGACGCATTAGCGGAAGGTCGGCCTGGCCGGTTACGTAATTCGATCCGTAGCAAAGCACCTGCACAATAATGTCAGCCGAGCCGAACACGGCGGCGCGATCGGGATGAATCTTTCCGCCCTTTTCGACGTAAGCCGAGTCGGCATACCCGGCCTCCTCGCCCGCACCTGTCTCTATGACAACTTCGAGTCCTGCCTTGGCCAACAAGGGAATCACCGCAGGAACAAGCGCGACTCTGCTCTCTCCCGGATAGCTTTCTTTAGGTACTCCGACAATCACGCGTTGTCCTTTCCGGGTACAAACTCGCCCCGTGTGCGCCCACGCCACTGTGCTTTTCTACGAACAGTACAGGGTAAGCGCACAGCAGACTGTGACGCTTGTCACAATGGCAGCATGGCTTTTACCTGGACTCAAAAACAGTACCAGATAAGCAGCGGGAGTGAAAAGGAAGAGAAGCAAAGAACAAAAACGGAAATCGCCGCAAACAGATCAATTAACACCAGGGTCACAGGGTAGACCGGAACTTCCTGTGCTCCTCTGCGCCCCTGTGTTTTAAGTCCTTTCCTTAGGGTCGAAAATAGCCTCGAAGTTTATTTTTCAAGCGTTTGTTCGCGGCTTGACAAGCGGAGTATACTTCTTTCGTCGGCTGGTCCACTTATCGGACCACTAGCGAAAATGTCTACTGCGACCAAACCCGAATTTGAGGTTGTGCGACGAAATCGCGTCTACGAAGAGGTCGCCAAACAAATCGAGCGTCTGATTCTCAAGAAGCTTCAACCAGGGGACAAACTGCCCTCAGAGCGCGACCTCGCCGAGATGCTTCGCGTGAGCCGCGGTTCGATCCGTGACGCAATTCGAAGTCTGGAACTGCTGGGTTTAGTCGAGGCACGCCAGGGCACCGGCACAATCGTTCGCGAGACTTCGTCAAACGCATTGGCCAATCCCTTTGCCAATGCCCTCAAGCGACGCAAGGAATTGGTCAGCGAGCTCATCGATTTTCGCAAGATGCTGGAACCGCCTTTGGCCGCCCGAGCCGCGACCCATGCCTCCGCCGAGGAACTTCTCGAGATGGAAGACATCCTTCGCCGGCAGGAAGAGAAGCAGCGCCAGGGAGACGCCGCGGTTGCCGAGGACGCCGAGTTCCACTATAGCGTCGCTCTTGCCTCCGATAACAGCGTAGTGCTGAAGGTAATTGACATTCTCATGGACGTGTTGCGCGATACGCGGGCCCGTTCCTTACAAGTGGAAGGCCGCCCACAGAAATCGCTAAGCGGTCACCGGCGGATTTTGGCTGCGATTAAACGCCACGATGCGGAAGCAGCCAAGGCAGCCATGCGTCGCCATTTGGAAGACGTAGAAGAAATAGTACTCAACAAGTTCTAAAGGACAAGGTTGTCCAACGTGCCGGATGAAATCGAGCCGCAAAAAGTGACGCTCTTCGAGAGCGTGGCCGGCCAAGGCAAAGTTGCCAGTTCCATCATGACGGAAACGCCCTCATCGCAAGCTGCCACTCTCACGCTACGCGTTGCCGAAGCGCGGGTCGAGGACGTCGGCCATGCCACGGCTCGACTGGCGGCCGCAGACATGCAGCGCATCGGAGCGCGCCCCGGCGACGTGCTTAAGATTACGGGTAGCACCGTGGCAGTCGGCCGCGCCGAACTCTCCGATGACGGCCACGAAGGCATGATCCAGATCGATGGCACATGCCGCAGCAATTGTGGAGCGGGCCTGCAAGAGCAGGTGACCGTTGCCACCACTGAGCGACAGGAAGCTGTAGCCGTTCGTTTCGCTCCATTATGGATTGGCGCGGCTCCAGCCACCATCGCTCCCGAGCGCATGCTTGAAGATCTGATCGGCGTTCCGGTTACGACAGGCTGCGTGGTACGCGTTCCTACCTTTGCCAAGGCCGTTAATTTCCAGGTCGTGCGCACGATTCCTTCGGGCGCGGTTGTGATCGGAAAGCGCACCGATATCCGCGTGGTGGAGGGCGACCAGACTGTCGCACGCGCACCCTCCGTTTCTTATGAAGACATCGGCGGATTAGAGCGCGAGGTCGCAAGAGTCCGCGAAATCGTCGAGCTGCCGTTGAAGTATTCGCGCGTCTTCGAACGTTTGGGGATTCTCGCTCCGAAAGGCGTGCTGCTCTACGGCCCGCCAGGCACCGGCAAGACTTTGCTGGCACGCGCGGTCGCGGCTGAGAGTCGGGTGCACTTCATTCACCTCAACGGTCCCGAGATCATGCGCAAGTTTTACGGCGAGAGCGAGGCTAAGCTTCGTGAGGTATTCGAAGAAGCGGCACGGCACGCTCCCGCCATTCTCTTTATCGACGAAATCGATGCCGTAGCTCCCAAGCGCGCCGAGGTTACAGGCGAAGTCGAAAAGCGTGTGGTCGCCCAGTTGCTTAGCCTGATGGATGGGTTTGTCGCACGCGGCCAGGTCATTGTGATTGGCGCGACGAACATTCCAGAGGTTCTCGATCCCGCACTGCGCCGCCCCGGTCGATTCGACCGCGAAATCGAGATTGGCGTTCCCAACAGTCAGGCGCGTTTGCAGATTTTGAGAATTCACACCCGCGCCATGCCTCTGGCGCAGGACGTCGATCTCCGCGAGATCGCCGAACATTCACACGGCTTCGTCGGCGCGGACCTTGAGGCATTATGTCAGGAAGTTGGAATGATTGCGCTGCGCGGATTTTTATCAGCCTTCCCCCTTGAAACCGACGGCGCCGCATCCCCTGAACTGGACACGCTGCAGGTCACTCGCGAAGATTTTCTGGCCGGCTTGAAAGAAGTTGAACCCAGCGCCACGCGCGAATTCTTCATCGAGAAAAGTAGTTCGAATTTTGCTTCCCTCGCTGGCCTCCCGGACGTGAAGCGGTTGCTCGATACGGTCGTCGAACACTCGCACGTGCATGACGATATCTACGAACAAGTCGGACTGACACCGCCGCGCGGCATCTTGCTGGCTGGACCTTCCGGTACCGGCAAGACTGCCATGGCGCGAGCGCTCGCCGGCGAAAAACAGATTCCGCTCATCGCCATCGATGGCCCGCAACTTTATTCCAAATGGCTCGGCGAATCCGAACGGGCGCTGCGCGAAGTGTTCAAGAAGGCGCGACGTGCCGCTCCGTGCATTCTGTTCTTCGACACGATCGACGCTATCGCTCCCCGCTTTGGCGCCGACCAATTCGGTACTGACATTTATCAAAGAATTCTCAGCCAACTTCTACGCGAGATCGACAATCTGCGCGACGTAAAGGGAGTGATCTTGCTGGCTGCGACGAATCGTCCGGAGCGCGTCGAGCCGGCCTTGCTGCGCAGTGGCCGTTTCGACTACATCCTGCCGTTCGCTAAACCGAATGCCGCCGACCGCGCCGCCATCATGCGCCTCTGCTGTGAGCGTGTGCCGCTGGCATCCGACGTCGATTTTGAAGATTTCGCCGGCAAAACCGAAGGCTTTACTGGCGCCGATATCGAAAGCTTGTGCAAGAAAGCGACGCTGTCAGCCATCGCCGAATTTCAGGATGGCACGCGCCCCGCGCCGCTGCTCGTCTTGCGCAACGATTTGCTGGCGGTGCTCGATTCCGATCGTGGCAGTCCGAAACAATTGAAGCAAGCGAATGCACTGACTGACGGCGTCGGAGATTCGTGTTCCAACGCATCCACTAATATTTAGCGACAAGAAATTTCGAGGACTGATTATGGCTTACACAGAACTCACTGTTTGGACGCGCGGCATCATCATGGATAAAGAAGGCCGCGACATTGTCAACTCCATCTCCGCCTCGGCCCGCATCGAGGGCAAATACGCGCAGGCGATGGAGAACTATGTTGACAACCCCGACCGCACCAATTGCCCCACGCGCAAATACTGCCGTGTAAGCGACCAGGTGCTCGAAAACGAACTCACCTATGAAAACGAACACCCCAACATCGTCGTCCTAGTCGAGGGAACAATGGTCAAAGGCTGGGATTACATGCGCGGCATGCCTCCCGGTGGAACGCTGGTGATCAACACGCACTACACACCCGATTACATGATTCGTTTCGTCCCCGGCGCCGAGCGACTGGCACAGCTCGTTTGCGTGGACGCAGCGAAAATTGCCGATCACAAGTGGCTGTATTACCGACTAGGCGAGCTGGGCCTCGACCGCCTGTCGACTGAAGGCGCGGCCGAGCGAAATAAATCGATCGCCCCAGATATCGCTGCGCCGCTGATCGCTGCCGTGGTCAAGACCACGGGCATCGTCAAGATGAAAACCATCGAGCCCATGATCGCGAACAAACACGCATTCGAAGTAGCACTCAATGAGTTGCATATCATGCCGCTGAATCCAGTGGCCGTGTAGGAGAGGATTAAATAAATGTCAACCAAAGGCACAAAAATTCCCGATTGGCTAACAGTACCGTTCGCCGGCATCACGCCCGCGCCCACGCAGGAAAAAGGGCAGGATCTGTTCCCCACCGGCAACTGGCGCTCGATCCGCCCCGTGTACCGCGACAAATTACCACCATGCAACAACGCCTGCGGCACGAACGAAAAAATTCAGGGCTATCTCGACCTGGTGAAGCGTGGCAAGTATCTCGACGCCTACGCGCTCATCAAGGAAGACATGCCGTTCCCGTCGGTGACCGGACGTGTTTGCTATCACCCCTGCGAGCAGGCCTGCAATCGCGGCAAGTACGACGAAGCTATTTCGATCCGCGCAGTCGAGCGTTTCCTTGGCGATCTCGGCCAGGCTCTGACCAACGACGTAGTGAAGCCCGGCAAGTCCAATGGCAAGAAAATAGCCGTCGTCGGCTCTGGTCCCGCGGGCCACAGCGCCGCGTATCAATTGGCGCGCCTCGGCTACAAGGTGACGGTCCTCGAGAAGTCGCCAAAAGCGGGCGGACTCAACCGCGGCGGGATTCCTGACTGGGTTCTTCCTCAGAACATTCTTGATCGCGAAATCGAGCGCCTCGAACAGTTGGGCATCGAGATCAAGACCGGCGTCGAAGTGGGCAAGGATGTGAGCTGGGACGATCTGAAAAAGAACTACGACGCATGCGTTCTCGCCGTCGGCCTTACTGAGCCAAACAGCGTGAAGGCAGAGGGCGAAGACAAAAAGGGCGTCTTCTACGGACTTCCCTTCCTGCGCGACATCGGCATGGGCACCTCGAAAGTGAAGCTGGGCGCCCGTGTAGCCGTCATTGGCGGGGGAAACACGGCCATCGATTGCGCCCGCGAAGCGCTGCGTCAGGGCGCTGCGGAAGTGACCATGATCACGGTCGAGGGCAACGCGAAGGAAATGCCTGCCTCGCCCGAAGATCTGCACGACATGCTCGAAGAAGGTGTCGAGTTGATGCATGGCCGCGCCGTGACCGCGGTGCTCGGCAACGGCAAAGTGGAAGCGTTGCAACTGCACAAGGCGCGGTTTCAGGGTGCCATTAACGCGTCTCCGATCACAGTGGATCGCGACGCTCCAGCAGAGCGCTTCGCAGTCGACAACGTCATCATTGCCATCGGCCAGCGCGCATCTCTCAACTGGCTGCCAGCCGAGTTCAAAAACGAGCGCGGCACCATCAAGATGGACAAGTTCGGCCGCCTCGGAGAGACGAACTTCTTCGCCGCCGGCGATATCGCCCAGGTCGGTTCCGGTCAGCCGCTTATGGTGGTCAATGCTGTGGGCGATGGCAAGCGCGTGGCGTTCAATCTCGACAAGGTCGTGCGCGGAGAAAAGCTGCAGCCGCGCACCATTCCGGTCGACGTCATCTTCGATTTGAATCGCATGAACATGACGTATTTCCCGCACTTCCCGCGCGTGCAACAGGAAATGTTGCCGACCAAGACGCGAACCAGGACGCAGGATGAGGTGATTCAGGCGTTCTCGGAAGAGCAGGCGGTCGAAGAGGCCAATCGTTGCTTCAGTTGCGGAACCTGCAACGCCTGCGACAATTGTTATCTGGTTTGCCCGGAGCCTTGCATCGCACGCCCAGAACGGTCAAACGGACTTTACAAGATTCTGGTCGACTACTGTAAGGGGTGCCGCGTCTGCATTGAGGAATGTCCGACGGGCTGCCTCGAAGGCGTACCGGAACTCGACTTCGATACCGGAGTGGTTCGCATGGATACGGCATTTGCTATCTCGCCGGGTCTGCACGGACGACAGGCGGAGCAGTTGCGAAACCTGGGCGATCGCGCTCCAAAAAATATTTAGAGGAGCGTCAAAAAGAAACCGATTGAACGAATAAGAGAAATTCGCGGAGTGACTTATGCCAGTTATCGAACAAAAGAAAAGGATGGTCCGAATCAATGGCTGCGTCGCGTCGGCGCAGGCGGCGAAGTACGCGGACGTGGACGTGATCGCGGCGTATCCAATTCGTCCTTATACGGCGACCATGATGGCGCTCGCGCAGATGGTGGCGAACGGTGAACTCGACGCCGAGTATATTGTGGCTGATAGTGAACACTCACAACTGAGCATCGCACACGGGGCATCGTCCAGCGGGGCGCGGGTTTTCACGGGCAGTTCCGGGGTCGGCGTGCAATTTGCTTATGAACTGTATTCCCCGATCTCTGGAAGCCGCATGCCGGTGCAGATGATGATCGCGGACCGCACGCTTGATCCTCCGGGCGACTTCGGCTCCGAGCACACCGATGCGCTTTCCACTCGCGACATGGGTTGGATCATGGGGTGGTCGTGCGACGCCCAGGAGGCATTCGACAATCATCTGATCGCCTATCGCATCGGCGAAGACCCGCGCGTCCTTCTGCCGCAGATGGTTTGCCAGGATGGATTCTTTGTCTCGCACATTACCGGAGACGTTGAGTTGCCCGATATGGGGCAGGTGAAGGAGT
>DATNMU010000058.1:0-10235 GCA_035602195.1 Candidatus Acidiferrum sp.
TCTGGCTCTGACTGGTACGGCGTAACCATTAATTTTCAGATGGACGGCAATTACAAGCAGGATTCTTACAACGTGTCGCTGGACAACTTGACCTTCTCCTATCAGTAGACAACGGATCCGAGCCATCCATTCATCGAGTACCAGCGAGTGTTTGCCTGGAACGCATTTGTAGCATTCCATTTGAGCACGGTAAGTCCTGAATCGCTGCACTGGATCACGAACCAGTGACTGGGGCTGCTGGTAACGCGGCCACAGATTTCGCCTCGGGTTCAATTCCGTCCCTGGCCACCATATTTTCAATCACTTATTTTGCTTTCCTCAACTACTACATCGCGCCGAGAGTCCCACTATCTTCGACTGAGAAGGATTTGAAACTTGATCCTCCTCCTGATAGCGCGCGCAGATTCAAGGACTTAACTTCTCGGTTGGTTAGTAGAGCGCAGCCTTTGGCAAGCTGCGTTCGAAGGCAATCCTGGTAGCCTATGAGTGACGAGAGCGGAGAAAAGGCTCATCTCAAACCCTGAGCGCTAAGGAGCGGCGGGAGGGTCTGAGAGTTGAACCATTAGTTTGCCATTATTGGAACCGTCGAATAATTTATTGATCGCCGCTGGTGCAGACTCAAGACCGCGGACGATATCCACCCGATACTTTAGCTGGCCTGAGCTGTGCCACTGCGTGAAGTTACTCACCATTTCCTTTACTTTCGAAGGGTAATCAGTTGCGAGGAAACCTTGGATCTTGAGGCGCTTGCTGATCACCAGCGCAAGGTTGGAGGGGCCCGGAACGGGTGCCGTGGCGTTGTACTGCGAGATCAGGCCGCAAAGCACCACGCGACCAAAGGTGTTCATGAGGTAGAGCGCGCTTTCCAAGATTTCTCCACCGACGTTCTCGAAATAAACATCCACTCCGTTCGCACACGCAGCCTGCAGCTGTTTCTTGTAGTTGTCATCTTTGTAGTTCACGGCAGCGTCGAAAGCGAGTTCCTCTCGTAGCCAATGGCACTTCTCGTCGGTTCCGGCGATGCCGACTACACGAAGTCCCTTGATCTTGCCGATCTGGCCGACGAGTGATCCGACGCAACCTGCGGCGCCGGAGATCAGTAGAGTTTCGCCGCCCCTGGGCTGTCCCACTTCCAAAAGTCCACCGTAGGCGGTTAACCCAGCCAGTCCAAACAGTCCAAGGTAAGCCGAAAATGGAAGTCCGCTCTCCGGCAACTTCGTCACAGCTTCACCATTGGAAAGCAGATATTCTTGCCAGCCGAACATCCCTTGGACTCGGTCACCGGCGGCAAATTTTGGATGATTTGATTTCTCCACTATTCCGATAGCCAACCCGCGCATGATTTCGCCAATCTGCACGGGCGGAACGTAGGACGGACGGTCAATCAGCCACCCCCGCATCGCTGGATCCAGCGAGAGATATACGCTCCGAATCAGAAGTGTGCCTCCCCCGGCTCCGGCATGGGTTGGGACACAAGCTCGAAGTTGTCAGGGTTGATCGGCCCCGTAGGACGCGATTTGAGCCGCCATTGGCGGTTTACCAGGTTAGCAGCAGCCATAGTGGAGGGTGCCTTACAGTCAGACCGTGTAGCGCGCAGCGGCCAGAAGGCGGCCGGCAATATTGCGCCGGAGTGCGATCGCATCGAGCGGATCGTAGTTGGCAAAGCCTCGTAGAGTCGACATATTCTCCCGCAGGGTGGTGTCAGCCGAGCAGGCGCCGATGACATTTCGCGCCGAGACTTCTACTCGGTCCAGGCCTTCGCGCAGAAACACGGCACACATGTCGGCAGCATTCGTCCCTGCGCCCGAGGCTGCGAGCTTGCGACTTCGAAGCAGGCTCGACTCCATGGCCAACACCTCCATAGCGATATCGGAAATGTTCATCACTACCTCCTGCTGTTTTTCCAGCTCAGCCCCGTGTTTTTGATATGCAATTCCGATCATGAACAACGCAATCTTTTTCGCGCTGCGCACAAGCCGAGCTTCTTCATCAGCACCCGCAGAGCCGGTTGTCTCCTTCACGGTCTCGTTCAGCACCGCTTGAACCGCCGGGATAAGCCCCAATTGCCCACGGGCGGCGCGTTTCAGAAGCATTCCCGTGATGAGGAGCCGGTTGATTTCGTTGGTACCTTCGAAGATTCGGTTGATTCGCGAATCACGGTAAGCTCGTTCCACCGCATAATCTTGATGGTAGCCATAGCCGCCGTGGATCTGCACGCCTTCATCGACAACGTAATCCAGCATCTCGGAGGCATACACCTTAATCATCGAGCACTCCGCAGCGTACTCTTCAACAGCTTTGAGCTCGGTCTGTGAATCCGCGTGTTTATCTTTATCATGAGCGGACTGCGCCAATTGGCTCTCGATGAGTCCCACCACACGCCATACCATGGATTCCACCGCGAACGTGCGAATCGCCATCTCGGCCAGCTTGTGCTGAATGGCGCCAAACTCCGCTATTGCCGAACCGAATGCTTTTCGTTCTTTGGCATATTTCAGGCAGATGGCAAGGACATTCTTTGCCCCACCCACGGCACCTGGGCCGAGTTTCAACCGGCCGATGTTCAGGATATTAAACGCGATGATGTGTCCGCGCCCGATTTCGCCAAGCACGTTTTCGACCGGAACACGGACATTGTCGAAATACACGGCGGTAGTCGAACTGCCCTTGATACCCATCTTGTGTTCTTCGGCGCCGCTGGTCACACCGGAAAAGCTGCGCTCCACCAGGAACGCCGTGAACTTTTCGCCTCCTACTTTCGCAAAGACTGTAAACAAGTCGGCGGCGCCTCCGTTGGTGATCCACATCTTCTGCCCGTTCAGCACGTAGTATTTACCGTCCGGACTGATGTCTGCACGGGTACGCGCCGCAAGAGCATCGGAGCCCGCCAGTGGTTCGGTTAGCGCGTACGCGGCCAACAGCTCAACCTTCGCCAGCTTGGGAAGATATCTCCGCTTCTGTTCTTCGTTGCCAAAGAAAAGGACGGGCAGGGTGCCGATGCCCGTATGAGCTGAGTACCAGGATCCGTAAGATGTATCCTTCGCCATGTGCTCGCCCGCGATCATGACCGAAGGCAGGTCCATTGCCATCCCATCAAATCTTTCGGGAATGGCTATTGCGGTGAGCCCCAGTTCGGCTGATTTGCGCAACACATTGAGAGCGACTCCAGGCTTTTGCTGACGGATGGCTTCGAGATGAGGTTCTACGTCGTTGGTCCAGAACTCATCGACCGTGCGGGCAATGGCAAGGTGCTCTTCGTTCAGATCTTCGGCCGTGAAAATTTCGTTGGGCGAGCGATCCTCGATAAGGAACGCGCCGCCTTTAACTTGAAGAGGAGTTCCTGTGGCAATGGTCACGATCTTCTCCCGGTTCGAGTACCACGAAATCGCGTGTAAGGCTGTTTGATGCCTATGCTAATGAGCCAGCGCTGCTATACCCAGGGCCCGAAGCCAGAGTCCATAAGCCTCAAATTGTGTTAGTCTATATCAGATATTAGTAGCTAACGTCAATGCTTAACCCGAGGTGCGGCGACAAGACGTAGGCGTCCTCTTCGGGACCGTCGATAGATTTGTATTTGTTACTATCGACGGTAGCGTAAGCATTTTTAATAGGCACCACTTCCTGCAAGCCGGTTTAGGAGAGAATCCGGATATGGCTCGAATTCAGGCGGCCGCACCGCAAAGACATCGGAAGCACAGGAATGTGATCAAGCCAAAGGCTACACCGCAGATCCAGGAGATTCCTGGGCTGCGTGAGCGCAAGAAGGCGCGGCTGCGCCAGCAAATTATCGAGACCGCCATCCGGTTGTTCCGTAAACGAGGCTACGAGAAAACGCGGGTCGATGACATTGTCAAAATTCTCGAAATCAGCCAGCCGACTTTCTTCCGATATTTCCCGAGCAAGGATGCCGTTCTAAGGGACGTGGGTAGACGCGGCTTCGAATGCATAGCGGAGCACCTCAAATCTGAACTCTCCACCAACGCTGGCACCGCCGAGCGCCTGCGTCGCTTATATCACGCGCTGGCGCTCGAAGCGGAAGCCGATCGGCCGCTGTGGAAAGCGGTGGTGCTATCGGGCGCAATGGATCCGGTACGTTCTCCGGAGGTACGTGGGGCCGAGTGTATTGTGGCGGGCCTGCTTCGGGAGATTCTGGCCCAAGGACAGAAGCGCGGCGAAATCGCGAGCGCGTTCCCCGCTGTGCACCTCGCCGAATTCATGGAGGCCCTCTACCACACCGTGGTCCGTCAGTGGACCGTCGACCTCACAGGACCGCATAAGCTAACCGAGCGTGTGGATAGCGCAGTGGAGTTTTTTCTTCGCGGCGTGAAGCCGTGATTAGCTCTGTCCCCTCTCAACTTTTCCTAATTTCTTTGAGGCGAGGGTGAATGAAAGCCGCCATCCTGCAAGATTTCAAAAAACAGCTCACAATCGAGGAAGTCGCACGCCCTCGTCCCGAACCGGCTGAGGTTTTGATCCAGGTGGAAGCCTGTGGGGCTTGCCACTCCGACTTGCATGTGGCGGACGGGGATTGGCCGCAGCTGGCAGGCATCGTGAAGCGGCCGCTGATTCTCGGCCACGAAATTGCCGGACACGTGGTGGAGAAGGGCGTAGCTGTACAGGATTTGAAAATCGGCGACCGCGTCGGCGTGCCGTGGATTTACTGGACCTGCGGCGAGTGCGAATTCTGCCGCGAAGGCCACGAGAACCTGTGCAGCCGGCAGAAGATAACAGGCGTTACTGTCGATGGTGGTTATGCGGAATTTGTGAAGGCGCCGGCAACTCACGCGCTGAAAATTCCAGATGGTCTTTCCGCGGTCGAAGCCGCCCCGCTTTTTTGCGCCGGACTCACCGTCTATCGCGCGCTGAAGAGCGCCGGAATCGTTGCCGGCCAACGCCTGGCGATTTTTGGCATCGGTGGCCTGGGACACCTTGCCGTGCAGATCGGACGGGCTTTTGGCGCGGAGGTGATTGCGATCGACATTTCCGAGGATAAGCTTGAACTGGCGCGATCTTTTGGCTCCGCGAGCGCGCTTGCTGCCACGAGCGACACCGTCAAGCAGTTGCGCCGCAAAGGCGGAGTCCATGTAGCGCTTGTCACCTCCGCCGCAAAAGCGGCTTACGATATGGCTTTTTCTTGCCTGCGGCCGACTGGCACTCTTCTGGTGGTGGGCTTGCCGGCGGAGAGCATCTGTTTCCCGCCGATTTTAATGGCCAGTGGAGAGGTCCGAATTCGGGCTTCCGCAGTGGGAACGCGACAAGATTTACGGGAAGTGCTGGCCATGGCTGCCGCGGGGAAGTTGCGCTGCCAGGTAGTTGCGCGCCCGCTTGTCCAAGCCAACGAGGTGCTGGATGAACTGCGTAAGGGCCAAGTCTCGGGCCGGATCGTACTAACCCCCAGCTAAAGCGGGCTGGCGCCCGACAATCCAAGATCACCGCCCGCGCTTCCATTGTAAATATTGAAACGACCCGATCCAGCCCTGGTGGCCATCCCACCGCGCCTCCGGACGCCGGCCGGGCGTTTCCTTCTTGACGTTAGCGACTCTTATGTGATACTCACTCTCACAATCTGTGATTTCGTTACACACGATTCGAATTCTTGATCGGGAAGGAAACGCGCACTCGATCAGCATTTACGGCGTTAAGGTTGGCGCAGCTACTGGCGGACTATTGAAGTCGACTGGCATTGGGAATACTCGGAATGAATTGAGCGATATCCTCACACATCGGTAAGGAGAATCCTATGAAGTCACTGCCATGTGCTTTTGTGTGCTTGCTGCTGGCAACCAGTGTGGCCCAGGCGCAGGGCGTCGGCTCGTCGGGAGATATTACTGGAACCGTAACCGACTCCGCGGGGGCGGTTTTGCCCAAAGTTACTGTCAGTGTGGTTGACACGCAGACTGGCGGGAGGCACACGGTCATGACCGATGGCGCGGGTCAGTACCGGGTAGCTGGACTCTCCCCCTCGACCTATGAGGTGAGTGCGGCGCTATCTGGTTTTGCGACCGACCTTCGCAAGAGCGTGCCGGTCGCCGTGGGGCAGACGGTGATTTCGGATTTCCGCATGAAACCATCGCAGGTGGCGACAGTAATTGAGGTGACGAGCGAGCCGCCAGTCGTGGAAACCGAAAGAGGAAGCCAGTCGGACCGAGTCAGCCAGGACTACATAGCCGATCTTCCGATTGACCGTCGCGATTACCTTACCTTCACCTTGCTAATGCCTGGCGTCTCCGATTCCACCCGGCTGACTGGCGACCAGGATTTTCGGGTCAAACAGACGCCGCAAAGCGGTCTTTCCTTTTATGGGAGCAATGGCAGAGGAAACAGCATTACCGTGGACGGCGGAGAAACCGGAGATGACGCTGGTGGCGTGCGTCTGACCGTGAGTCAGGACGCGGTGCAGGAATTCCAAATTAACCGCAGCAACTATTCGGCCGACCTTGGATCGGCCACAGGCGCTTCCATCAACATCGTCACCAAGTCCGCTGCGAACAAAGTGCATGGCACGATCTACGGCTTTTTCCGCAATGATGCCATGGACGCCCAGAATCCATTCTCGTTCAGCCAGGCGTTGCCGCCGGGTGCAACGTTCAATCCCGCCAGCCCAGATTCCGTGGGTACGCCGATCAAGGATACTTTGAGCCGCCAACAATTCGGCGGCGCAGTGGGCTTCCCCATTAAGAGAGATAAGACATTCCTGTTCGTCGCTTTCGAGGGCTTGCACCAGAATGCGCAGAACGCGGTTCCTATTCTGACGAACACGGATGTTTTTCGTCCCTCGTCGTCGCAGAACGCGGCGATTGGGGGGGTGGGGGCGGCTGGAGCGACCGTGGTGCCATGCCTCAGCGGCCCCGTGGGCGCGGCCGTTGCCGCACAACTGGGCTTGCCGGCCCCAAATCCAACCACCAACCTGCCCGGGGCCGTATGTGCGCAAGTCCTAACCGGGGCTCTGACTGTGAACCCGGCCATCAGCCCTGTGGACGCCTTTCTTGTGAATCAGTTCGAGACCGATGGTGGAGTTTTCCCTTACGACTCGCACCAATACCTGGCGTCTGGCCGACTCGACCACCGTATTAACACAAGTAACCAGCTTTCTCTCACGTACAGATATGGACATGACCTGGAGGAATCTCCAGACGTGCAATCACTGACCGCTTTTTCGGCGGGCAGTTCGATCCACAACTATGACAACAACCTCCAGGCCGCTTGGTATCACCAGTTCAGTCCGAGCACAGAGAATGAGGCCCGACTGCAATGGGATTACAACAGCTTTCGAGTGATCCCCAATGTGCCAGGGGAGGTGGGACTCCAGATTCCCGGTTTTATCAATAATCTGGGAACAAATATTTTCCTTCCCAATCTCACGATCCTGCGCCGATACGAGTTCGCAGACAATTTCACGGTCATCCGCGGCCATCACACGATGAGGTTCGGTGGTTCGGAAATACTTCGCGGGAATCATACCGAGTCGCACACGTTTTTCCCCGGACGTTTTGTTTTCGGACCGCTTCCAGGCATTCTGCTGACCCCTTTGCTTCCCAGCTTGACCTCCTTGCAATTGGCATCGTTCGGAGTTCCTGAGTTCTATCAGCAAGGATTTGGCAACCCGACTTACCCTTATTACACGCGGCCACTGACAGGAATTTACGGGCAGGACTCCTGGAAGATCACACCCAGTTTCACTTTTAACTACGGGCTGCGCTACGAACTGGATTCTCAATTCGCTCCTTTGACTACCTATAAGAAGGATTTTGCGCCACGGATATCTTTCGCATGGGATCCTTTGAAGGACCACAAGACAGTGATCCGCGGAGGGTACGGAATTTTTTACGGACCTATCGATGATCAGATCCCCGCGGTGGACTTGAGCCTGGGGGTCGTGAACAAGAATAAATCCGCAGTCGAAAACGGCTCCGGACCGAGTCAAATAGCGAACCTGACTGCAACCTGCGGTATGTCGCAGTTCGGAATCCCGCTTATCCCCGGTAGCGGCGCTAGCCCTTGCAACCGCGAAATTTCCATCTATGCGGATGCCGGGGGAATTCCGCCTTTGGCTCCAGGGCTTCCGGCTACAGTGGGGGCGGCTACGATTTTCCAGACACTCTTTGCCGAGGGATTGATACAGTGCAAGGCCCCTGCGCCCGGCAATGCTGCCTGCATCACACCGAGCGCTGTGGCAAATTTTGGCCCGAGCGGCGTGGGCATCAACGTTACCAATAGCGGACCCCTCTCGCCATTGCAGGTTCTCTTCGTGAATCAACCGGGCTATCGTCCCCCGATTGCACAACAGGCTTCGTTTGGAATTGAACGCGAGATCGCGCCGGGATTCTCGATCTCCGTCAGCGGTATTTATTCTCACACCCAGAGACTGCCGGTTGCTATCGATACCAACCTGCTGCCGGCACCGTTCACCACCCTGAAGCTGGCCAATGGACAAACGGTTTCTTACCGCAATTGGAATGGGGGTACGCCGACGAACCCGAGTCTGGCCGATCCGCTCGGCGGCACGGAATTTCCGGGAGGCGTGTCGCCCTGCGCGAATCCCGCTGCCTGTTTCGCGAATCCGCTGATCGTCCAGAACAATCAGTACAGTTCGGAGGCGTACGCTCTGTACGAAGGCGGCATCCTGGAGATCAAGAAGCGCTTCAGCGATCACTTCACGCTGTTTGGAAATTACACCTACAGCAAGGCCTTTGACACGTCGACCGATTTCAACAGCGACTACGGGCCGCAGGATCCGACAAATATCAACATCGACCGCAGTCTCTCGGAATTTGATGAGCGGCACAAAGTGGTGATCGCGGGCGTGTTCGACAGCCCCTGGAAACAAAATATCTTGTCAGGGTTCCAACTGTCTCCAATTTTCAGCTATCACAGCGGACATCCTTTCAATCTGCTCGCAGGGGGAGAAGTTAACGGCGACAATCACACCACGAATGAACGGCCGATCGGGGCGCCGCGCGACACCGGTCTTGGCCCTAATTATTACGACTTCGACGCACGGTTGACCTGGCAGCACAAAGTAGGCGAGAGGGCGAATGTGCAGATCACAGCGGAAGGATTTAATATCGCGAACCACACGAACTACGCCAGTGTGAATAACGAAGTAAGCCCGCTGTTTGGCCTTACACCTGGGTTCACAACTTTTAATGTGCACGGGATTCGCCCCAATACCGCATTGGCAGGTGGGGGGACGGATACGCCGAGCACTCCGCTGTCTTTCACGTCGGCGTTCCCCAAGCGACAGATCCAACTCGGCATTCGCTTCAGCTTCTAGAGTCGCGAGGCTGGGTATTGTTCGAACATTGGCGAGAAACCGCCGGTCAGGATTTGCGGGCGCTCTTTTGTCTCATTCGAGGAACTCGATGGCATTCGTTGAAAATCAGGGAGCAAGAATTTATTGGGACGAACAAGGCCACGGCGCTCCGGTCCTGCTGATCACGGGGCTTGGCTATACCTCTGATATGTGGTATCGCATTCGACCTGTCCTGGCAGCGCACTATCGAACCATCGCGCTGGATAACCGTGGCGTAGGAAGGAGTGATGTGCCAGCGGGGCCGTATCCGATCGCGCTGATGGCGTCCGACGCGGCAGCGGTTCTGGATTCCGCCGGAATCGAGAGCGCACATGTATTCGGCGTGTCGATGGGTGGCATGCTTGCGCAGGAGTTTGCGCTGCAATACTCGGGGCGAGTGCGGTCGCTGATTCTAGGCTGCACCGCGGCGGGCGGGCCGACCGCCGTACGCGCCGAAGCCGCCGCTACGCAGATGCTAATGGCGCGAGACAAGATGAGCCCGGAACAGGCGACGGAAGCGGCGGTGCCATTTATCTATGATTCGGCGACTCCGCGGGAACGGATTGATGAAGATATTGCGATTCGCCGCCCCTGGTTTCCGCGGCGAGAAGCCTACACGGCGCAACTGCAGGGAATCCTCGCCTGGGAAGCATACAGCCGCTTGCAAGCGATAACCGCGCCCACATTGGTGATTCATGGCGAGCGCGACCGGCTGGTGCCGCCTGGCAACGGCAGATTGATCGCGCAGCGCATTCCAGGAGCGAAACTCGTGATGATTCCGCATGCCAGCCATCTCTTCTTAACTGACCAGACGGAAGTTTCACACCACGCCATTCTGCAATTTCTTAACGAGCAGGCCGGACGTGCGGGAAGCGATGCCGGGTCGGAGAAGGAGAAGGTTTCATGTTAAAGGAGGCCGCCAGCACGACGCGGGATTCCACGG
>DATNMU010000059.1:0-4350 GCA_035602195.1 Candidatus Acidiferrum sp.
ATGAACTCCACACAACGTGTAGTTGAGAATCATATTCAACGCTTTCGCGAAGGCGACCTTGACGGTGTTCTCGAGGATTTTTCACCTGAGGCAGTAGTCTTTACGCCTTCTGGAACATTGAAAGGCAAGAGCGAAATCAAAACCTTATTCCAAAACCTGCTCGAGGAGTTTGGCAAAACCGGAGGATCGGAGACGGTGCGCACGGCAATCTTCGAGGGCGATTATGCCTACCTGATTTGGAGTGGAGAAACAGTGGATAACAACTATGAATTCGCCACCGACACATTTGTCGTCCGAAATGGAAAGATAGTCATGCAATCTTTCGCTGCGAAGGTGACACCAAAGCGGTGATCCGGCCTCGCCAACAACAAAGAGGAAGAAACTAGATGAAGCGCTTGTATCGTGACAACGTGGCATTTGCGTATGAGGATGTTGGCTCAGGATCGCAGCCGTTTCTATTCGTGCATGGATGGACCTGCAATCACAATTTCTTCGCGCCACAAATCGAGTACTTCAGCCGGTTTCACAGGGTGATAGCTGCCGATCTTTGCGGACACGGCGCCAGCGATGCACCACAGCGACAATATACAGTGCCCGAATTCGCAGATGACCTGGCGTGGCTTTGCGGAGAACTCGGCGTGGAACGAGCGGTTCTTGTCGGACACAGTATGGGTGGCGTCATTGCACTGCAATTGGCGGCAACACATCCGGAGCTGAGCGCGGCGGTTTGCCTGATTGATTCTGTGGTCTTCCCCTCCGACGCGTTCATTGCCCAACTCAAGCTACTCGGTGATCAGCTTGCTGGAGCTGCCTACATTCAAACTCTCCAACTCGCAGCAGGTGCCCTCTTCATTGAAACAGACGATCCTGTCCGGAAGGCTCATGTGTTAGCCGAGATGGCTAAAACTTCGCAGCACGTTGCCGTACCGGCATTCAGGAATCATTTGCTGGACTACGACGCCTCTCGTGTAGCGAGGGCGTGTCGCGTGCCCATTGCCTACATTGCGGCAAGCAACCTCATGGCAGATCTCGGTCAATTCAAGCAGTTGTGTCCACAGCTTGTCACCGCGCAGACCATCGGATCTGGACATTTTTCTCTGCTGGAAGTACCCGAACAGGTCAATGCGATGCTGGAACGATTTGTAAAGATATCTTTGCCGCAGGATCGCGGTCACGCGGCTTCTGCTTTTCGCGATGGCGGTTCGTTGAAGTCGGGGACCAACGTAAGAAATACGGTACTTGAGGTGATCGGCAATACACCCGCCGTGCGGCTGCGAAGCCTGGTCACGCGCGAAATGGCGGACGTCATCGTTAAGCTCGAGTATTACAACCCGACTGGCTCGTATAAAGATCGTATGGCGCTGGCGATGATCGAAGGCGCTGAAGCGCGCGGGAGTTTACGCCCGGGAATGCGCGTTGTTGAGTACACGGGAGGAAGTACTGGCAGTTCGCTGGCGCTCGTGTGCGCGATCAAGGGCTATCGGTTCGTGCCGGTTTCGTCGGATGGGTTTGCGAAAGAAAAGCTGCAGACCATGCGGATTTTCGGCGCGGACTTGCGGATTATTTCTTCGGAAAACGGGCAACTCACTCCAGAGCTGTTCCGCACCATGATTGACACGGCGAGGAAGTTGAGCGAGGAGCCAGAGACGTATTACACCGATCAGTTCAATAATACCGACGCAATTCGTGGGTACATGGAAATCGGGAACGAGCTCCTCGATCAAGCCGGTCCGGAAATTGCGGCGTTCTGCGGTGGGGTCGGCACGGCGGGGATGCTGATGGGCGTGTCGCGAGCGCTGAAAGCGCGCGGATGCCGCGCCAGAATTGTGGCGCTCGAACCTGCGTCGTCACCGGTGCTCACGCGCGGCAAAGGCGGACCACATCGCGTGGAAGGCATCGGGGTGGGGTTTCGTCCGCCACATCTTAAGGACAGCGATTTTGATGAGGCGCGCACCGTTGATGAGCAAGAGGCACGCGCTGTGGCTCGGCGGTTAGCCAAAGATGAAGGCATTTTCGCGGGAACGTCTTCCGCAATGAATGTTGTCGCCGCACTGCAACTTGCGGCTGAACTCGGACCGGGAAAAACGGTAGCCACTGTCGCCGTGGATAGCGGATTCAAATATCTCGCAGGGGATTTGTATCAACTCTGAAAACGAATCGCGAGTTCGTTCGACAAAAGTCATCGCTTGGCGGTGTTCGCTAGCTCTTCATCTTTGCGACAATCATTTCAGCCAATCTCAATATGAGGGCGCTTTCCGAAGCTGGCCAGTCAGGGTTCTCATTGAGGAGACAAGAGGGCCATAAGCAAAGCTAGTCGAGAGTCTTTGAAAAAACCACTCGGCCAATCGCAGTCGGAATACGCGGGCCGAGGGTTCACTGCTCGCACACAACACAAATCATGAAGAGGAGAAACAATGCAAGTATTAACGAAAACTCAACCAAGTCATAACGTCGATAAGCAAATGTTCAACGCTGCTGGAGTGCTCCTTCAATTCCTTGCTTCACCCGAAGAAGTCGGAGATGCGATTTGCCTCATTCGCGGCACGATGCCCCCGGGAGTTGTGGTCCCACTGCACAAACACGCAGACATAGAACTTCTTTATGTTCTTGAGGGCTCGCTTGAATTCTTCATGGCGAAGGAAGGAACCCAATGGGCCACCGCCGGCATGGGAGATGTTATAGCTATACCGAGCAACGTCAAGCACGCGCTTCGTAACCGATCGTCTCTTCCGGTGACTTTGGCTTTGGTGACGAAATCGCATCTCTATGCGTTTTTCCGGGAGCTTGCGAAGCCCTTTGATCCAAATCAACGCCCAGCTCCTCTAACACCTGAAGAGATGCAGGAACTATTTGAGGTCGCCGCAAAGTACGGATATTGGATGGCCTCGCCGGACGAGAATGCGGCAATAGGTCTCAGCATTTCGTAATCCAGCATCACTTAACATGCTGGTGACTACGTTCGCGTGCGGTTCGCGCGCAGAAGACTGCCGATATCTCACTGCCGGTAGCCATCACGGTATTCCCGGAGGACGTCTATCGGCCCCCGGGAGACGCAGAAGAAATGGTTGACGCTGCGCTCGCCGGACTTGACCGAGGCGAGACCGTAACCATTCCTTCGCTACCGGACGTCGCCGATTGGAAGGCATATGAGACGGCGCGGCAGAAGCTGTTCCCAAACCTGTCACTCAGTTCTCCGGCAGCGCGATACCACGCTACTAGCGCTTAATTGCGGAACATCGGAACCGTTTTTAGCAACAACTTTGAATCAAAGAGGAGTAAGTCAAATGTTTGAAGAAATCAACAACAGTCGCCGCCGCTTTTTTGGCACCGCGGCCATGACCATTGCCGCCGCCCAACTCGGCGTGCTCGGTTCTGCGGACGCAAAGACAAAACCAGCAGATCTGCCAACGGTTAAGCCGGGGACGAACACATCGTTCGCCGCATTGAAGCAGATCGATGCCGGCCTCTTGAATGTTGGATATGCAGAAGCCGGTCCGAGCAGCGGCCCCGCGGTAATACTTCTGCACGGCTGGCCCTACGACATCTACAGCTTTGTCGATGTCGCTCCCTTGCTGGCATCCGCCGGCTACCGCGTGATCATCCCGTATCTGCGCGGCTATGGCACGACGCGCTTTCTCTCCGGTCAAACGCTCCGAAACGGCCAGCAATCCGTGGTCGCTATTGACATCATCGCGCTCATGGATGCTCTCAAGCTCCAGAAGGCGATCATCGCCGGTTTTGATTGGGGTGCGCGGACGGCCAACATCATCGCGGCGCTCTGGCCGGAACGCTGCAAGGCCATGGTTTCTGTCAGTGGCTACCTGATCGGCAGCCAGGCATCGAATGAGATCCCGTTGCCGCCAAAGGCCGAGCTTGCATGGTGGTACCAATATTATTTCGCCACGGAACGCGGCCGCGCAGGCTATGAAAAATACCGTCATGATTTTGCGAAGCTCATCTGGCACCTCGCTTCGCCGAAATGGGACTTCGATGATGCCACGTTCGATCGAAGCGCAGCGTCCTTCGACAACCCGGATCATGTCGGCATTGTGATTCACAATTACCGCTGGCGGATCGGTCTGGCTGAAGGCGAACCGAAATATGACGATCTGGAGAAGCGGCTTGCCCAAGCCCCCGTCATCACCGTGCCCACCATTATCCTTGAAGGTGATGCCAATGGCGCACCACATCCGGATCCCAGTTCCTATGCAAAAAGATTCTCCGGCAAGTATGCAAACCGGACTATTACGGGCGGCATCGGCCACAATCTGCCGCAAGAAGCTCCCGAAGCCTTCGCCAAGGCCATTGTCGACGTAGGTGGTTATTGAACGACGTTGTGCCTTGGCAGAA
>DATNMU010000060.1:0-2401 GCA_035602195.1 Candidatus Acidiferrum sp.
ACCATGTCCTGGCGGCGCTCCTGGGTGAGAGCGGGGACCGGAACCCGGACCATTTTCCCGTCATTCATGGGATTGAGGCCGAGCTCTGCGGAACGAATCGCCTTCTCGATGGCGCCAATTTGCGACGGATCGAAAGGCTGCACAGTGATCATCTGCGGCTCGGGAGCATGGACCTGCGCGATCTGATTCAGCGGCATTTGCGAGCCGTAATAGTCGACGCTCACGCTGTCCAGCATGTGCACGGAGGCGCGCCCCGTGCGCGTCGCGGACATTGCTTTGCGAAAGTCTTCGACAGCCTTCTCCATGCGCGTCTTCAGTTGTACGTACGTTTCCTTCAGGCCGGGAATCGCTGCCATGGTGGGTGGGGCCATAATCAGTCAGCTCCGCAAAAAATGATCAAAACGCTGAATTATAAACCTAAAACAAATCTGCCACGGATTTGCGCGGATCATCGCGGATCAGAAATTCAAAAAAGAATCCGCGAGTATCCGTGAAAATCCGTGGCCACTCTTACGCGCCTACCCGCGACCCAATCTTCTCTCCGCTCAGCACGCGGCGAATATTTCCATGCTGGTTCAAATTGAAAACGATGATGGGCAGGTTATTGTCTTTGCACAAGCTGATGGCGGTCGAATCCATCACTTTCAGGCCCAGCTTCAGCACATCCATGTAGGTGATGTCCGTAAACTTCTTCGCATCCTTCACTTTCATGGGATCGGCATCGTAGATGCCGTCCACCTTGGTAGCTTTCAGAATCGCATCGGCCTTGATTTCCATGGCGCGCAAGGATGCGGCCGTGTCGGTCGAGAAGTAAGGATTGCCCGTTCCGCCGGCAAAAATCACGACGCGCCCTTTTTCCAGATGCCGGATGGCGCGGCGGCGAATGAAAGGCTCGGCGACCTGGTTCATCTCAATTGCGGTTTGCACGCGCGTATAAACTTTCTGCTTTTCGAGTGCGTCTTGCAGCGCCAGAGCATTAATCACCGTGGCTAGCATGCCCATGTGATCGGCCGAGACGCGGTCCATGTCGCGGGCCTGGTCCGCGACGCCACGGAAGAAATTCCCGCCGCCGACGACGATGGCGAGCTGAACTCCCAGTTTATGCACGTCCGCCAGTTCAGCAGCGACTTCGTGGATGCGCGCTGTGTCTACACCGAAGCCCTGATTGGCGGCGAGAGCCTCTCCGGACAGCTTGAGCAGAACGCGTTTAAATGCAGGGGTAGTCGAGGTCATTTGAGTCCGTAGCTGGCTCTAAACGTAGCACAAAAAAGGCGCCCTCTCGGGCGCCTGAAAGTTACTCTGCTTTTTGTTCTGTGGGTTTTGTGACGGCGACAGTCTCGCCCGCATCACCGACCTTGAAGCGCGCGAAGCGGCGCACGCTGATGTTCTCGCCCAGCTTGCCAATCTTCGCCGCGATGAGTTGAGCAATGGAGACAGTCTGGTCTTTGATGAAAGGCTGCTCGAGTAAACAGACTTCTTCGTAGAACTTTTCCATCATGCCGGCGACCATTTTCTCAGCAATATGCTGTGGCTTGCCGGAGGCGACGGCCTTGGCGAGATAAATATCCTTTTCCCGAGCAAAGTCAGCCGGAGTCACGTCTTCCTTGCGGACGTAGCGCGGATCGCTGGCCGCGATGTGCATGGCGATATCATGCACCAACTCCTTGAAGTCGTCGGTGCGCGCCACGAAGTCGCTCTCGCAGTTCACCTCGACAAGCACACCAATCTTGCCGCCGGCGTGAATGTAGCTGGTCACCGCGCCTTCACTGGTCACACGCGTCGCCTTCTTGGCCGCAACCGAAACGCCTTTTTTTCGCAGGATCACTACCGCCTGCTCCATATCGCCCTTGGCTTCGGTCAGGGCCTGTTTGCAATCCATCATCGGAGCTCCGGTCTTTTCCCGAAGATCTTTCACTTGTGCCGCAGAAATATTCGCCATAGTAGTGCTCATAAAATTCGTTTCCAGTTTCTGGTTTCTAGTTCTCGTGAATGTTCCGCATCCCAGGCTACTAGAAACTGAAAACCTGAAACTGGAAACTGCTCCTTACAAACTTTGACCCGCGCCGGACGACCCGCGCGGGTCTGAAATTCACGTGCCCGGTTTTTACAAGGTACTAGGTACTAGGTACTCGCAACTTTAAACGGTCTGGCTCTCCACCTTCGGGACTTCAACCTCGTCCTCGTTCGCCACCGGCTTCTTATGCGTTCCCGGACCCAGCACCTCTTCCATGCTGATGTCTTCGCCGATGTCGGCCACGTCAGCGGCAGCCGCTGCTGCCTGCGAATGAAGTTCGAGTGCCGCTGCCGCATCTTCGGCCTGCTGCGCCTCTCGCGCTTGCGCTTGCTCGGTCGCGGCAGTCATGTCGGCAACTTGCTTATCGGTCATCAACTGCGCGCCCTC
>DATNMU010000061.1:0-27072 GCA_035602195.1 Candidatus Acidiferrum sp.
GACGAAACGAGATGGCGGCGGAAGACATATTGGGATATTAAATCGCTCTTACTTTGTCTTGAGTTCCCTCACCGGTTGTGTTTTCATAGGAGGGAACACGGACCCGGTATTGCCGGTCCACATGCGCGCCGTACCCTCCACCCTCAGCTTACATTCTCAAGGAGGAAAATCATGAGCAAAGTGCCGTACATTCCCAAGGATTACAACTCCATCACACCCTACCTGATTATCAAGGGCGCTGCCCGCGCCATTGATTATTACAAGAAAGTTTTCGGGGCAACTGAAACTGTTCGCATGAATGGCCCGGATGGGAAGGTCGGGCATGCCGAGTTGAAGATCGGCAACTCGCACATCATGCTGGCCGACGAAAATCCCAGCATGGGCCTGGGACACACCAGTGCGGCCACCATCGGCGCAAGCCCGGTGAGCCTGTACGTTTACCTTCCTGACGTGGATCGCGTGGTTGAGAAAGCGGTAGCCGATGGCGCGAAAGTCCTGAAGCCGGTGCAGGACCAGTTCTACGGAGACCGCAATGGCTTCATTCAAGATCCATTCGGACACCTCTGGGGCGTTGCTACTCACGTGGAAGATGTATCGCCTGCGGATATGGCAGAACGGATGAAGAAGATGATGCAGGCGGCGTAGCTTTGATTGAACCGTAGGCGGGGCCACCATGCCCCGCCATTTTCGCATTTTCGCTCGTTCACGCACTCACCTACTGCCGAATCCTCGGGTTCGCCACCGAATACAGCACATCCGTCAGAAAATTCACTGCGACGTACGTCAATCCAATCGCTAGGATGCAGCCTTGCACCAGATAGTAGTCGCGGTTCGAGATGGCTTGAATCGTTAAGCGGCCGATGCCGGGCCAGGAGAAGATGGTCTCGGTAACGATTGCGCCTGCCAGCAGCGCGCCAAATTGCAGGCCTAGCACGGTGATAATGGGGATCATAGCGTTGCGCAGGGCGTGGCGGTAGACGACGGTGCGCTCGGGCAGGCCTTTGGCGCGGGCCGTGCGGATGTAATCCTGGCTGAGCTCTTCGAGCATGGAGGTGCGCACCATGCGGGTGAGGATGGCGGCGAGCGCTCCTCCCATGGTGATGGAGGGCAGCACGAGGTTGGCAAAGGAGCCGGCGCCGGAGACGGGAAGCCATCCCAGCTTGATAGCGAAGAGAAGAATCAGGATGGGGCCGAGCGCGAAGTTGGGGAACGACAAGCCGAAGAGGCTGACTACGCTAAGCAGGCGATCGTCCCAGCGGTTGCGGCGCTGCGCCGAGCGCACGCCGGCCGGAATCGACAAAATGATGGCGACTAAGAGCGATGCCAGCGTGAGTTGCAGCGTGTAGGGATAGCGCTGCGTCAGAAGGCGCGTTACGCTCTGGTTGTAACGAAACGACGGACCAAGGTCGCCGTGCAGGACGCCCTTCCAATAGTGGATATATTGCTCGCCGAGCGGCGCGTCGAGGCCGTAGGCGTGGCGTGTGGCTGCGATATCAGCGGGCGGCGCGCCTTCGCCCAGCATTTGCTGAATGGGATCTCCGGGGACCAGGTGAATTAGGAGGAATACGAGGCTTACGACCAGCCAGATCACCGGCACGGTGTACAGGACGCGTTGGAGAAGGGCTTTCGGCATTCGGCCTCAGCCATCGGCCTTCAGCTTCACGTAGGAAGGTGTCATTGTAGAGCAATCTCGAGGCGTGCGATTAGTCGTCATGGTGCTAATATCCGGCGGCATTGAGGTTCCAAACGATATCCTCTTCGCATTCCTCTCTCTAGGGGATGAAACATTCAGCCGACGCCCGAAAGCTGAAGCCCGGAGCCGCACCTCAATCCCCGGTTTGCTTCGCGGTCTGGGCTTTGCCATCGATATTTTCCGTTTTTTCTATCTTGACTTTGGCGATACGGTGACCTTCCATCTCTTCGACGGTATAGCGATGGCCTTCGTATTCGAAGGATTCGCCGAGGTACGGAATGCGCTGCAGTCGGGCCAGTACGAATCCGGCGAGGGTTTCAAATCCAGCATCGCGGGGAAGGAGCAGGTCGTACTGGGTTTCGAGGTCACGAATGTTCACCGCGCCTTCGAGCACGAGAACAGATTCGTCCGCCAGCGCCGGTTCCGGGGTTGCGACGTCGAATTCGTCTTCGATGTCGCCGACTAATTGCTCCAGAATATCGTCGACCGTGATTACTCCGGCGGTGGAACCGAATTCGTCGACGACAACAGCCAAGTGGCGTCGGCGCTCCTTGAATTCAGCCAAAAGCTCCGCCAAGACTTTGGTTTCGGGAACGACCAGAACGTCGTGCATGATCTGGCCGATCTGCGTGCGGGCGATGCGCGAGGCGACAGGTTGGCCCAGATTGACCAGCCGGAGCCGCACCCAGCGAACGAGTTCCTTGTAATAGAGAACGCCGACAATGTGTTCCGGTCCACTCTGCGGATCATAAACGGGAATGCGCGAGTGTTGGCCTTCTACTACGCGATTGAGGGCTTCGTCCAGCGTAAGATCAGATGGCAAAGAAAAGATATCCGGACGCGCCACCATGACTTCGCGAACGGTGATGCTATCGAGTTCGATCGCGTTGTGGATCATCTCTTCCTGCGACTCTGGGATCTGTCCGAACTGGCGGCTGGCCGTAACGATCAGCTTGAGTTCATCCGGAGAGTGGACGGCGCCACCACGACGAGTGTCACGCGCTCCGAAAAGTCTCAGCACCAGGCTGCCAGACTGCCGCATGAAAAAGAGTACAGGACGCGTGATGGTCAAGAACGCTTCCATGGGCGCGGCTACAGCCAGGGCAATCTGCTCGGCGCGCTGCAGCGCCAACGTCTTCGGCACCAGCTCGCCTAATAGGACATGAAGGTAGGTGATCAGGGTGAATGCGATGACGATGGCAATGCCGTGAGCGTAAACCGCGGCGTGAGGAACGTCTTGCACAAACCTGAGCGACTCGACCAGGCGCGCGACCATGGGTTCGCCGATCCAGCCTAGAGTGAGGCTGACCATGGTGATCCCCAGCTGCACACCATTGACAACTTCGTCGAGATGCTGGTGCAGGCGCTGGACGATGCGAGCGCTGATGCGGCCGGACGCGATAAGCTGTTGAATGCGGGTATCGCGAATGCTGACCAGAGAAAACTCAGCAGCCGCAAAAAACGCATTCGCCGCTACCAGGAGAAGAATCAGCAGCACCCGGAGCAGCACAAAGGCGATCATGGATGCGCAATTCTAACATTCCAAAGGGGCTGGAAGTACGAAGTGTAGCGTTCCGGCAGCCTCCTGAAATGGTTCAGCAGACACGATTCAGAGGACCTAGGGTAAAGCTTTGGGGTCTGGTGGCTAACCATTTTGCTATGACAACGGTCTAACTGAGAGGTGGCAACAGCATCTCTGCCACCAGTCGCTCGGTTTTCAGTTCGAAATCTCTGGAACAAAGATAGCTTCGCCTGCGTACAAGACGGTGAGAGCTCACAACGGCTCTTCAGTAAGAATTGCCAGCGTGCATTAGGAGGCGGTCGTGAACGGAAACGGAAATAATAAGAAGAAACGTCGCAGACTTTTTATTTATGGCGGCATCGGGTTGGCTCTCGTCCTTCTAATCGCAATAGGCGTATTCGCCGCGACGCGCGGTGGAACCAAGATCGATCCCTCGAAGCTGGCAAAGGTGGAAAAAGGCGACTTGGCCAAGAGCGTAGTGGCGACCGGCAAGGTCACGCCCATCATCAAGGTCGAAGTGAAATCGAAAGCCAGCGGCATCGTGAAGAAGTTACTGGTCGATTACGGCGATCGTGTGAAGAAAGGCCAGTTGCTCGCCCAACTTGACAAAGTCGAGATCGAAGCGCAAGTCGACCAGTCGCGTGCGTCGCTGGAGGCGGCTCAGGCCAACTTGAACAGCACTCACGCTGACCTTGAGCGGGCCAAAGTGGATGCGGAAGGTCCAGATGTCCCACTGCTTAAGCGTGCTTATGATCGCGCGATGGGCATGGCGAAGGATGGAGTAGTTTCCGCTTCGGCGCTGGACGATGCCGAAAAAAATTACGAACTGGCCCTGAACAAGCAGAACGTATCGAAGGCGCAGGTAACAGTTCTGCGAGCAAAGATTGCGCAGGCGCAGGCTCAAGTGGCGCAGGACCAGGCCAACCTGAAGCAACTCGATGAGCAACTCAGCTATACCGACATCGTTTCGCCCATCGATGGAATCGTGCTCTCGCGCGACGTGCAACTGGGCGACGCTGTCAGCTCGATTCTGGTGTTGGGATCGTCGGCCACACTAGTGATGACTCTGGGCGACACCAGCGAAGTTTACGTGAAGGGAAAAGTGGACGAAAGCGACATTGGCAAGGTCTATCTGGGCCAGCCGGCGCGAATCAAAGTGGAATCTTTTAAAGACAAGACTTTCACCGGCAAGGTAACAAAGATTTCTCCCATGGGCGTGGAGAAAGACAACGTCACTACATTTGAAGTGCGGGTTTCGATTCAGAACCCGGGAGGCGAACTGAAGGCCGAGATGACCGCGAACGCAGAGATCATTCTGGAAGAACACAAGAACGTGTTGCAGATTCCGGAGGGCGCCATCCTTTACGACAAGGATAAAAAAGCGTCGGTAGAAATTCCCGACCCCAAGGGCAAGGAAGGCAAGAATAAAATTGCCGTCAATATCGGGATTTCAAACGGGGCTAAGACGGAACTGCTCAGTGGCTTGAAGGAAGGCGATCAGGTAGTACTGCAGTAGGGCAGATATAGGCTTCGGTTGAGGGACTTCGGCGGTAACAGACTGCACTTCTCGCGGAGTTAACCGACATGGATAAAGCATTCATCTCCCGAATTTCGGCTTCGATTCTCGTAACGTTGCTGGCTTGCACTTCTGCCATCGCTTCGACCCCGCAAGGAACATTCGAGAAAACCTTTCAGGTCAGCGGGCCGGTCGATCTGGAGGTGCAAACTCGTGCAGGCGATATTATCGTCCGCAGCGGTGAGGCTGGTTCCGTCACGGTTCGCGGCAAAATTTTTGTTGGAGACCGCTGGCTGTCAGGAAATCGCCATGCTGACGTGAGCGATATCGAACAGCATCCTCCGTTGCGGCAGGAGGGCAACAGCATCCACATCGACAACGTGAATGCTCGCAACATTTCCGTGGATTACGAGATCACAGTCCCAGCCGACACCGCAGTCCGTACTCATAGCGGTTCCGGCGATCAGATCATTGAAGGCACGCATGGCGACGTCGACCTGCAGAGTGGATCGGGAAACATGAAGCTCGCGCGACTTACGGGAGACATTCACCTGCAGACGGGCTCCGGCGACATGCGCGCCCGTGAGATTTCAGGGCCAGTTCGCGGGGGCACGGGCAGCGGAAACATTGAACTGGAAGAAACTGGAACCGGCGATGTTGATCTGCACACAGGTTCCGGCAACATTACCGGGCAGGGCATTCAGGGCGCGTTTCGCGCCGAGGCGGGCAGCGGCGATATTAGTGCCGAAGGAACTCAGTCGGGCACATGGACAATTAAAACTGGTTCGGGCAACGTGCATGTCCGCTTTCCGGCGAATGCCGCCTTCGACGCGGATATCTCCACTGGCTCCGGCACCTTGAGTGTGCATGCACCCATCACGATGACGGTGCAAGGCCGCATCCAGGAAACGCGCAAGGAAATTCATGGCAAAGTCCGCGGCGGCGGCCCGTTGCTCACAGTGCGTACCGGCTCCGGCGACATACACATCCAATAGCGGTGTTTTAGTGGTCAAGGTTCAATGACATTCGTCTAATTCGAGGCCCTTTCTGCCCACTAGCGACTGATTACTGCCCACAGCCTTATCAATTACCTCCGTACCTTGACTCAGCTGTTCTCAGCAGTTACTTTCGACCTCTGGGAGTGCTGTGTCTTCCATCCGAGAGGAAACTTTGGCGAATCGTCCGATCATTACGCTGACCACCGATTTCGGCACCAACGACCATTTTGTAGGCACTATGAAGGGAGTCATTCTCGACATTGTGCCCGAGGCGCAGATCATCGATATCTGCCACTCCGTACAGGCATTCGACGTGCTTGATGGCGCGCTTACCATTTCGCAGGCGTATTCGTACTTCCCTTCCCGGACCGTGCATGTAGTGATTGTGGATCCGGGCGTCGGCACGGCGCGGCGGCCGATTCTGGCTTCGAGTGACAAACATCATTTTGTCGCGCCCGACAATGGTGTGCTTTCTCTGGTCTACGCGCGCGAAGAGCGTATGCACGTCCGGCATATCACTTCAGAACACTATTTTCTACAGCCTGTAAGCAATACGTTCCATGCGCGTGATATTTTTGCTCCCGTGGCCGCGTACCTGGCAAAAGAAGTGGATACGCTAAAGTTCGGAGAAGAAGTGCAGGAGTATGTTCGCTTTTCGGCGCCCAAGCCGAAAGCGGTTGACGAGAACCGCCTGCGCGGGGTTGTTTTAAAAGTCGATCGCTTCGGGAACCTCGTCACCAACTTCACGCCACAAGATGCTCCGGCGCTTTTCGCGGACGACGCTAAGGGATTCAAGATCGTGGTCGGCAGCAATGAGATTACCGAGATGCATAAGGTCTACGCCGAGGGAGCTCCGGGCGAGGTGTTCGGGATCCTCGGCAGCATGGGCTTCTTAGAGATTGCTGCAAATCGCGGAGCCGCGGTTCAGTTGACCGGAGCCGGCAAGGGAACCGATGTCACGATCGTCCTCGGCGAGGCTGCGGCCGCGGGCAAGGGCGCATAGAACCTTTACGGGCTCTTGGGCTTGGGATGAGCGTAGCGCTCCATCTCAGCCGTCCACTTCAGAAAGCGCCAGAGGCTGGTGCGCTCTCGCCACAGAAATTCCCAGAACTCAAGAAATCCAATGTGCGTCATCTTCACGCCGCAATAGGTCTCGATGCGCCATAGAAGATACGGGCTTCGCCACGGAGCCAGGCGATGGCCCTTGGTAGCGTTCCAGAGAAAACGAAGCGAATGGCGCATGCGAGCATGATAAACACAGAAGGCATGATTCCACCATGCGTAACCTTTCTGGTTACTTATCTCGCTTAAGAGCAGTGCACGACCCTTTGTCATCCCGAGCGAAGCGAGGGACTTGGTTCTTGCATGCATCAAGATATCGCCGCCGCAAGCGGAAACAAGGTCCCCCTCTTTGATCGGGTAGGGCGGCCTATATTGGTTGCACCATGTTAAAATCCAGTCTCCGCCAGGAATTTCCTTTCATGTCTGATGCGAACGCCCGTCAGAAGGCTGAAGACCACTACTATGCCGCGCTGGATTTGATGGCAGATGGGAAGCTTGAAGAAGCCGTCGCGGCCTACGGTGAATCGCTGGCGGCCGATCCTGCATTTACGGAAGCCATGCACGGCCTGGCGCGCGCGTTGCAGGATCTGCAGCGCTACGACGAGGCCATAGCCGTGGCGCAGCAGATTACCGAATTAGACCCGGACGACGTTCTCGCCCACACCAGCTTGTCGGTTCTCTACCAAAAAAAAGGGATGATTCCAGAGGCTGAGGCCGAGGGCGCAAAGGCGCGGGTGTTGGGCTGGAAACAGCAGTTGAAAAAGAGCTAGCTATCAGCTATCAGCTTTCGGCAAGGACACTCTTACCTCGGCGTCGGCGCCCAACCTGGGGAATCGCCCTTCTGCGTAATTGGATTTCCCGAATCGTCACTGGGGCCAAAATGAGTAAGCCAAAAAGAAGGAACACGAGACCAGCCTGCCACTGCTCAGGCCACCATCGCCAGATGTAAGCGCCAACCGCACAAACGGCCGTTCCGAGCAGACAGATGACCAATAGAAGCAGGTGCTCCCAACACGAACCCAGAGTGGGAGTGGTATCAGAGGGAATCATCCTAGGGACAACGAGCCACAGTGCAAACTGTTGTGCCCGCCATAAGAAGACGCCTAGACACAGAGAACCCATGAGAGGAAAGCCAGCCCAACACAGCCAAATGCCAAAGGCGACGCCAACAAGCGATATCCCAATAAGTGTCCAGACCTGCCATCGCTGTCTACGCGCATCCACCATCGCTACCCCCGTGCTGACAGCTGATAGCTGACAGCTACAGCTCGTACTTCTTCATCAAATGCCGGAACGAGCGGTAAGAAATTCCCAACAGGTCGGCAGCTTTGGTCTGCACCCCACTCGAGTGCTCAAGAGCATTTTGGAGCAGCGCGCGCTCGATGTTGGCCACGTAAACTTCCATCCCGACACCTTCCGGTAGAATCGCCCCCACGGCAATCTCAGACATCCCGGCAGCGCCCCCCACACCTGCCGCCGCCGCGCGAGCTTTGGGCCGTTCCGCGGGCAGCTCGACGTGCAGCTCATCCGTTGTCTCTAGTGCAACGGCACGTTCCACGGTATTTTCCAACTGGCGAACGTTACCCGGCCATTCATAGTCGCAAAGAGCGTCGAGCGAATTCTTGTTGACGCGCAAGATGCTGCGATTCGCCGCCGCCGCATATTTTTTCAGGAAGTGATTGGCCAGCAAGAGGATGTCTTCGCGGCGCTCGCGCAAATTCGGCACGCGGATCGGGATCACGTTCAGACGGTAGTAAAGATCTTCGCGGAATAAATTCTCGGCGACCGCCCGGTCAAGATCGCGATTGGTGGCGGCAATGACGCGAACATCGATGGGAATTTCACTGGTCCCGCCGACTGGGCGAATGGTACGCTCCTGCAAAACACGCAGAAGTTTTACCTGCATCGCGAGGGTCATCTCGCTGATTTCGTCGAGAAAAATTGTTCCGCCGCCGGCCACTTCAAATAATCCCCGCTTGTTCTGCGTGGCGCCGGTGAAAGCCCCCTTCAGATAGCCAAACAGCTCGCTCTCCAGCAAAGTTTCTGGGAAAGCACCACAGTTTACCGAGACGAACGGCTCGGTGGCACGTGGCGAACATGTGTGCACGGCGCGGGCTACCAGCTCTTTGCCGGTTCCACTCTCACCGTGAATGAGCACGGTGCTCGCGGTTGTCGCCACCGTGCGCACTGTCTGCTTCAGGTTTTCCATCGCGGGACTGGACCCAATAATGTTGTCGAGCGAGTTGTGAGAGGCGGCGTCTCGGCGTAGTGCGAAATTCTGTTTACTGAGAGAAACTTTTTCGAGCACCCGGCTGATCGTCAGCTTGATCTCGTCCACGAGGCCGGGACTCTTGCGAATGTAGTCCGACGCTCCTCCGGCCTTCACCGCCTCTACGGCTGCTTCATAGTCGTCGACAGCAGTGATGAGAATAACCGGTGAATCGGGCGACACGCGATGCGCGTGGCGCAGCACCTCGATGCCATCAACATTGGGCATCTTAATATCGGTGATGATCAGATCGAAAAGATTGCCGTCAATCTTGCTCTTGGCCGCCTGGCCGGATTGAACAGTTTCGACTCGGTGCCCGTCGCGACGCAAGGCAATGTCCAGCATTTCGCAAATGGAGCGTTCGTCGTCACACACCAGGATGTTAGCCACGGCGCCCCCCTTCCGCGGCAGCACTGGTCAATCGCCCGACTGCAGGTTCTGGTAATGCGACGGCCGTGAGAGTCTCGGCCGTTCGAGGCAGAATCGCCTGCCGTTCCGCATCCAGCCTGCGCAGCCTTACCACGAAGGTAGTCCCTTGCCCTGGCTTCGAACGGGCCCATACCTTCCCTTCGTGCGCATGCACGATCTGGTACACGACGGCCAAACCAAGACCGGTACCGCCTTCAAAATTTGACTGGAAGGGCTCGAATATTTTCTCCGTCTGTTGCGGAGTCATCCCGATTCCAGTGTCGGAAAAGCTGACTTGCCAGTCATCTCCTGCGCGCTCGATGGATATGTTAAGAATGCCGCCGTCGTGCATGGCGCGGACTGCATTCTCGGCAAAATTCCAGAACACCTGCTTGATTTTGTCTCCGTCCGCCAGCACCCACGCTTCGGTCGCGGCAAATCGGCACTCGATGGTAATGCCGATATTATCCGCGGTCATGCGATGGCGCATTAAGGTGATCGTGTCTTCCAGCAGTCGCACCAGATCGGCTTTGTCGAAGTGATATTTTTTTCCGCGGGAATAAGCCAGGAAATCGGTAATGATGCTATTCAGGCGTTGCGACTCTCGGGTCACAATATCGAGCAGACGCCGATGCTCTTCACTCAGCTGGGGTACGCCGGAAAGCATGCTGACTGAACCCGCGATCGAGGTCAGCGGATTGCGAATTTCGTGAGCGATGGCCGCAGCCATGCGGCCCACCGCGGCCAGACGGTCCTGCATGCGCACTTCACGTTCCAGTCGCCGGATCTCCGTGAGGTCGTCGAGCGCGTAGACATATCCCTGCGGGCCGCGGTCCGGCACTTCTAAAGCCGCGACTCTTACCCGAACTGTTTTGCGGAAACTCGCCGGCGTGTCGAAGCGAACCTCAGCGTGGGTCCGCGACTCGCCATTGGGCAGCACATCCAGAAATAATCCCGTCACCGGGTTTCCCAGCAACTGATCGGGCCTTCGCTCCAGGAGTCTCTGCGCGGCGTTGTTGACCAGCGTGATGCGCCCATCGAGACCGGTCGTAATCAATCCACTGCTTACAGACTGAATAATATTTTCGTGCAGGATCTGTAGATCTTCCAGTGCCCCGCTCGTGTCTTCCAGCTGCACCCGGGCCTGCCGCAATTTCCCAGCCAGAAGACTCGTCAGGTAAGCGACGGCCAGGAATGCGAACAGGTTCACTAAAACAATCCCATGCAGCGTCTTCAGGTCAGGATGGGTCAAGCAGTAAGACCGCACGGCTCCGTAATAGTTGAGATCCAAAACCGTGCCGTAGAGGATGAATGCAAGAGCCGCTACAAGATGTGCCCATACCCTCGGGAGCAGTATCCCTGCCACGATGATGACGAGAGGATAAAGAAAATTCAGCGAACTGTCCCAGCCTCCGGTCTCATGCACCACCAAGCTGACCATGACGAGGTCGGTAAGGACTTGCAGAGAAGCCTGCAAGCGGTGTTCTTTCCAGACTGACAATAGGAACACGGAGAGCAGCGAAAAGGCATACCAAAGAAGAATCGTGCTGAGGAAGAGTCGCAAGGGTAGTCGCGTTGGGGTCAGCTGCGCGACCAACAACTGGATTCCGAGCAAGAAGGTCAGGATCAATACTCGTACTCTGACTAACCACGCCAGCCAGGTCCGCTCGTCGAAAGTCGATTGCATTCGGGTTCCGATGGATTCGAAGAAACGACGGACGAGCTTTCGCGTCGTCGCGCTGTATTCTTGCCCCGCCACGATTCGGCGGAATTATTCGCAACGCCTGGCGGGCACAATTGCGGGCTGCCCGCCAGACGAATTCGTTTTCTTAACCAGCCAATTTCGCGATCATGGCAAACAGCGGCATATAGAGCGAGATTACGATTCCGCCGATGGTTACACCCAGCACGCCGATGATCACTGGTTCCAACATGGCCAGCATGTCTCTGGTTGCGGCGTCCACTTCTTCTTCATAGAAGTCGGCGATCTTCTGCAACATATTGTCCATTGCGCCCGTGGCTTCGCCCACACCGATCATTTGGGTCACCATGTTAGGAAAAACTCCGCATTCTCTAAGCGGATCTACGATCGTGCGGCCTTCTTCGATGGCCTTTCGCACTTTCATCAGCGCCTCTTCGAGGACGGCGTTGCCGGAAGTTCTGGCCGTGATGGCCAAGCCTTCCAGAATCGGCACGCCTGACGTGATCAGAGTGCCGAGCGTGCGGGTAAATCTTCCTACTGCAATCTTGCGCAACAGAGTGCCTACGACCGGTAGATAGAGCAGGAACTTGTCGAAGTAATAGCGGCCTCGCGGATGCTTGCGGATCTGCTTGAGGCCAAAGACCAAGCCCACCGTGCCCGCAATGAAGATCCACCAAAAACTCCCCACGAACGCGCTTAGCCCCATCACAATGCGGGTGGGCAGCGGCAGAGTGACCCCTAATCCACTAAAAAGATTCGAGAAGATGGGCACCACAAACTTGAGCAGAGCGCCTACAATCAGCGTCGCGATGCTGACGACCGCGACCGGGTAAATCAGCGCCGATTTCACCGCCGATTTCAGCCGCACTGCTTTTTCAACGTAAGTCGCCAGACGTTGCAGAATTATGTCCAGAATACCGCCCGTTTCACCTGCCTCAATCATGTTAGTGGTGAGATCATCGAAGACATTCGGGTACTGGCGCATGGCATTGGCCAGAGTGGCGCCGCCTTCCACCGTGGTGCGGACTCCGGTCAGCGTCTTTTGAAATGTCGGATTTTCCTGGTTGGCCGCCAGAATCTCCAGACACTGCACCAGCGGCAATCCGGCATCAATCATCACCGAGAACTGGCGGAAAAAAACGGCGATGTCTTTCACCTTGACTTTGCTGGTGCCGAATGTCGGCATCACAAATTCTTTGCCCTTTTCCCGGATTGCTCCCGGTGTGATCCGCTCGCGGCGCAGCTGTTGTCCCAGCGCCTGCTTGTTAGGTGCCACGCGTTCCCCGGAAACTTTTTGTCCGGAAGCGTCCTTGCCGGAAAATGTGAAAACTGGCATGGTTTTAATCTCTCCTCAGTTCGTCGGTAACTCGTCATTCAGGCGGCGAAATTACTGGTCATCGACATCGTTGCTCGCCCTCACGATGTCGCCCGATGCTTTAGCGCTTGGCAGCCATAGCTCCGGCTGCAGTCGCGCCTTTCGTCAGGCCGGCGCCACGATTAATCATTTCCTGCAGTTCATCCGGATGACTAGAGCGCTGCAGCGCTACCTCCAACGCAACCTGCTTCTGGAAATATGCCGTGGCCAGCGCCTGGTTAAAGGTCTGCATGCCGAACTTATCCTGCCCGGATTGCATCGCTGAATACACTTGGTGAATCTTGTCTTCTCGTATTAAGTTGCGGACCGCCGCATTGGGGATGAGGATCTCCATGATCATGGAGCGCCCCTTTCCGCTAATCGTCGGCAGAAGGGTTTGACACATAATGCCTTCCAGCACCAGTGAAAGCTGAGCGCGAATCTGCGGCTGCTGGTGCGCCGGAAACACGTCGATGATGCGGTTGATGGTGGAGGTTGCCGAATTCGTGTGCAAGGTGCCGAAAGTCAAGTGGCCGGTTTCAGCAATCCGGAGAGCCGACTCAATGGTTTCAAGGTCGCGCATTTCGCCAATCAGCACCACGTCTGGATCCTCGCGAAGTGCTGCGCGTAACGCGTCGCTGAAACTCTTGGTGTCAGCGTGCAACTCGCGCTGGTTGACTACGCAGTTTTTGTTCATGTGTACGAACTCGATCGGATCCTCGATGGTGAGGATGTGATCGTGGCGCTCGCTATTGATCTTGTCGATCATGGCGGCCAGGGTTGTCGATTTGCCGGATCCCGTTGGGCCGGTAACCAAAACCAGGCCGCGCGGCTTGTCGCAGAGCTTGCTCACTACAGCCGGCAAGCCGAGTTGATTAAACGACTTAATCTCAAACGGAATCACACGGAACACGGCTGCAGTGGCGCCGCGCTGGTTGAAACAGTTGGCACGGAAGCGCGCCAGTCCTTTCAATCCGAACGAAAAGTCAAGTTCCAGGCTTTCCTCGAAGCGATGCTTCTGGGAGTCGGTCATGACGCTGTAAGCCAGCTGCTTGGTTTCGGCAGGCGTCATCTGCGGAAGATCGAGCGGCACAAGATGCCCGTGAACACGAATCTGGGGCGGCGAGTTCGTGGTGATGTGGAGATCGCTACCGTTCATCTCCAGCATTCTTTTAAGCAGATCGCTTAACGATAAAGCCATAATCGTGATCCTTCCCTAACCCTTTCCGTTTGAGAAATTAATGAATGGTCTCGCGGGCAACTTCTTCCAGCGTGGTTATTCCCGCCGCCACTTTGATCAGACCGCTGCGCCGGAGCGTGATCATCCCACGCTCGATCGCTTTCTTTTTTAATTCGACTGCCGAAGCGCCCACCAGCACGAGTTCTCTGATTTCATCGTCTACTTCCATCACTTCATACAAACCGCAGCGCCCCTTGTAGCCGGTGTTGTTGCACACGCCGCAACCCTTACCCTTCTGGATCTTGGCCGTCTTCGCTTCTTCCGGCGTGAATCCTTCTTCGATCAGTGTTTGAACCGGAACCTCCACCGTCTCCGAGCACTCCTTACAGATTCGCCGAATCAGGCGCTGGGCGCAGATCAGATGGACCGAGGTCGCTACCAGGAACGGCTCAATGCCCATATTCATCAAACGCGTAATAGTTTCGGGGGCGCCGTTGGTGTGCAGTGTTGAGAGCACCAAGTGACCGGTGAGCGCCGCCTTGATGGCGATTTCCGCAGTTTCAAAGTCACGGATTTCGCCGACCAGAATGATGTTGGGATCTTGACGCAAGAAGGATCGGAGGGCAGCGGCAAAGTTCAAGCCGATCTGCTCCTTCATCTGCACCTGGTTGACTCCACCCAACTGGAATTCCACCGGGTCTTCCGCCGTCATAATGTTCGTGTCAGGCTGGTTCAAGCGTGAGATCGAGGAATATAGGGTGTTGGTTTTTCCCGATCCGGTAGGACCCGTGACCAGCACCATGCCGTAAGGCTTCAGGATGGCCTTTTCGAATTTGACGAGAGACTCCGGCTCGAAACCCAGCTTGGTCATGTCAAGCCGCAGGTTCTCTTTGTCGAGCAAGCGGAGCACGATTTTTTCGCCCCACAGAGTCGGCAATGTGCTGACACGGAAGTCGAGTTGCTTCTTGCGTCCGCCGATATTCATCTTCAGCATGATGCGGCCGTCTTGCGGCAGGCGCTTCTCGCTGATGTCGAGTTTCGCCATGATTTTCAGGCGCGACGTAATGGCGTCCTTCAGTTTCATGGGTGGCGACATGATTGCCTGCAATACGCCGTCAATACGGAAGCGCACGCGGAATTCTTTTTCGTAAGGCTCGATATGAATGTCGCTGGCTCCGCGCTTCACCGCGTCGGTAAGTACCAGGTTCACCAGCTTGACTACCGGAGCTTCGTCCGCAGCTTTTTCTAGCTGCGAGAGCTCCATCTCCTGCTCTTCCGCCTGCACTTCAATGTCGCTCTCGCTCATCTCCGACATCGACTGCATCACGGTTTCGAGGTCTTCTTCCTTAGTACCTGCACCGTAGGATTTTTCAATGCCCGCGAGAATCGAGCTTTCGGATGCGACCACCGGTTCAATGTTGAAGCCGGTCATGAATTTGATATCGTCCATCGCGAAGACGTTAGTCGGATCGACCATGGCGATCGTCAGCGACGCGCCCACGCGGCTTAAGGGAAGAATCTGATAGCGCTTGGCGGTTTCAAACGGAATCAGTTTGACAACAGCAGGATCAATTTCAAAATACGAAAGATTAATGGCGGGAACGCCATACTGGCGGGAAAGAAAATTCGTGACATCCTCATCCGTGAGGAAGCCAAGCTTCACCAGCGCAGAACCCAGGCGGCAGTTCTGCTCTTTCTGCGCCTTCATTGCCTGTTCCAACTGCTCTGGGGTAATAATCTTCTCTTTGACGAGAAGGTCACCCAGCCGTTGAGACATACGTCGATCTCCTATCCACGCAGTGGACCGATACCGGAGCAAATCACCGGCATTTACACCAAGCGCCGCTTCTAGCTATGGGAGAAAGCAGTGTCTTGGTGTTGACACAAATTGTCACAGCAAGTGGATTACCGTACCAGTTACCGTAGTACTTGGACTCAGTGCAGTGCTGGACGGATTAAGTGGAATTCTCGGGAACCCGCGCCAATTGCGCTTTTTCTGCAAGAATACTCAATGTTCAGAGCCATGGTACATGCACTTCGGTAAGTGCAATCGAGCTATGTTTGATTGCTGCTGTCGGAGTTGCGCCGCGGCGTACACTCCAGAAAGAGGATTTTCTAATTCTTGCAGTGAATAAGAGCAATCAGCAGATTCAGTCCTACTATCTCGCGCTGTTTCGTACTTGGGGACCGCAGCATTGGTGGCCGGCGGAGTCGCGGTTCGAAGTGATCGTCGGAGCTTATCTGACGCAGAACACAGCCTGGACAAACGTAGAAAAGGCTTTAGCGAACCTGCGTGCCGCCCGTGTTCTCAGCGTGAAAGGAATCCGTCAAGTCTCTTTGGCAGAACTTGAACGTTTGATTCGTCCGGCCGGCTATTTCCGGCAAAAGGCCAAACGGCTGAAACTCTTTGTTGAGTTTCTGGACCAACATTACGAAGGCTCCCTGCGAAAGTTGTTTGCCCGTCCCACGCACCATCTGCGTGAGCAACTGCTCAACCTTCACGGCATCGGCCGCGAAACTGCCGATTCCATCCTGCTCTATGCGGGGAATCACCCTGTTTTTGTGGTAGATGCTTACACGCGCCGGATCACCGAGCGCCACGGAATTCTTCCCGAAAGCGCGCGCTACGAAGAAATCAGGGAATTGTTCGAGCGGGCACTTGCGCCAGTCGCCGAGTCGCTGGCGGACTCCGGCGAGAGCGACGGGCACGGTTTGGCTAACAGCATTCGTGGCGCCGCTCATCCACCTTCGGCTATGAGCACGGCGAAACGCACGGCCCAGGTACAGGTTTACAACGAGATGCACGGCCTCATTGTGGGAGTCGGAAAGAACTATTGCAGAAAATCACAGGCTCATTGTGACGACTGCCCTTTACAGAAGTTCCTGCCTCCGTCTACCTAGGAAGATCTCAGATCTTACGTCTTAGGTTCCAGACATGGCGATCGTAGGCCATTTATGTTTAATCATTCCGTGCGATCAGCAATTTTGCTAGGCACGATTACCGCTGTCTGTGGAGCTCAATCCTTGCGGCAGGAGGCGGACAGTGCAGGCGTGCTGGTCGGAGCGGCGGTACGTCCTTACCTGCTTTCAGAGAAAACCTACTCCTCCATCCTGGCTCGCGAGTTCAACATGGTCGAACCAGAAGATGCCTTGAAATGGCCCGCATTGCGCCCGGATGCCGCAGCCTTTGACTTTCACCAAGGCGACGACGTCGTCCGCTTCGCGCAGGTTCACCAGATGAAAGTCCGTGGCCATTGTCTGGTTTGGGACCACGATAATCCGGATTGGCTGACGAAGGGAACCTTCACCACGCAGCAGCTATCGCATGTTCTGCACAATCACATTACCCAGGTGATGAAACACTACAAAGGTCAAGTGTTCGCATGGGATGTAATCAACGAGGCCACCGATGAGAACGGGAACGTGCGCGATTCCATCTGGTACAACCAGCCAGGGATCGGATTCACGGGACAAGGCAGCGCTTACATCGAGCAGGTCTTTCGCTGGGCGCATAAAGCCGATCCACACGCGTTATTGTTCTACAACGAAGCGGAAGCCGAAGGCCTGAATCGCAAATCAGACGCCGTCTACGCCATGATGAAGAACTTCAAGCGTCGAAAAGTTCCCATCGATGGCGTTGGGCTGCAGATGCACATGCCCGCGCTCGACGCGGATATTCGGGCAATCACTGCGAACATTGCGAGACTTACAGCGCTCGGCTTGCAGGTTCATATTACCGAGTTCGACGTTTCGCTGCCTGTAGATTGCAACGGCGCGGCTTACGCGGACGACTTACTGCGCCAAGCCAGCGTGTATCGCGACATCGTGAGGGCATGCCTGAATAGCCCTGGATGCACCGCAATTCAGACGTGGGGATTCACAGACAAGTATTCCTGGATTGGATCGCACTCCCGCCACACTCGCGGCGCGGCATTGCCGTTTGACGCATCCTACCAGCCCAAAGCCGCCTGGCGCGCCATGCGCGACGAACTCTCAGCCGGGCGCTCGCCACACATGGAACCTTGAACGACATCGCGATCAAGGCCTCTACCCCGGCCGCGTCTGCATCTATAATTAGTTGTGGCCCGTTCGCTCACAGTCAGCTTCTGACTTCCAGCGTGTGGCCTGAATCCGCGTGGCGAATATCACTCCAACACGACCGCCTCGTATTTTCAGTCGCAAGCAATACATTATTCTGCTGGCAATTGCGGTCTTCTTTCTGCTGGCGATTCTGGTTTCTCAAACGGCTTTCGACCTCACTCTCTTACGTCCAGGAAACAATCAGCAGATAGTGGTGTTCTACGCCCTGTCGTTACTGATATCGCTGCTTTTTGTCGCTCTCACCTTCGTACTGGCGCGCAATTTACTGAAGCTGTTTGCTGAACGCCGCCTGGGTGTATTGGGCTCGAAATTTCGTACCCGCATGGTAGTGGGCGCGCTGCTACTTTCGTTCGTGCCGGTCATGGTGATGTACTGGTTCGCCTATGGATTAATGAACCGCTCGATTGACAAATGGTTCTCCACGCCCGTGGAAGAAGTTCGCGCCGACACTCACGCCATGGCTTCATTGCTAGGTGAATACGCGGCCCAGAATGCCCGCGCCGAAGCAATGGCCATTGCGGCCTCAGCCGAAACCCAGCGCGGTTACTCTGCCCATCGATTCTCGTCGGTGGCCAGCGAATTTCATAACCACGAGATTACGCTTCAAGGTGGATTCGCAATTGCCCTGCAGGATGGCGATGCCGAAGCCAGCTTCAATGCTCCGGCACCGTGGGCGCTATTGAAGCCGAAATTACCGATTACGGAGGTCAATGCAGGCAAGCCGATGAATTTCGTTTGGGATCGCACGGAATATACCCTCGGGGGCGCCACAGTCGGAGACAATGGCTTAATTCTGGTGGCGATCCCGCTTCCCAGCGAATTCTCTCAGACCGTCAAGCAAGTCGAGGACAGCCAGCAACGCTATTTCGAATTGGCCCGCGAGCGCCGCCTCGTTCGCCGCACCTACATGGGCTTACTTCTTCTGCTGACGATGATGGTGCTTTTCGTGACGTCGTGGCTCGCGCTGTTCTTGTCGAAGCTGGTGACACGTCCGCTGGCAGCCTTAGCGGAAGCGACGCAAGAAATTTCTCGCGGACGTCTCGATTATCGAATTGATGTCAGCGCTGCCGATGAGATTGGAGACCTAGTCCGTTCCTTCAACCAAATGGCGGAAGAACTCGAAACCAGCCGGCGGCAGATCGAAGCCTCAAGCCGCAACATCAATGCCGCCAACGCCGAACTCGATCAGCGGCGCCGCCAGATGGAAACGATTCTCGAAAGCATTCCCACCGGCGTGCTCTCTTTGGATGCGAACCGTTGCATTACTCACGCTAATCAAGCTCTGCTGCGTATGTTTAATCCCGATGGACGTAACGGTGAGCCTCCCGTGCTGCGAGGTGCCAGTTTGGCAGACGTGTTTCCGGCGGAGGTGCTACAGGATATGGAGCCGCTGTTGCGCCGCGCCGATCGCATGGGGATGACCACCAGCCAGATGGAGATGACATTGCAGCGCACCTCGCTGAACGTAGCGGTCACAGTGGCTACGCTTCGCCATCAGGACGAGCGTTCGGGATACGTGATCGTATTCGAAGACCTCTCCGATCTTCTCAAGGCGCAGAAGCAGGCCGCGTGGCGCGAGGTGGCGCGGCGGGTCGCCCACGAAATCAAGAATCCGCTTACCCCCATTGCGCTTTCCGCGGAACGCATTCAGCGCCATCTGGAGCGCGGCCGTCATTCCGATAATGCATCCCTGGATGTGGTTCGTTCTTGTGCTCAAACCATTGCGGGAGCGGCGGAGACGGTGCGTCGCTTGGTCGATGAGTTCGCTTCTCTCGCCCGCTTCCCTGCCTCCAAGCCGCAGCCGGCCAACATCAACGAAGTAATTGAAGGGGCTCTTTCCATGTTCAACGGGAGACTTGACGGCATCAATCTGCATAAATCTCTTGCGCCTGATCTGCCGCGAGTGATGGCCGATTCGGAGGCGATGAAACGGGCTGTGGCCAACCTCGTCGATAACGCCGCCGAAGCTATGCAGGACGCACTGTTGCGCGAAATTGAAATTTCCACCTCACTGGTGGCCAGCCGTGACGCCGTCGAGATAACGGTTGCAGATACCGGTCACGGTGTGACCAGCGAGCTCAAGGAAAAGCTCTTTCTTCCTTACTTTTCCACCCGGAAACGCGGAACCGGGCTGGGCCTGGCCATTGTCAGCCGGGTGGTTGAGGAACACCATGGCTCGATTCGCGTGGAAGAAAACAAGCCGGTGGGAGCGCGTTTTATCGTGGAACTTCCCGTAGTTCCCGAAGCGGCGCTCGTCGCGGCAACTCAAGAGCATGCATAACGTTCTCATCGTTGACGACGAAACCGGCATCCGCGACTCGCTGGCAGGCGTGCTGATGGATGAAGGCTACGAGGCCGCTTCAGTCGAGAGCGGTGAGGAGTGCCTCAAACTCCTGCGGCGCGCACACAACTTTGAAGTCGTGTTGCTGGATATCTGGCTGCCCGGCATCGATGGTCTGGAGACGCTGGAAAAAATTCGCGAGATCGACAATGCTCCGGAAGTGATCATGATTTCCGGCCACGGCACGATTGAGACGGCGGTGCGGGCTACCAAGCTCGGCGCGTACGACTTTCTGGAGAAGCCGCTCTCCATCGATAAAACGCTCATCCTGGTCAAGAACGCGATTGAATCCAAAAAACTACGGCACGAGAACGTCGATTTGAAAAAGCAGTTGCAGGCAAAGAGCGTGATCGTGGGCGACAGCATTCCTATGAAGGCTCTGCGCCAGCAGATTGGCCTTATGGCCCCCACCAATGGCCGCGTTCTGATTTATGGAGAGTCAGGCACGGGAAAAGAACTGGTGGCCCACGCCATCCATGCGCAAAGCTTGCGCAAAGATGAAACCTTCGTTGAGGTGAACTGCGCGGCTATTCCCGAAGACCTGATCGAAAGCGAATTGTTCGGCCACTACAAGGGATCGTTCCCGGGCGCAGCCGTCGACAAGGAAGGTAAGTTTCAGAAGGCTAGCGGAGGAACGCTTTTTCTCGACGAAGTCGGCGACATGAGCCTCAAAACTCAGTCGAAGGTGCTGCGCACTCTTGAGGAACAGCGCGTTGCGCCTCTTGGTGGCGACCAAACGATCATGGTGGATGCCCGCATCATTGCTTCCACTAACAAAGATTTGGAAGAAGAAATCTCCAAAGGAAATTTTCGCGAGGATCTGTTTTATCGGCTGAACGTGATTCCCTTTTTTGTGCCGCCGCTACGCGATCGTAAGGAAGACATTCCACTTTTCGCGCGGCACTTCCTAAAAGACCTGGCGGCGACTTACGGACGACGCCCTCGCGAGATCACCGATGACGCAGTAGAGGCACTGATGCGCTACTCGTGGCCGGGCAACGTTCGTGAACTGCGCAACGTGATCGAGCGAATCGTGATCATGAATCCCATGACCACTCGGTTCGATCGTAAACATCTGCCTCCTCTGGTCTATCGCGACGGACACCGGCGATCGGCGCGCAGCGAATTCACCACTTTGCATCAGGCTCGCGACGCCTACGAACGCGATTTCATTCTGAAAAAGTTGGACGAAAATCACGGCAATGTTACGCGCGCTGCTGAAGTCCTTGGCCTTGAGCGAAGCCACCTCTATCGCAAGATGAAGACATTGGGAATTGCAGCGAAGGATTAGCGTGGCAAAATACGCTTGTCATCCCGAGCAAAGCGAGGGACCTTGGTTTTTTCTTACGCAACCCGTGTCGTGGGCGTACGCACAAACCAAGGTCCCTCGCTTCGCTCGGGATGACAGTCTGGACGCGACGCACCTGATCTACCGCTTCACCATGTGAATTTCCGTGCCGTTCTTGCGGAACTCCACCTCATCCATAAGCTGATTAATCAAGAAAATTCCCCGCCCGTGGTTGGAATAAACATTCTCTCCCACGGTGCAGCCCGGAATGGCTTCTGGACTAAAGCCTGTCCCTGGGTCCCGCACCACAATCAATATGCCCCGTTCTTCGTCGTTGCTTACCAGGCATTCAACGGTTTTTGTAGGATCTTCCTTCGCCCCGTGAATCACCGCATTGGCCAGAGCCTCTTGCAGAGATAGTTCGATCGCGTCCTCTTTGCCGTCAACGTCCTTCATCCGCCGAACCACCGCCATCACTTCCTGCACCACTGGATCCACAGCGTTGCGATCGGCGGAGAGCGTCACCCTCAGGATCAACGCTAGTTTATCTGGATCAAAATCTTTTTCTGGGAAGGATTGCTCCGGAGGATCTGCCAATGCCATGTGTGGGCCCGTACCTACGATGAAGCGTCCTAGTTAGTTGATTCTAACTGCCATATGTCAATACGAGAACATGACGCGCGCAACTAGCGGAACCAAAGGACGCATACCGCAGTGCCTAAATAATAGAGATTGCGCACATCTCAGTTGTCTCCCGCCTACTTACTCGGATTTGCCTTTCGCTTCTTACTCGGGGCCAGAGCATTAGACCGTTCAGGAGGGCCAGTCGTCAAGTGCTCCAACTGCCTTCTCCAGTCGAGCTCTTCCACAAAGCCGCGCGATTCCCGCCAGTTCGGTTGCACCTTGACGTAAAGCTCAAGAAACACCTTTGTCCCCACCATGCGCTCGATCTGTATACGCGCAGAAGTGCCAATCCGTTTCAGCATCTGCCCCTTCTTGCCGATCAGGATACCTTTCTGTCCTTCGCGCTCGCAGTAAATGGTGGCAGAAATGCGCGTTAGTTTCGCGCCCTCTTCAAAGTTGTCGACGATCACGGTGGTCGCGTAGGGAAGCTCCTCTTCCGTTTCGATGAGCACACGCTCACGAATGATCTCCCCCGCCATAAAGCGTGCCGGCTGGTCAGTTACTTGATCGTCCGGAAAGTGAGCTGGCCCGGCAGGCAGGGCCGCTGTCACCTGCTCCAACAATAGGTCCAGTCCATCGCGCTTCAGAGCTGAAATCGGGATGATGTCGTGAAATTGATGCAGCTTCTTGTACTCTTCGATCAGCGGCAACAGCTTACTTTTCCCACCCTTGAGCAGGTCCACCTTGTTGAGCACGAGGCAAACTTTCGTTGAAGAATGCTTCAGCATCTGGATGGCGAACTCGTCGCGCTGATCGAGTTTGCGGGTCGCATCCATAATCAGAAGCACCAGGTCGCAACCTTCCAGCGCCTCGCGCACCTCCACCATCATCTTCCGTCCCAGTGAACTGTCTGGTTTATGGACGCCCGGCGTGTCGATCAGAACGATTTGCGCGCCGCTCTGGCCCTTTGCCTTGGGAATATTGACGATGCCCTGAATTCGGTTGCGAGTGGTTTGTGGTTTAGGTGAGATAATCGCGAGTTTTTCGCCGACCAATGCATTGAGCAAGGTGGACTTGCCAGCGTTCGGACGGCCGAGAATGCAAACAAAACCAGAGCGGAAGGGCATAGAGGCTGGCTTCAGGCTACAGCTTTCGAGCTTCGGCAAAATCCCAAGAGTTCGCACTCAAGCCGAAAGCTACCAACCGAAGACCGCACCCAGCATTCCGACTATATCAGGCGCTGGCTCTCGATGAAGATGCAGCACGAACACGCAGGCGAAGGGGATTGCCGAAGCCCGTTAGCCGAAGCCCGCAGCCCGTTCTTATATCAGCTTCAACTGCCGCGGCTGCACGGCTGAGATTCTTACGCGTTCCACTCTGCGATTCGTCGATTCCAGAACTTCGAACCGCAGTCCGTCGTCATCGACCGTCTCACCCTGCCGTGGAATGTGTCCGGCCAATTCGCTGACCAGGCCCGCAACCGTGGCCGATTCCCTTCCTTCCGGCTTTGTACCAAAGAGTTCGGCCAGGCGGTCGACATCCATTCCTCCGGAAACGATATAGGAATGGTCGTTCTCTCTGACAATTTCCGGCTTTTCGTGTTCGTCACGAATCTCTCCTACAATCTCTTCCACCAGATCTTCAATCGTGACCAGCCCAGCGACGCCGCCATACTCATCGACCACAATTGCCATACGAATGTTGTTCTTCTGCATCTCCCGCAGCAGATCGCTGCCCAGTTTGCTTTCGGGCACGAAGTACACGTCGCGTCGCATCAACGTTTCGAGAGTGCGGGTAGCGGCCTCACTGTCCGGCACCTGCAAAACGTCCTGGGCATACACAATGCCCTTAATGTTGTGGATGCTCTGCGAGTAAACCGGAACGCGCGAGTAATGCTTGGTGCGCAGCATCTCAATGAAACGTTCGACCGTAGTCTCTACCGGTACGGCGAATATCTCTGGCCGCGGCTTCATGGCTTCCCGCACCGTCTTGCCGCTGAACTCCACCGCCGACTGAATCAAGTCGCGGTCGCCTTCCTGAATAATTCCCTCTTCCTGTCCTGCTTCAATCAGAGCGTCTACCGCCTCAGAGGCGCTCTCCGGTTGTTCCCGTGTGTTCTGGCGAGTGAGCGACGCTACCGATTGCAAAAAGCCAAGCACAATAGTGACCGGCAGCACCAAATAAATCAGCATGCGGAGCAACCACGTCCAGCCGATCAGCCAGGAACCATTCGTCCGCGAGAAGAAAAGGAAGGGCAGAAATTGATTGAAAACGATAATGATGAGGATCAGGCTGATTGCCGCCTGCATGATCTCATAGATCGTCCAGCGCTGATCGCCAAAAACCAGGTAGCCCACCGTCAAAGCGATAGTGGCGGTAGTTAACTGTTTCAGCACCGACATGGAAAGCGAAGCGCGGGGTCGGCTCACATTCAGAACAGGCTCAACTTTTTGCTCGAAAACGTCGATGTTGTCCTGAAATTCCCGCGAGAGAAATTTTCCGATCTCTTGATAAACACGGTCTACATAAGAGGCCAGCGCCAGCAGAGCCAGCAGCGGAATCAGCGCTAGAGCGACGTACCAATTCATGCCCTTCTCCGCTGGGAGCTGAGACCCGTGACTTTGCGTTTCTTCTTCAATGGCTGGTGAAGAATGCCGGGGCTCCTCTCGATCAGGCCGATTTCTAACTTCAGATTCCGTCGCAACCGGCTCTCCTCCCGCGCCATCTCGCCATGATCGCGCTCGTGATCGAAACCTGCCAGATGCAGGATGCCGTGCAGCGCCAGAATTTTTACTTCATGGGCAACGGAATGTCCCATGCGGATGGCGTTCTCCCGTGCAATATCTGCCGATATCGCCACATCTCCGGCAAAGCGTCTTGTCTGGCGCGGAACGGCACGGGGCGCGGGAAACGATAATACGTCGGTGGGCTTGTCGATTCTTCGGAATTGCCGGTTGAGAGAACGCAATTCCCTGCTGCTTGTTAACAGCACATTCACGGTGTCACGCAAACGGATCGCTTTCCTGGCCCTCAATACAAACCGTTCCAGCGTCGGGGGGCTGAGGCCTGCGATTCTTTTTCGGAAGATAATCACCTTATTCAAGGAATCACGACTGTCGTCATTCTCCTGAGGCCGAGGATCTGTCGTTCGGGTTTGCAGGGCTTTTCGGATCATTCGCCCTGGTCGCGCCTTCTACGTTTTTGCCGCCCGCCCGAGCAATAACATTTGCTGTTCGGCCACATGTGTCTTGTGCTCATCGTAAGCGCGGATGATGCGCTGCACCAGGTGATGACGCACCACATCAGCTTCATCGAAATGCACGAAGGTCAGGCCTTCGACTCTCTGCAAAATATCGATCGCTTCCAGCAAACCGCTGCGCCGGGCATTCGGCAAGTCGATTTGCGTCACGTCGCCAGTGATCACCGCTTTGGAATTGAAGCCGAGGCGGGTAACGAACATCTTCATCTGCTCGGAAGTAGTGTTCTGCGCTTCGTCGAGAATCACAAACGAATCATTCAAAGTGCGGCCCCGCATGAATGCGATGGGAGCAATTTCGATGACATTCTTTTCCAGGTAACGATCCACCTTCTCCGGATCGAGCATGTCATACAGCGCGTCGTACAGCGGGCGCAGGTAAGGGTCGATTTTGTCCTGCAATGTGCCCGGTAAAAAGCCCAGACGCTCCCCCGCTTCGACCGCCGGACGCGCCAGGATGATGCGGTTCACGCGCTTGGCCAGCAGCGCAGAAATCGCCATCGCGACTGCGAGGTATGTTTTTCCCGTGCCTGCCGGTCCGATGCCAAACACCATGTCGTGCTGCTCAATCGCCTCGACATAGCGGCGCTGGTTCACGCTCTTCGGCTGTACCATTCGGCGTCCTAGAGAACGCTGGCGGCCGGCATCGGCAAGTCCGCGCAGCGTAGCCGTCGAATCCGCCGTCAGCACGCGCAGCATGCTGTTCAGATCACCGTTGTTGAAGCTGTAGCCGGAGCGCTGCAGGCTCTCGTAGTCGGCAAACACTTGCTCGGCGCGAGCGACGTCTCGCGCTGCACCCTCCAGATCGATGGCATTCGACCGCAGGTCAATCGTAATGTTCAGGCCATCTTCCAGCAGGCGGACGTTCTCATCCCGCGTACCAAACAAAGTTTCGATGTTGGGAGTTATGCCGATACTTTTCTTCATTCAGTCTCTTTTACGAACCATGTCGGGACAGCCGCCTCGACTGTCGCGCTGGGCGCAGCAACGCGCCGTGCCACTACTCCCTGGATACACGCGCACCTTAGCCGCTTCGCGGACAAAACAGGATTATGCTTGAAGATTAGAGAAGCCGGAATGCTCATGCCCAGGAGGCAAGTCACTACCATTGGTTAAAGCGTACCCCGCGCCGGGACGGGAGTCAATGCCGGCGTTCGCTATCGATTTTCGCTCGCTGCAGAGGCAGCGACGGCGGAGGCAGAGACGGCTCGTGTCCGGGCCCATTCACGAAGCGAGCGAATCTCTTCTGCGCGAGTAACTGAAAGCGGCACGGTATGGGCCAGCGCATCCAGCAGCAACGCCGTGGTCAGTTCCTTTTTTCCCGAGAAAGCGGCGTAGAGCGCCGACTGCACAGCAGCACCAATCTCCGCGCCAGAGTAGCCACTGGCCGCGGCTTCGACCCTATCGAGATCAAAATCCGCGGGGTTGCGCTTTCGTCTCGCCAGTTGAATCGACACTATCTGCTTACGCTCGGCCTCATTCGGCAGATCCACAAAGAACAGCTCGTCAAACCTTCCTTTGCGAATTAGTTCCGGTGGCAAGGCAGTCACGTTGTTGCAGGTGGCGGCTACGAATACCGGCGCTTTTCGATCCTGCATCCAGGAGAGAAACGATGCAAGCAACCGGGAAGAGACACCAGCGTCTACAGAAGCCGAATCCGGCCCGCTGCCGGCGAATATTTTCTCTAACTCATCGATCCACAGGACACACGGGGCAAGCCCTTCAGCCACCTCGAAGACCTTGCGAATTCGCTTTTCC
>DATNMU010000062.1:0-80587 GCA_035602195.1 Candidatus Acidiferrum sp.
TTCGGCCAGTTCCAGGCTCTTGATATCGGAGTTAACTTGTGCAGCTGTCGACATACGCCTCCTGTGGCGCCTTCATCCTGAAAGTTTTATTTTTGTCTGCGAAGATAATATCGATACGAATGCTCTATCAGGATACACGAATCAATCCTGACACTCCCGTATCAAAATACTCTTAGGGGAATAGCACTTTAGGCTCATGTGGCGCGGGCGACTCGCCCGCGAAACGCTTGCGCCTGAAGAATCAGCCCTCTACTTCCTCACGGCCGCGGCCGGGTTTGCTTTTGGGTGGCGCAGCGCTCTTAGCGCTGCGATGGCACCCTCCCGAAATCGCGGGCTTTAGCCCCCGCGGTACTTCGAGTAACTCTACTTCCTCGCCGCCACTGGCTCGCGCACTCCCGCTTCGCTGGCCAGCTTCGCCGCCTTATCCGTCGCTTCCCAGGTGAAGTCCGGATCGCTGCGCCCGAAATGCCCGTAAGCCGCAGTCTTCTTGTAAATCGGCCGCCGCAGATTGAGCGAGTCGATAATCCCCCGCGGCGTCAGTTTGAAGTTCGCGCGAATCAAATCGGGAAGAATTTCCGGATCGACTTTCTCTGTGCCGAATGTATCCACACGCACGCTTACCGGATCGGCCACACCAATGGCGTAGGCCAACTGCACTTCGCAGCGATCGGCAAGTTTCGCGGCCACAATATTTTTCGCAATGTAGCGCGCCATGTACGCCGCCGAGCGATCCACCTTCGTCGGATCTTTTCCGCTGAACGCTCCGCCGCCGTGACGGCCCATCCCGCCGTAAGTATCGACGATAATCTTGCGCCCCGTGAGTCCGGTATCACCCATCGGCCCGCCAATCACAAACCTTCCCGTTGGATTGATGTGGTACTTCGTATCTTCATCAAGCAAGTGCGCCGGCACCACCGCCTGAATCACATGCCGCAAAATTCCCGCGCGCAATTCGTCGTTGGCAACGGTCTCGGAATGCTGCGTGGAAATCACAACCGCGTCCACGCGGATGACTTTCCCCTTCGCATCATATTCAACTGTAACTTGAGATTTTCCATCGGGACGGAGATAAGGAAGAGTTCCATTCTTGCGCACCTGCGAGAGCCGCATCGTAAGCTTGTGCGCCAGAGAAATAGGCGTCGGCATCAACTCCTCATTCTCATTACAAGCATAACCAAACATCATGCCCTGGTCGCCGGCGCCGCCGGTATCGACGCCCATGGCGATGTCACCGGACTGTTTGTTGATGCTGGAGATGACGGCGCAGGTGTTGCAGTCGAAGCCGTGGAGAGCGTTGTCGTAGCCGATAGATTGCACCGTGCCGCGAACGACTTGCTGGAAATCGACGTAGGCTTTGGTGGTGATTTCTCCGGCGATGACGACCAGGCCGGTGGCGGTGAGAGTTTCGCAGGCGACGCGGCTGGAAGAATCTTCGGCAAGGCAGGCATCGAGAATGGCGTCTGAAATCTGATCGGCGATTTTATCGGGATGGCCTTCGGTCACGGATTCGGAGGTAAACAAAATGCGGTTCTTTGAGCTTGAAGATGCTGCCAAGATTTTTTCTCCTTAAAGAAACTGCGTTGGACTTAGCTTTGGTGGGGACGCGGCACGCGGTAACGATCACGCGTAACTGCGATAGACCATCATACTATTCTGTTTCGCAGCAAGGCAAGCACCCGGTGCGTGCGCAAGATGCGGCGAAAAGATGTCCATGAAAAGGCTAGCAGAGGGGTGGGGGCGGCGCAATGATTTTGGGGTTAAATGCCTGAGGATGAATTCAATAGCGGAAAGCGTGGGGTGGATGGGGAGTGGGATGGCGAAGGTCGATGGGAAAATGGGGAATGCCTGTCTGTCCCAGGTTCCCACTGCCGGGTTTAGAGTTGTCCCGGTGGAAAAAGAAAAGCAGGTTCCTCCACTCGCCGTCGTTGTCGCTACGGACTTCGGTCGGAATGACAGAGGTCGGAGGGTGGGGCATCCCATGTCGTGATGATTTCAATCATTGAAACCTAGATGGGAGGCTTTTCGTTTCAGGTGTGGCGCACACATTTCGGCGTGCGCGATTCAAGACTATGGACTGCGGGCCGAGGTCGGGATGTGCGCCGTCCCGCATCCAACTCAGCGAAGAGGATTACGACGAAAGGCCGGATGTGATCTGAATCACACTCTAGCGGTGGGTTAGCGTTTCCCTTTGCGGCGGCGCTCCATTTCAGATCGGCGGACCTCGCGGCGGCGGCCGGCATCGTCGTAGCGACGCTGCTGGTCCTCTGTCTCGGGAATTACAGCGGGAACTTTCAAATGGTTTCCCTTGGCGTCGATGGCAACGAACGTCAAGTACGCGGAGGCTACGTGCTGTACCGTGTCGGCAATGTAATTCTCGACAAAAACCTTTACGCCGGTTTCCATTGAGGTCTGAAAAACGCGATTCACTGAAGAGCGGAAGACCACGAGGTCGCCGACGCGGACGGGCACCAGAAAATCAATGTGATCGACAGAGGCTGTTACCACGTGGCTGCGCGAGTGGCGATGGGCAGCCATGGCGCCGGCCAAGTCGATCCAGTGCATGAGGCGGCCGCCGAGCAATGCACCGAGCGGGTTGGCGTCGTTGGGCAGAACGATTTCGGTCATCTCCGACTGCGAATCTCGCACCGGCCGCGGCATCAGCATCTCTTCGGTCATGATCGGGTTGGTCCTCTTTCTTTCTTATTCTTCTTTCTTACTTTGCTTCGCGTGAAGTTATGATTGCGACTCAGTTTGCGATCAACTCGCGGCGGCTCGATTTATTTCCTGATTTTTCTTCTTTTCGAGATACGCGGCGAGAAAGCAGTCCGCCAGGCGCTGCAGGCGCTGGTCGCGATGCGGCGAATTCCAGCGAGCTTGAATGGAATCAAACTCGAGGAGGCCGTGCTCTACGGGACGATGGGCGCGCTCGCAGATATAGCGAATTTGAATGCGGGGACTGGTTGTGCTCTGCGCCTTTGTGTCAGCCTCATTCTTATTCTCATTGCGGAGGGATCGAATGCCGAAGCGGACGGAGTCCCATGCGCGCTCTTGTGGTAAGCGCGTACAAAGTTCCGCATAACCGAGATTGCAGAACTCGTGCAATTCGTGTTGCGATGGAATTTCGCCTTCATGACCAGGCGCGGTGCATTGGCCGCTCCATCCCCGGCCGAGAGGAAGGCGAGCGGCGTGCGGCCATGCTCCGTTTTCTAATTTCTCTGTCGGCATAAAAAACGGACAAGCCACGAGGCCTCCGGAAGAAATTGGGATTCTTGAAGAGTGTCCATTCTACTCATGGCATGGGAGCAAGCCAAATGCAATTAGCGAGAGGTTGTAGAGTGGTCAGTTTAGTGGTGGTGGCAAGACTGTCGAGCTTCGCTCGACCGGACAGCCGGGGGCGGCTGTCCCTACATGAGTGTCGCGGGCGCGGCTGTCTCGACCTGGACGTTGACTCCCCACACATGAGTACCTATATCTTCGCTGTTTTGAGATACTGAGGAGGTTATGGACCGAATTGCCGCGCTCAACGACATACTGACGCAGAATCCGAACGACAGCTTCGCGCGTTATGGACTGGCGATGGAATATTCGAGGCAGGGAGATCTGGATCGTTCGCTGGCGGAGTTTTCGATTTTGCTGAAGAACAGTCCCGACTATACTGCGGGTTACTTTATGGCGGCGCAAACGCTGGCGAAGGCTGGCCGCACTGGCGACGCCAAAGTTATGCTGAATGACGGGATCGCGTCGGCGCGGCGCACCGGCAATCTGCACGCGCAGGGGGAAATGGAAGCGATGCTGGCCGAGTTGGGATCGTAATCTTTTCTGAACTCGTGGCGGGGCGGCCTGCGCGCTTCCTCTTTATTTTGCCATTCTTTGTTTCGCCATTCTTTATTTCGCCATTCGTTCCATCGCACGCTCCACCAATGCCGGGAAGAGTTGATAGAGTTTCTGCGGAGCGTACATGGTCCAGGGGACGATCACTTCCCTTTTCTGCTTTCGATAACCTTGCAGCGTGGCGCGGGCTACGCGCTCAGCGGTGATGCCGCGCACAGATTTTGGACGAACGCGTTTCAATTCATTTCCCTGGACGGCATTGTCGCCGAAGGCGGTGCGCACATATCCGGGACAGACGGTGAGGATGTGAATGCGATCGTTTTTCAGTTCCACTGCGGCGGCCTTGCCGATGGCGTTGAGGGCAAACTTAGTGGCGCTGTACGCGGCGTGAAATGGCAGGGGAACGTGGCCGGCGACGCTGGAGATGTTGATGATGGTTCCTCCACCCTGTTGTCGCATCACAGGAATGACGGCCTGCATGGCGGCGACCGCGCCAAAGAAATTCGTTTCAAACATTTCCCGGCAGGCGGCCATCTGCATCTGGGAGACGGAATCAAGGAGGCCGTGACCGGCGTTGTTGACCCAGACATCGATCTTTTGAAAATGATGCAGGGTCAGGCCGATGGCTCGATCGATTTCTTCGCGATGCCGGACATCACAGGCCAGGGCCAAAGTGCGATCGCTGTGGCCTATGCGACTGCGGGCCGCTTCTACCCTGCCGGCATCGCGCGACAGCAGCACCACGCTGGCTCCATTATCGGTGAAGATTTTTGCGATGGCTTCGCCAATGCCCATTGAAGCGCCCGTTATTACTGCGACTTTCCCGGCAAGTTCCATGAGGAGCTTTTATTCTCTCGAGTCGGCGAAGTCAAACGGAACTTTTGTAAAGCAGCGTGGAGGCAGCAGGCTATTGCTCGTGAATGTAAGTGGGTAAGGTTTCGCGATGAACAAGAAAATCATGAACCACGAAGGACGCCAAGGATCACGAAGGCTCTGGTTTCAAAGTTCTTGCTCGTCTCCCCACGTTATGCCTTCTGGTGATTAAGTTCATCCAAAGCGGCCCCAATGCCGCTCGCGGGTATTGGTCCGCGCAGGATAGGGTGTGGCGTACAATCGAATATGATTCCGCTGCTGGAGAGTCTATTTGTCGGCGCTTATTCCCCTGTTCCCGCTGGATGTGGTTCTATTCCCCGGTGTTCCGCTGCCGCTGCATATTTTCGAGCCGCGCTATAAGGAAATGATTGGCGAGTGCCTGGCACAGCAGAGAAATTTTGGAGTAGTGCGGGCGGTTGAGCAGGGCCTGGCCGAAGTAGGATGCACGGCTGAGATCGTGACGGTGGTGAAAGAATATCCGGATGGGCGCCTTGACGTGGTCACAGAAGGCCGCAGACGTTTCGAACTGTTGGGAGTAAACCAGGAGCGTTCTTTTCTGCAGGCTGAGGTTGCGATGATCGAGGACGAGCCGGGAGGGCCGTCGCAGGCGGATACTGAGCGGGCGATCCAGTTGCACTCGGAGTTGCTGGCGGTGGCTGGTGCGAGGCAGGATCTTTCAGCTGCGGCTACTTCGGATTTATCTTTTTATCTTGCGGGTTCGCTGCCTCTCGATTTGGATTTTAAGCAAAGGCTGCTCGGTCTGCGCTCGGAAGCGGAACGTATAGGCCTATTGATCTCCTACCTGGAAACGATTGTTCCGAATATAAAGCGAGCTGCCAGAGCCCGGCAGACGGCTGGCGGGAATGGGCACGTGCATTAGATCGGGCTTCGGCTGTCGGGCTTCGGGCTGCGGCGAATCTGGAAGCCTGCATCGAATGACTTTGCCGAAAGCCGATGGCCGAAGCCCGAAGCCTTTTGTTCCCGCGTATAATCCAAGAAAGTATTTTTCTCTGGGGGTTCCTCATGAGTCTTCCGCGCACGCTGGGCGAATTGCGCCGCAGTGCATTTTCAGAAGAACGGATGCGCACTCGCCGCGTGAAAGACGAACTCCGCGACAACTTAATCACGCGCTTGCGCCAGCAGGACGACGCCAGCATTTTTCCGGGCATTGTCGGGTATGACGATACGGTGGTTCCGCAAATTGTGAATGCAGTGCTGTCGCGGCATAATTTTATTCTGCTGGGGCTGCGGGGTCAGGCGAAAAGCCGCATCCTGCGGGCGCTTACGACTCTGCTCGACGCTCACATGCCTTATGTGACGGGCTGCGAGATTCGCGACAATCCGTATGATCCGATGTGCCGGCGGTGCCGCGAAGAAGTTGCGAGACTGGGCGATGCCACGCCTGTTTCTTATCTCACGCCGGATGAGCGCTATGTGGAGAAACTGGCCACGCCGGACGTGACGATTGCTGACCTGATTGGCGATATCGACCCGATTAAGGCGGCGCGGGGCGGGCACGAATTGGCGAGCGAGTACACGGTGCACTACGGGCTGCTTCCGCGCGCCAATCGCGGGATTTTTGCCATCAATGAACTTCCCGATCTGGCGGGAAAGATTCAGGTTGGGTTGTTCAACATCATGCAGGAAGGGGATGTGCAGATTAAGGGATATCCGATTCGGCTGCCGCTGGATGTTGCGATTGTGTTCAGCGCGAATCCGGAGGACTACACAGCGCGCGGGAAAATTATCACGCCGCTGAAGGACCGCATTGGGTCGGAGATTCGCACGCATTATCCGGCGACCGTGGAGGAAGGCATCGCCATCACCGCGCAGGAAGCGTGGACCAGGCGCAACGGGCACCAGATGCACCTTCCGGTTTACATTCAGCAGGTGGTTGAACGGATTGCTTTTGCCGCGCGCGAGGATAAGAAAATCGATAAGCGGTCGGGAGTGAGCCAGCGGCTGCCGATTTCGGCGATGGAGAATGTGATCTCGAACGCGGAGCGGCGGGCGCTGCGCAACGGGGAGAAGCTTGTGGTGCCGCGGGTCAGCGATGTGTACGCGGCGCTGCCGGCGATCACCGGCAAGCTCGAACTCGAATACGAAGGCGAGATGAAGGGCGCGGATCATGTGAGCCGCGAATTAATTCGTGCCGCTATTGCGAAGACTTACGACGAATATTTCAGCGGAGCCAACGTGCAGCAGATCGTGCAGTGGTTTGATCTGGGCGGAGAGATTCAATTGTCCGATTCAGTTCCGGCCGCAGAGGCTTTGGACGATTTGAAAACGATCCAGGGACTGGTGGATAAGCTGGGTCCGCTGGGAATCTCGCAGAAAGAGAGTGCTGAGCAGCAGGTTTCGGCGGCGGAATTTATTCTGGAAGGGCTGCACGCGCACAAGCGAATTGGGCGCAATGAGGAGCGCGTGTTTAAGGCTGGAGAGAAGAAGCCGGAACCGCAGCGCGAGAAGGGGTTCGAGCGGGAAGAACCGCCGTATCGGCAGAGAAGGCAGTTTAATTAGGATTGGGCTTCGGGCTTCGGCAAACCCTGAAGCCGTAGACGAAAAGTTTGCCGAGGGATGATAGCGGAAGCCCGAAGCCCGGTTTTTTATGAAACGCATTCGGTATTCAAAATACGTGCCTGATCCGGCGGGCGAGATGAGCATGGAAGATTTGCTCGGGGCGCTGTCGGACTACCTGCTGCAGAGCGGATTCCAGAGCGACATGTGGTTTGAGATGCCGGAGGGCGAGCAGACGCTCGATGACTTGCGGCGCGCGATTGAACAGGCCCTGATGGAAGGCGACCAGTTCGATGAAGAAATGCGCGAACGGCTGCAGCAGATGGCGATGGATGGCGAACTCGATGAGCTTATCGAAAAGCTGATCGAGCGCATGCAGCAGGAAGACTATATTTCAATCGACCAGCCGCCTGATCCTTCGCGGCCGTCGGGCGCGGCGGGACAAGTTGGGGAAAACCAGCCGCAGGCTAAATTCGAAATTACTGATAAGAGCCTGGATTTTCTGGGTTTCAAGTCTTTGCGCAATTTGCTGGGGTCGCTGGGCAAATCGAGCTTTGGACGGCATGACACGAGGGACCTGGCAACGGGCATCGAGGCGAGCGGGGCTTCTCGAACTTACGAGTTTGGCGACACGTTGAATCTCGACATCACGGCAACGCTATCGAACGCCATTCAACGGGAGGGGCTTACGCTGCCGCTCAATATTGAATATTCCGACCTGCAAGTGCACCAGTGCGAATATCAATCGTCGTGCGCGACGGTGTTGATGCTCGACTGCTCGCACTCGATGATTCTCTATGGCGAGGACCGGTTCACGCCGGCGAAAAAAGTTGCCATGGCGCTGTCGCATTTGATTCGCACGCAGTATCCGGGGGATTCGCTGTCGCTGGTGCTGTTTCACGACTCCGCGGAGGAAGTTCCGCTGTCGCAGCTGGCGCGCGTGAAGGTGGGGCCGTATTACACCAACACGCGCGAAGGGCTGCGCATGGCGCAGAGGATTTTGCAGCGGCAGCGGAAGGACATGAAGCAGATCGTGATGATTACCGATGGCAAACCGTCGGCGCTAACGCTGGAAGACGGACGAATCTATAAGAATGCTTTTGGGCTGGATCCGCTGGTGGTGAGCCAGACGCTGGAGGAAGTTTCGAAGTGCAAGCGGGCCGGGGTGCTGATCAATACTTTCATGCTGGCGTCCGATTATGGGTTGGTGCAATTTGTGCAGAAAGTGACCGAGATGTGCCGCGGGAAGGCTTACTTCACGACTCCTTATACGCTGGGGCAGTATTTGTTGATGGATTACATGTCGAGGAAGACGAAGACGATTCACTAGTGGCTTGATCGCCATCAGAAGCAAAACTACGTTCTGTCTTCTCCTGCCTTTCGCTCTTGGACTCTCCGAAAATTAAAGAACTCCGAAGGTCGATATCTTGGCTTGCCTGCATTAATCCGGAGAACCTACCCGCAGCTGAAAAATAGCTGTTTTCCCGGGCTTTGCCGCTAAACTGTTCTGGGGCATTCCCCACTAAGGAGAGCACGATGAAACGAATTCTGGCGATTGCGTTGTTGATGATGTCGTTTGCTTCAGTAGCATTGGCGGATGGGTCGGGACCGCGGCCTCCTGCAGCTGCGCTGGTTTTGGCGGATGGGTCGGGTCCGCGACCTCCTGCATCATCGACGAAATCGCTCAGCAGCAGCGTCTTGGCTTGACGAGATTACCCTCGAAAACCGGGGGCAGATACGATAAGCTGCTCCCGGCCTTATGACCCGGTTCGTATGGTACATCCCGCTCGGGCTGCTCGTAATCTTGTTGGGCGTCTTGATCCGGAGGCATGCGTACAAGCTATCCCCTTGGTTTTTAACCTACGTCGCTTTCGGGGTAGCGGCAGATGTAGCGCGATTCGTGGTACGCGACTACCCACACCCTTATTACCTGACTTATTGGATCACCGAGGCAGGCTACGATCTTCTTGGCATTTTGGTGATGTATGAAGTGCTGCGCTTGGTTTTGGGCAGCCTAGCCCGAGCCGCAATGGCACGTCGCATCTTTCCGGCTATCTTCGTGGTCAGCGTCGGGCTGACTTTAGCTCGTGCTTACGCGGTCCCGTCACAGTTTGGCCATGGTGTGGCCTTCTACATACTGGCGGGCGAGATTGCGGTGCGATTCGTTCAAGTGTTCATTTTCGCCGGACTGGTTGCACTTGTCCCACTTCTTGGCCTGCGCTGGCGCCAATATCCTTTTGGGGTAGCCACTGGTTTTGGACTGTACGCCACCGTCGCACTGCTGATGAATTTGAAACTTTCGGATTTCGGAACAAGATTCACTTTTTTGTGGGACGTGGTCTCGCTTGTGGCATACTCTGTGGCCGTGGTGATCTGGATATGGTTTTTTAGCGTGCCACAAAAGGCTACGAGAGCTGATTCGGAGCTGTCGGCCCCTGATCTGAAGCAATATAAGGATGCGTTACGGAGGATGCGCTAGGGTATGTTTTCCATCATTCTGACCTGGCTGATAGTGGCGTGGGGAGCGCTGTCTTGCATTTACATGCTGCGCCGCGCCTGGCATCGGTTTCCGAAGCGCGATCTTGATGTTGACGATGTGATCCCTTTTCTGTATCCGGTGGATGTTTCGCTGGCCGAGTCGTTGCTCGATCCGGCTGCGGAATTTGAATTTCGGTGGCGGTTGCGGCCGAAGCAGTTTCGCGAGGCGCAACGCAAGCGCATGCGGCTATATCTGGAACTGACCCGCCGCATGGCGCACAATGCGACCGTGCTGGTGGAGTACGCGGATGCGGAGAAAAACAATCCCGATCCGCAGCGCGCGAGCCTGGCATCTGCTTTGCAGGAGAAGGCGATCGAGGTTCGGCTTTACGCTCTGATGACGCGGTTCAAGCTGCGCTTGTGGTTGCTGCTGCGGTCCGAGATATTGACCTTCAGGCCTGCCCTGCCACATTTGCGGACGACGTGCGAGATTGATGGTCTGCAAACTTACGGTGCCATGAAAACGGCAGCGGAGGCAGCCTTTGTGAAGTTGCCGCCCGAGGAACTGGCTTTGCTGACGCGAAATCTGTGAATGGGCCAAGATGTCCGGTCTGTTTTCTCCTACACCTGTTTTCGGGTGCTCTACGTCAATTTGCCGCCCGCAACAAAAGGCCAGTCGAGCTTCGCTCGACTGGACAGCCGGGGGCGGCTGTCCCCACAAGAATCTCAAAGTGCTGATACTCTTCTAGTGATACCTCGTTACTGAATACTCCATGGCGAACTGCATACGATGCGGGCGTGAAATTTCCGGATTTTCTTTTGGCAAGAAGGTCTGCCCGTGGTGCAAACAGCACGAGGCGGCGCAGCGGGGTGAAGTTGTGGAAGATGAGCGGCAGCCGGTGATGCGGGCGCCGTGGGCGCGGAGCGGGGCATCGGGCATCGGGCTCACTCAGGTCATCTTCGGCATCAATGCCGCGGTATTCCTTGGCATGGTGCTTTCCTCGGGCGCTGTCATGGACTTCCCCGGCCGTGAACTGGTGCGATGGGGCGCCAACGTGGGCGTTCTTACGTTCTCGGGCGAGTGGTGGCGGCTGTTGACGAACGTGTTCGTCCACGGGGGGCTGTTGCATATCGCCTTCAACATGTGGTGCCTGTGGAATCTGGGCGCGCTGTGTGAGTCACTCTATGGGCGCGGGACTTACGCAGCCATCTATCTTGTCTGCGGCTTGGGAGCCAGCCTCGCCAGCGCAGCATGGCATCCGAGTACGCCGAGCGTGGGCGCATCCGGAGCTATTTTCGGGCTTGCTGGCGCGCTGATCGCTGCGTTCAAATTAGGAGAGTTCTCAGTGCCGCGCTCGGCTCTCTCAGGCACACTGCGCAGCCTGGGCGCATTTGTTGTCTACAACCTTCTGTTCGGATTCGCAATTCCCGGCATCGACAATATGGCGCACATTGGCGGCCTGGTCACGGGATTAATCGTGGGTGCGCTTATCGCCGTCCTGGCTCCGCGACAAGAACATGGCCCACGGCGGGCTGCTATTTTTTTGGTGGTGATTCTTGCGCTTGCCGGCGGCGCGATGGCCGTGGGACGTCACTATGGGTTGCCATTCCACGTGGGACGATCTCCGTTCGACCCAAGGGCGCTGACCCATCCCCTGCAGCCTATCTTTGCCTTTGCGCCGCAGGGCGGCATGCGTTCCTAGCTCCTTAGTTCTCCAACAGCGCGCCAAGCCTGATTGATGGCCTCATCTGTGTAAGCGTAGGCGCCGGCATCGGCGTTGGCGATGGCGATGCGGCCAAAAGTTTTGCGAGCCACTTCGCAGGGAGTTTCGCCGCCCTCGAGCCAGAAGGAATCGAACAGCGAGTTGTATTCGTAGGCGTAGCCGTGTGGCCAACGGTTGACCGTGATGGCGGCGATGTCACGGGCAGGATCGAAGCCGCCCGGGCCGAGCGTGCGGGCAAGTTGGTCGCGGATTTTGCGCTCCATGGTTTCGAAGGTGGTGTTGAAGAGTTCAATGCGGCCCAGGGAGTGCTGCTCGCGTGACGGACGGCCGGGTTTGCACGGAGTCTTCATCATGTGAATCACCATGGGTTCTTCAAGCTTGCGGGCGCATTCGTAACCGCCGATGCTGACCGGCAAGTCGAGAGCGATGCGAGTGTGATAGCCTCCCGGGGCATAGACGGCGCTGGTGTTTAACTTTTTGAATGAATTCCAATTGCGCAACGCTACGTTGGTATAGAGCAACGGAACTTTCTGGGCGGAGGCGAGTGCGTCGCGCTGCTTTTGCGGAAGCTCTCCGCAAATGTAAGGGATCACAACGTGCCAGCAGGCGAGGATGCAATTCTTCGCTTTTGCGGTGTAGACCTTGCCGCCGCGCGCGTAGGCAACTTCCACTTCTTTCGCTGTGGCGGAATCACCTATGTGTTTCACCCGAACAGCGGTGCTGTTCAAGCGAATTTTTACACGCGATGTGGAGCCGTCGAGTTTGGAATAATCCGCCTTGGCGAGAATCAGGTCGGGGACGGAGTTTCCCGCGATGACATCGGGGATAAGTTTGCGCACTAAGAGGCGAGCGATACTGGAGTTGCCGTCGGGAAAGTGAAAGAAATATTTTTCCGCTTCCTCGTTTGGAATCGTATCGCGGTTCATTCCCTTGCCCGGAGCGGGATCAAGTTTCAGTCCTTCGAAGCCCGGCAGGTCGAGTCCCCAGGCATCCTGCGCGGCGACCGCATCGATACCTAAACCAAACAGCCCTTGCGGCATCGTTTGGTAGAGTTTCACGACGTCCTCGTGAACTTTGACAACGTCTCTGAGATAGTTGGCGTAGCTCATGCGTGCGAGCTTGGCCTTTTTCTCGGTGGAGCTGAGGCCAGGAAAATAATTTGTGTGGTCGTGGTGAAGGCGATCCAAATCACTCTTGGCCTGTGCGGCGAGGGGCGCATCGGCGAGGAATTGGTTCCACAGCCCGCGATCTGCGGGCTGAGCATCGCCCTCTTCCCCGCCCCGCAATGAAGATGGAGCGACGACCAGGCGATCCACGCCAAAAGTTTCCTTGTCGAAAAAGATTTTTGAACGCAAGCCGAGTGATGGATAAAGTTTAGCGTCGTGATGTTTGGGATAAGAAGCGACGTCGATGCCGAGTTCTTCGATGAGTCCGCGAGCTTCTTTGCTGTAAGGAGCGGGACTTTCGATGGAATAGGTGCCGCCGAAGCCGAGGCGGAAGGCGTTGCCGACGCGGAATTCGTTGCGCTTAGCGTGTCCGCCGAAATCGTCGTGGTTGTCGAGAATGAGAATGCGGGCATTCGCGCCGGCGGACTTGCGATAGAAGTGAGCGGCGGAGAGACCGCTGATTCCGCCGCCGACAATAATGAGATCGTAGGTCTCGCCGGTGTCTTGCGGGGCGCCGGCGGAATCCCAGAAGGTTCCGTCGCGTAAGGAATGCGCAGCGTCGAAGGACCCGGGATGGCTACCGCGGAGTCCGGTGAGGGCAGGCGGATAGTAGGCGGGGGACTTCTCGGGATCGCTGTCGCCAGCGGCGAACAGATGCCAGGGCATCATGGCAGCGCCGGCGGTGACAGCCACGCCATTGAGAAAATCACGGCGCGTGATATTGCGTTTCATTCCCAGTTCGCGGTCGTTCATAGGGGCTTCGTTTTATTGGGCTTCGGCTTTCGGGCTTCGGCTTACGGCTATTGGCTGTCGGCTTTTTTGACGGCGAGTTCAGCGCCCTGGAAACCGATGCGGCTGTGGGTACCATCGCAGAAGGGTTTGTTGACGGAGCCGCCACAGCGGCAGAGGGAGAATGCGGGCTTGCCGGTCAGATCGTATGGAGTTCCGTTGGCATCGACGAGCTCGACAGTGCCTTCGGGAGCTTCAACGCGGAAAGGGCCATTGGGACGGACAGTAATTTTTACTTGCGCCATCGTTTGATTCCTCCAACCTTACGGGTTTCTAGTAAGGCTAAAAGATATCATTAAGCAGAGGGGCGTGTCGCGGGGGCGGGCGAGAAAACCTTAAACACAGAGGACACAAAGGGGCACAGGGTTAATACGGTGCGGCATTCACGATTAATTTACAGGGGCAACTCCTGCGTGGTTGGAAAGTGGTGTTGTTCACGGCCTACTTTGCCGTCGTATTTTGTGGTCATCTTGAATAGTTCGAATCGACCGTCGGCGGCGACGACGCGGCACTGGTCGCGCAGGGATTGCATTTCTGCGGCAGCGAGTGGGGTGAAATTGACCGCGATCTTGAGATTCTGGTCGAGTACTTCCATGCTATCGACGCCACTGATCGTGGTGGCGACCGGCAAGCTCATGGCGTAGCGAAGGCCTTGCTCGGCAGTGATGGCGCCGTGGCGCACGAGTTCTCCGCTGCCGCCCAGGCTTTTCATCCCCAGGGCTGCGATGCCTCGACGACTGGCTTCGGGCAGCACGTGGGTTTCGAAACTGCGAAAAGTGGCGTCACAGCAATTGAGCGGCATTTGAACCGTGTCGAAGGGAAAGTCGTGCGACAGCATCTTCAGATGGATCTCAGGATCTTTATGGCCGGTGAATCCAATGAAACGAACTTTACCTTGCTGCCTGGCGGCTTGCAGGGCCTCGGCGGCGCCGTCGGGAGCGAAGATTAGATCCGGATCGTTGTCGTAGACGACTTCGTGGATTTGCCAAAGATCGAGGTGATCAGTTTGCAGGCGGCGAAGGGATTCTTCAAGCATGCGCATGGCAAGCTTCTTATCGCGGCCATGAGTACACACTTTGGTCATGACGAAGGCTTGCTGGCGTTTTCCTTTCAGCGCGCGGCCGAGACGTTCTTCACTTAGTCCATCGTGGTACTCCCAGGCATTGTCAAAAAAAGTGACACCATGATCGAGGGCTTTGGCGACGATTTCATTCGCGGCTTGATCGGTTTCGGCAGATCCCAGATGATAGCCGCCGAGACCCATGGCGGAGACTTGAACGCCGGTGCGTCCGAGAGGCTTTTTAGGAACTTCGCCGGAGGGAACTTGTTGTGATCGATCTTTTTGCGATGAGTCTCTATCGTCTTGCGCCATGCTACCTCCGCGAATCAGCGGCACCGTCCCGAGGACCGCGGCGCCTTTGATGAAAGTACGACGATTCCACTCGTGTTTCGAAGGCATCCGTGCTTTCTCCTAATATCTTTCAAATTACTGAAATTGTTTTTCTGGAAACGGATGACCCGTGTTCATCTCGCTGCCGAGCATATCTTTCACTTCGGATTGTTGTGTATCAAGAGGGAAACCGTGGGCGATGCGAGATTCCGGATTGTCGAATTTCAGCGAGAGTTTGTAGACTTCATACCTGCCGTCGGCCGAGTCCGGCTTGCAGCGGTTGCGGAGTTCATTCATTTCAGCCTCGGTCATGGGCGTGAAGTTCTGGGCGATTTGCAGGTTTTGTTGAAGCACTTCGAGGCTGTCGATGCCGGTAATGGTGGTAGCGACGGGCAGGCTCATGGCGTAGCGCAAGGCTTCTTCCGCGGTAATCACGCCGTGTTTGATGGCCTCGCCGTGTCCGTTCAAGGGCTTCATGCCGAGGGCTGCGATGCCGCGCTTGTTGAGTTCGGGCAAAACCTGCTGCTCGAAGCTGCGGAAATTCGCATCGAAGGCATTGAGCGGCATTTGGACGGAGTCAAAGGGAAAACCTGTTTTCAACATGGCCAGATGAACTTTTGGATTTTGATGGCCGGTGAATCCTACGAAGCGGACCTTGCCATCTTTCTTAGCCTTCTCCAGCGCTTCGGCGGCACCGTTCTTGCGGATGAAAAGTTCAGGGTCGTTATCGAAGGCCATGCCGTGGACTTGCCAAAGATCGAGATGATCGGTTTGCAGGCGGCGCAGCGATTCTTCGAGCATCTGGAGGGCAAGGCTGGCGTCGCGGCCGTGTGGGCAGGTTTTGGTCATCAGAAAAACTTTGTCGCGGCGGCCTTTGAGGCCGGCACCCATCCAAATTTCAGTCTTGCCGCGGCGGTATTCCCAGCAGTTGTCGAAGAAGGTCATCCCACCGTCGACCGCCTGATGAACAATTTCGACTGCAGTTTTCTGATCGGGAGCGTCGCCAAGGTGGTGGCCGCCAAAGCCGAGTGCGGAAATTTTGGCATCAGAGCGCCCGAACTTTCGGAGAGGGATGGTTCCGTTGGAACTTTGGGGCATTGCGTCACCTAATTGTACGGCGGGTTTTACGGAGTTATATTTTCGTGAGATGCGGCAATGGAAGGATGGGTCTATGGAAAAAAATTGGTAAGCCAATCAATCGATGAGTAGAAATTCGAGGGGGGCCCGAATCGAGGGGGTGCTGTCCGTATGTGAGGTGCATGAGAAGAAGGCCTTCGAGCTGCGCTCGATGGACAGCTGGGGGCGGCTGTCCCCACATTGTCTTGCTAGGCGGCGAGGGAATTTGTCGCGAGCAGAGTGCGGTAGAGGCCCAGGTAGTCGTCGATCATGAGTTTGGAGGTGAAACGCTCGCGCGCTCGGGTGAAGGCGCGGTCGGCATAAGCCTGGCGCAAAGGGCGGTCGGCGTCGAGCTGGCGGAGAGTGGCGGCGAGACTGCCGGCGTCATTGGTGCGGAAGTAAAGGGCGGCGTCGCCCCAGAGTTCGCGAAAGTGAGGGATATCGTTAGCGACGATGGCGCAGCGGGAGAAAGCGGCATCGAGGGCGGACATGCCGAGCGGTTCGTAGCGCGCGGTGGCGGCATAGACCGCGGCGCGGCTATAGAGGGCGCGCAGTTGAGCTTCGGTCTGCGGGCCGCGAATGGCGACGCAACTCTGAGCAGTGGAAACTTTCACGTCGGTACGGATGGGAATGCGAGGCAGAGGCACGGTTTGTTCAGCACCTACGATGCAGATCGAGAATGGCAGCACGTGTTGCGTAAGCAGGAGTACTTGTTTGCCGGCATCGAGCAGGCGGCCGACGGAAAGAACGGAGTCATCTTTGCAGACGTAGGGATTGAAGAAGATGGGGTTGCGTCCGGGATAGATTACAGATGCATGACGCGGGCGGGCGTACGTAGAGAGAAGGCTGTCGAGCATCCAAGCCGAGGGCGCAACCACGGCATCGGCGGCTCTGATGCCGCGGATGATGGTATCGCGATACCACTTGAGCCAGCGCGTGGGGCGCGGGGAGCAACCTTGGACGGCTTGCGTCCAGGTGATGACGTCGCCGTGCGCCATGACCACGCGTGGGATATCGACGGGCAGGTTGGCGTGGCAGAACTGGTGGAGATGAAGGAGATCAGGGCGCAGTTCGCGAACCAGGTTGAGAAGAAACTCCGAAGATTCGGGCAGATCGTGGGGAGCTTCGTCCATCCATTCCAGACGGAAAGCGGTGGGGCGATATTCGAGGCCGTGGAGTAGATCCATCCATGCGGTCTGATCGGGAAGTGGAATCTCGCCGAAGGTGACGAGGGTGACGCGGACGCCGCGTGTGACCAGGCCGGTGACCAGTTCGCGGGTGTAGGTCCAGGCACCGGATAGGGTATCGGCTGTGACCAGAACGTGCAAAAAGGCCTCCAAGAATCTGCCGGATGCCGTGATGAGTGCGGAATCCGGCGTGCTGCTCGACTATTCTAGTGCGGATTGGGGTGGAGGTGAAGAGGATTCGAAGGCGGATGGCGATTTGTGATGGGGAAATATTGGGTGTGGGAGAGAGTGGAGGCATTTGTGGTCCGAGCGCTGGGCCTGGTTTGTGGCCGGGGCGCCGGGCTTCGCCGGGGCTGGTTTGTGCTCCGGGCGCCGGGCTTCGCCCAGGCTTGGACAGCCGAGGCGGCTGTCTCTACATGTGTCGCTTTTGTCTTGGTCCGCGCGCTGCAGATCGGAGCGGGTGGGCGCTATTCCGGGAGTTCGACGCTTACAGCAGTTGAGAGTGCTTTTTGAGAAGAGAACTACCGGGAAGCAGAGCTGTCCGCGGCTATGGGAAGCGGGACGGCCAACTTTAATTGGTCCAACTGACCCAGTACGCCTTGCCAGTCACTCTGATTCTTTTTCGTTTCGATCGGAAGCGAGAGGTTGGAATAAAAGAGGAGGATGTTGGCGCGGAGCGCGGGCAATGTCTTATCGAACTTCCGCGCGGACAACTGCCCGAGCAGCTTGGCATAAGCTTGGTCAGTGAGCGAGTATTCGGCTGCTTTGGTGGGGTTGCCGGTGTCGAAATCGTAGTTGGGCAAAACCAGAGCGTCGGCGCGCGCTGATTCAAGGAGAGCGCGGTATTGATCGACGGTGCTGTTGATGCTCTTGAAATAGAGATCTTCGGTTTGCGGGGTGGGGCTCTTGAAAGCCAGGCCTTTGAAGGGACCAATTCGCGGCATATAGCGCAAGAGCGTCGATAAAATTCGCGTGGCCACGCCGGGTTTTACGTAGTCTTTCCCCCATTGTTTTTCGTAATCGGAGCGCGAGAGGCGGTAGAGGAATTTTCGTTTCGCGAAGTTCGGAGTTTCGCGCATCAGGTCTTTCTTATGAGTTTGGAGCGCGACCTGGGTCATATGCGGAATAAGCCTGCTCACCGCGAAACGATAGGACCCCACCGAAAGGTCCTCGTGAGTGAGCACTTCTTTCAACTCTACCCCGTAGACCACGGGAAAGACCCGCTCCAACAGTGGCTTGGAGACCTGGAATCCAATGAAGTCGTGATACTGCTGCGAGGCGTAACGATTCTTGGCAACCTGGACGGTATCGAATCCAAACTCTATCTTCAGGTGAGCCGTTTTGTCTTCGGCGTAGCGGACGGACTTGCCATACTTGGCACGCAGCTTGGGATATTCGATGGCGACTGCCTGATTCACGGCGGGGTGGCCGGCGATATCCGAGGCATAGTGCGAAAGCGCACCCAGCGCGAAGGCATACTCGTTAGCATCCTGACTTTCGAGCAACAGCTCGTGAACAAAATCTCCGCTGCGGACGTAATGCACGAGATTGCTGAATTGCTTGCTGCCGAATGGATAGTAGCCAAGATCCTGGATGACAGCACCGCCGTAGGCGTAGGCGTGAGCTTCTTTGAGCTGATCGTCGGAAAGGCCGGGATATTTTTGAAGCAAGAGCGGCTTGATTTCGTCAGTCCATAGCAGGTCGACGATTTCTTCATGGGTGAGGACGGAGTAGGCGGACAGGCCGCCACTCCATAGCAGCACGAGAACAACAACTGCCCCGGTGCGGGAAAGCAGGCCCCAGCCCTTGCGTACAGCCCTTGAGATTGGCCGGGGGCACATGGCTAGATACGTCCGAGGACCACGAGAACGAGAACAATGAAAAGAACCAAGCCCAATCCGCCAGAGGGAGCGTAACCCCAGCTTCGACTATGGGACCAGCGCGGAAGCGCGCCGCAAAGGGCCAAAATTAAAAGCACGACTAATATTGTTCCGATCATGTGTCGCTCCTGTCGTTATCTGTCTCTAGCTTTATTCAAGCTTTATTCGCTCGAGCAGCTACCTCGAGATGTTGATTGCGATGCCCACGTCGGGATATCTCCGGTTGTATAGGTAATAGCCGCTGTCGACGTAGCTCACATAGACATCGTCGTTGTCGTACCAGTCGTCGCCCCAGGATTCCGGCCAGGGGTCGACTTCACTGAACCAATAACCCTGGTACTGGAATCGTGGAAATCCGCCGACTACAAGGAAAGGCAATCCGGAAATGCGGAAGCCGTGGTCCCTGCCAAAGTGTCCGCGGAAGCGGTCTTCGGGGATGCGGTAACCGTGGTAGCCCCCGCGCTGTTGCCAGGTGCGATGGTCGGATTCCCAGTGTTGCGAGCCGTGCTGGTGCCATGCCGTGTGCTGTATGCGCTGCTGATCGGGGGTGCGTCGAGAGGATTCATGGCCGCGCTCCTCAGCGTGCTGTGAGGGCTGGCGGGCGTGGTCTGATCTTTGCTCCGGTTGGGCGTGAGCGTGTTGTTGTTGCTGCTTTGGCTGCGATTTTTCCGCGCGCTGTGCGGAATGCTGCTTCTCTGGAGCCTGCCTTTGTTGGGCATGCTGTTGAGCATGTGTTTGCGCATGCTGCGGTGAGGGCTTGCTCTGGCTCGTTTCCTGTTTTTGAGCATGCTGCGGTTGTTTGTTTTCCTGGCGAGGCTGTCGTTCGGCGTGTTGAGCCGGTTGCTTTTTTTCCTGCGCTTGAGGCTGCGCGTGCTGCTGCGCCGGCTTGGATTGCTCGTGTTTAGCTTCTTGAGGATGACCTTGTTTATCGGCATGCTCCTGGGCATAGAGCGGGGCTGCGACTGCAAGGATTAAGGACAGAAGGGCTGTACTGATATTTTCAATCGCTTTCATAGACTCGATACTCGCATCGTGCGTTTGATTCGAGACTGACCCAGTCTGTTTATAGGCTTTTCGTCAGATTCGATCTGATCAAAACTGCTCAAGAAGTGGAACAAAAAGGGGTGGAACGGATTAGTTTTTTCTGAGGAAATGCTGCGAAGGCAGGATGTAACTCCGGTAGTGCAAACAAAAGCGCGAGTCCTTGAGGACTCGCGTCGAGAAAACGATTCATTAAGACCTAGGCTGCGGGTTGCGATCAGCCGCTAGAGTGTGACTTCGAGGGCAACGTTTACGCCCGGATACATGGGATTGCAAAGGTAGTACACGCCGTTTATGTCGATGACATAAAGATCTTGCGTGTAGAGCCAGTTGCTCGGCCATGCGTCGACGAATCCGAACGAGTAGCCGCCGTATTGGAAGCGGTGATTGCTGTAATCGCCCTGGGAGACATGAAAGGTGTGCTCGCGCCCAAAATTGGCCTGGTAGCGATCATCGGGAATACGGCCGCCGTTGCCGCGCTGGGCTTGCCTTTCCGGCTCAGCTTGTTGCTGATGCTGCTGTGCGTTCTTCTCTTCCGGTTTTGCATTCCGGTTTTCCTGCTGATTGTTTTTGTTTTCCTGTTGCGCGTTCTTCTGTTCCTGCTTATTGCCGTTGTTCGGCTGCTGCGCTCTGTTTTCTTCTGGCTTCGCGTTTTTTTCCTGCTGCTGTTTTTCTTCCGGCTTCGCCGATTTTTCGGGCTGCGCCTTTTTCTCTTCCGCAGGCTTGGCTTTTTCTTCTTCCTTCTGGTCGTGCTGCTCCTGTTGCGCGTATACGGGCACTCCGATGGTTAATGCGAGAATTCCTGTACCGATTGCTGAAAGTAACCTCATGAATATTGTCTCCATTTCTGTTTGTGTGGACGCGGGCGAGCCGCCCGCGTCCACCTGAGTTGTTTGCTTACTGCAAATTTCCTGTGGTCGCGTTGACCGGGCTGCCGATGGCTTCGCCCGACACGAGAAGTTCCACTCTCCGGTTCTGCTGCCGGCCGGTGGGGTTGTCGTTGGTGGCTACCGGCGAGGAGTTGCCGAAGCCTCTGGATGAAACCGAGTTGGTCGCTACGCCTTCTTGCACCAGGTAATCGCGTACCGAGCCAGCACGATTTTCAGACAACGTCTGGTTCATGGAATCGCCGCCCACGTTATCGGTGTAGCCACCCACTTCTATATTGAGTGAGGGATAGGCGAGCAGAATGCCGGCGACTTTTGCCAGTTTCTCGCGTGCCCCCGGCTTCAACGAATATCTTGCGGTGTCAAACAAGACGTCCGACATGCTTACGATCAGCCCGCGGGCAGTATCGCGAGTCTGAAGGATGGTATTCAACTGCTCGGACAGTTTCGCGCGCATGGCGGCTTTGTCGGTATTCGCCTGTTGAGCATTTAAATCCGACTGCTGCGCCGCCCGACGGGATTGTTCCGCATCTGCCTGAGCCGCAGAAAGCGCAGTTGCCGAGGAGGCCTGGTTGTCCGCCATATCTGCGTTGGCCTTAGCGGTAGCAGCTTGAGCATCGGAGGCATCGTTGCGGGCCGCTGCCGCGTCTGACTCGGCCTGAGCTTTCGCGGCCCGTGCGTTTGCTGTGTCAGATTCTGCTTCTCTTTTAGCGGCTCGGGCATTCGCTGTGTCAGATTCTGCCTGTGCAGTTGCGGCCTGGGCTCGCACTGTATCGGACTCTGCCTGGTGTTTCTGCCGCATGGCATCATCCGCCTGGCCTTGCGTTCTAGCCTGGGCGTCGGCTGAATCCTGGCGTTCATTTGCCAGGCGCACGTCGTCCATCTTCTTGACGGCAATCTCGCGTGCGTCTTCGGCAGTCTGAACGGCCTCGCGGGAAACTGCGATCAAGGGTTTTTTGTCGATGTGTTTTCGTATGGCATATTCATCAGCATGGTCCATTAACTCGACAGCATGGCGATAGCTGGCGGTGGCGTACTGATCTGCGCCTTCGGATTGGGCGATGCGCAGGGCGTTGCGCGCTTCGTAGAATTCCAGCGGCAACTTGGCATTGAGGACCACGGGATCGAACTTATAGCCGGTCGGAAGATAACCGCCGCGTTCCATCAGTTCGTATTTGGCATTTACCGCTTCGGTCGTGCCCTTGGTGTCCAAGCGAACGACGTTCTCGAGAATGACCGCATTGCTGGGCTGGCGAACCGCGTAATAGGGTTCGGCGGTAACGATCAGAGCGAAGGCCTGAAGATCGGTGCTGACCTGGAGCTTGCTGCGATGGTCGTCGCCCACCAGCACTTCGCCCAGGTTGACGGCGCGGCCCTCGGGAGAAATGGCCCACAAGACATAAGTCAAATATTCATTGCCGAAGGTTGTCGGTCTCTGCAGATTGCCAAATTCGGCGTGGATCACGATGGATCCGCGTCGGCTGTTCACTTCGGCCACACCACTGGCTGAGGCCATCAGGTCGGTGCCCGCGAAATCCAGCTTCGAAGATCCGCTGCGATGCTTGTAGTTGACCGCCTGCACGCTGCGGCTGGTGACGGTGACGCGGAACGTGGGCACGGGATTCATATGCTCGACGTCGCCGGTGGTTTGAGAATTGGTTTGAGCGAACGCGCTCATGCTGACGAGGGTGATTCCGACTGCTAAGAACAGCTTGGTTTTCAAGGTATCTCCTTCAGGCAGATGTCTGCCTTGCGGCTCGGTATCGATCTTGGAATGGTGCGGTCAGCGGGTTGGGCTGACTTTCACGGCATCCTCTACGTCCCTACGTGGATTCGGGAAATGGAGTGGAACAAGCCGAAAATGTTCATGAGCCACAGAACCACGGCGATGACCACGACGCCGTTCAAAATTGACTTGATGGATCCCTGCATCGGGATGAAGCGATTCACCAGCCAGAGGAGGACACCCACCACAATGAGAACTTCGAGAAGTTGAATTAAAGGCATGATCTTTGACCTTCCTTTGTTGCGTGGGCTAATGCCTCTCATTCGCCGCGAGAGCTGCCCTGATTCGGATCATCGAACTTAGGGTCGAGTGGCGTTTCGCCGCAGTTTCACGGCAAACACACACGGTCGAGAACGCTGACCCTGGATGTGGCCGCCTCATGAAACCTGAAAGGATTCAACGCGACCTTCAGAAGAAAGCTGCGAATCAGCCGTCGCCGCTCCTGTCTGCACACTCAGGAGACTCAACACTGACAGGTGTTTTGCGCCGCGTCTGTTCAACATAGCTCACATGCAAAGATTAAAGATTATGAAGATCGCGGGCATGGCGCAGCGCGCGATTATCTTAAGCGCACTTGTGCCCGTCTGGCAGTGCTTAAGGGCACATTGATCAAGGGAACGTCGGCAGCCGCGATTTGACGCATCCGCGACCACGAATAGTCGAATTCATGTCCACACTTCAAGCAGACCTGGTACGTCCGGTTGTTAATCGTAAAGACGCGGCTCAGTCGGCCGTGATAACACCAGGGGACATTCTCGAAAACCCAATCTATTGGTTTCATAAATCCTGCGCTCGCTGCCGGCGCTCGTAATTCCCGTTTTCATCGAGCCAGCTGAGAAGAGAGCGCACGCTGGCGCGAGCTAAAGCGATGGAACAATCGGCGGCTCCGTAATAGATGTTCAAAGTATCGCCATCGGGGGCCATCGTATAACCGCAGGGGAACACGACATCGTCAACATCCCCGTGGACTTCATACTCGGCCTCGGGGCCGAAGATCCAGGAGTCGCCTCGCAGCAGGCACTTAGCCGGGTTTTCGAGTTCGAATAATGCTAAGCCCAAGCGATACAAACAGCCGGACGGGGTGTGCCGTACTCCGTGGTAAATAATGAGCCATCCTCGGGAAGTTTCGATGGGCGGCGGGGACAGGCCAATTTTGTTTGCATCCCACCAGGCGCCGCGACGGGCTTCTAACATGAGCCTGTGCCGGCCCCAGTGACGAAGATCTGGGGAATAGGAAATCCAGATGTGGGCTCCGAGATTGGTGGCGGGGCGGTGAATCAGCGCCCAGTGTCCATCGATACGGCGAGGAAAGAGCGCGGAGTCTTTGTCGTCGGGGGGCATGATCACGCCATAACGCTCGAAGGTGCGGAAGTCTTTGGTGAGGGCGAGAGATACGCCGGGGCCACCGCGCGAATAGGAGGTGTAAGTGACGACATACTGCTGCAATTCGGGGACGAATGTGATGCGAGGATCCTCGATGCCCCAAATTTCTTCGGGAAAATCTTTGGGGCTGGGCATTAATGTTGGATTGCTATCGATCTGCCAGCCATCGACGCCATTCACGGATCGCGCCGCACAAAGGTGCGATAGACCGCGGCGATCCTCGACGCGGCAAAGGAGTAAAGTCGATCCATCCGCGAGCAGCGTCGCGCCCGCATTGAACACGCTATTGATGGAGTAGGGCCAGTCCTTACTGGTGAGGATGGGGTTGGACGGATGACGAAGCAGCAATGGCTCGAAGCCAGTGGTAAGAGTGCCAACAGGTTTTTGCACGAGGGTCACGACAGGATCTCCTTTGGTTCAGACTCTACGAGAGCGCGCATTTCGAGTAGTGCCATCAAGAATGACAGAGTCGATTCTGCGCCCTGATTCTCATTGGCGCGATCGGGATGAAGGCCGTCGCGGCAGCCGCCGGTAACGGAATCATACAGAGCGAGTTGCAGATCGTTGCCGCCCAGAAACCAGTTGAAGGCCGACCAGGCGTCGTTGCGCCAGCGGTGATCGCCAGTCACGCGGTAGGCTTGCAGGCACGCGGAAACCGCGCCAGCGGCTTCGATCGGCTGCTGATCGAAGCGGGCTTTTTTTCCATCCTGGCGATAAAAACCTTGTGAGCCGATGGGAACAAAGTGGCCATTGGTTTCACAACGTTGGGTTTCCATAAGCCAATTAAGCGATTCGAGGCCGGTCGAAATCATGCGATCATCCGCGCACGCCGAACCTACCAGCAGCAAGGCTTGTGGCAGTCTGGCGTTTCCGTACGCCACAATATTTTCGAACCACTTCCAATCGGTGCGCCGGATTGCCTCGTACAGATCGAGCAATCGTCGAGCCAGGGCAAATCGAACGCGCTGGGCGTCGCGGTCTCCGGGATACGAACTGAGATATTCCTGAATTCCGAGCAGGGCGTAGGCGCAGGCGCGAGGACTGTGGAACTCGACAACTGTCGAGAGCGAGAACTCGAACAAGCGTCCGGCGGCGCCTCGCAATCCACGATTGGTGGACCGGGCGAGAAGAGTGCCAAGCGCCCACAGGGCGCGGCCGTGAGAATCTTCCGAGCCTTGCTCTTCCATCCAGCGATGATCGTAACCGAGGAAATTTCGGAACCTTTTCTTTTCTAGATTGAAGGCGTGCTCGAGGAATGACAAATAGCGGAAGGGCCAATCGGGATTGACGGATTTGGCTTGTGCGAACTGTTCGATACCCAGTTGCTCCAACAGCACGGTAAAAATGAGGGCACGGGCGTTATCGTCGGTGGCGTATCCCTCGGAGCGATTAGGGATGGTAAAGATGGCGTGCTGCAACATACCCGTGTCGTCGGTGAGCGCGTTCACGTGAGCGAGATTTAATTCGGGGAGCTGGTTGAGGGATTTCGGGATCGCGCGGGATGAGAACTGAACTTGTGGAGTCTCCATGCGATCGGTGCGCACGCGGGAAAAACTTTCCATGTAGCCTTGGGCGACTTTCTTCCAAACCATGGAGCGCGCGAATAGATAAGCGCGCTTCCGCATCGCGTGGCGGATCGCCGGAGTATCCAGCAGTTCGATGGTCTTGTGGGCAATCGCTTCCGCATTTTGAAACGGGACCAGAGATCCCCGGCGATCGTCTAATAGCTCAAGCGCATGCCAGTACGGAGTGGAGATGATTGCCTTGCCTGCTCCGAGGGCGTAGGCGAGTGTGCCCGAAACGACCTGCGCTTCGTGTCGGTAAGGAGTGATGTAGATATCCGCGACTCCGATGAATTCAGCCATCTCGTCAGGCGTGGCGAAGCGGTTGTGGAAGATCACTTGCGACGCTACTCCCATTTCTTTGGCCAGAGCTTGCAAACTCTCGCGATACTTGTCGCCTTCGCGGCGGAGAATGTGGGGATGAGTTGCGCCAGCTACGATGTACACGACATTCTGGTGTTTCGCAAGAATCTGCGGTAAAGCTTGAATGACATTTTCGATTCCCTTGTTTGGCGAGAGCAATCCGAAAGTGAGGAGAACGGCCTTTCCTTCCACGCCGAATCTGTCTTTGTGGAAATTAGGATCGAGAAAGGGCAAGTCTGGAACCCCGTGAGGCACCATGTCGATCTTGCTGCCGGGCACTTTGAAGATTTCCAGCAGCATCTGGGCCGAGAGCTCGCTCATGACAATGAGGCGGTCCGAGAGCTCTGCGATCTCTTGCATGACCATGAGCTGATTTGGATCGGGCTCGCGAAGAACGGTGTGCAGCGTGGTCACGAGCGGCATTTTCAGTCCGCGCAGCAGATGCAGTATATGGCTTCCAGCGGGACCGCCAAAGATTCCATATTCGTGCTGCAGACAGACCATGTCGATGTTGTTGAAGTTCAGGAATTCGGCCGCCTGTTGATAGGAGGTGAGATCGTCCTGCGCGAGCGACCATCGCACGCGGGAGGGATAGTCATACCCTTGCTCGGTATCGTTTACCGGCAGGGCCATCAATCGGGCAGAGCCATACTCGGCGGATATGGCTTCGCATAAGTCGGTGGTGAATGTAGCGATGCCACAATGCCGGGGAAGATAGTTTCCGATGACGGCGATGCGGCTGGGTAAGGACGGCTTAGATTGCGAATTCGGGCGCGCTGGGGAAACCGTTGGCTGTAGGGCTGGACCGGGGCCAACAAGCTCGAGAACCGGCTCGGGAAGCAATATGTTCGGAAGCGCCATTTATCCTAACTTGGTAACGGAAGCAATATTGAAAATTAGTGGAGTTCAAGTAGGAGGCAAGGGAGCATTGGGAACTTCTCCAAACTTTGCCTCTGGTCAGTATTCAACGGAATTGACTCGCAGACTGATCACAATTGATCAGTGGATTCGCGGGCCGGGGTGCATGATGCGGTCATGAAAGCGCTGAAGGACCCGATTCTAGCCGTTCGATGCCCCACTTGTGGGGGCAAACCCGGGGAGAAATGTGAGCTGAGCACTGGCCAGCCACGGACCGCACCGCATCGAGACCGGCGGCTTGCCGCTTCAGACAAATAGCCGACCAACATCCTAGCTCACTCCTGACCCGCCGTTTCCTTTCTGCCTACGCCGCGCAAACTTCGGCGCAATGCAAGTGGCAGACACCAAGAGACCAAAGCTAAACGTTGCTCCCATGCAGAGGACGTGCCAGCCCTCAGCCTGAATCTCGCGATCAAGATCAAGACATTGAGAGCTTCACCCACCCGACGGTCCTTTGAAGAAGGCTATCGATTCTAAAAGTGTTTTCCTCGCAGGCTATCCCGCGATCAGGAGAACAGCAATGTGCGCGATGCGCGACGTCACCGCGAAGAACCTAGGTTGCGAAAGTGTATCTATCCCTAACGACTTATTGGGTAGAAGACGACGCTGATATTTCCAGAAATGGGAAATTAGAAGCACGCTACAGCCCTTTGTGTGACCGGAAACCTTGTGCTTACCTTCTACTTAGCATTAGTGTGCGACAAGAGGGTCAAGTAATCGTGAGAGTAACTAAGCAGACTTTAACAAAAACGTTGTAGTTAATGCAAAACCAATTGTGACCGGATGCGTTTCAGCCAGTTCGGTCTTTATACAGACGGAATATCCCGCGATGCAGCGGTAGTCAAGCACGCGAGGAGCAAAGGATGAAGTTCATGCGTAGATATAGCAACTCCAAGATTTGGTTCATGGCACTACTGCTCGTGGCGTTCAGCACAGGATGTAATGATCCGGACAAGAATGCCGGCGCTCTCCACGGCTTGGTCCCACCTACAGTGACAGCGGTGGCGCCCCCCAATAATGCCGTGGGAGCATGCCCGAATACGATCGTGACCGCCACGTTCAGCGAAGCCATGAATCCGGCGACGATTAACGGCACGACCTTCACAGTAAGCGGGCCGGGCGGAGCGGCGGTAACAGGGGTCGTCACCTACGTTGCTTCGAGCGATACCGCGACCTTCACTCCATCGAGCACGCTGGCGTTAAACACTGCCTATACCGGAACGATCACGACCGGAGTTAGGGACATGTTCGGTAACGCGATGACGAGCAACTTCGTGTGGACCTTCACTACTGGCAGCACGACGTGCCAGCCAGGTCCTCCAACCGTAATTTCCGTGGCGCCTCCCAACGGCAGCGTCGGCATATGTCCGAACGCGGTAGCCGTCGCCACCTTTAGCGAGGCGATGAACCCTGCAACCATCAACACCACCACTTTTACGTTGGCTGGAGCGAGTGCGGTGACAGGAGTAGTCACTTACGACGCAGTTAGCCATGCCGCCACCTTCACACCGTCCAGCAATCTGGCGCTGAGCGCACTCTATACAGCGACTATAACGACGGGGGCGCAGGACCTGTTTGGCAATCCACTGGCAAGTAACTTTGTGTGGAGCTTTACCACGGCGGCGGCTTCATGTACGGCGTCTCCGGTGCCGTTGGGAACGGCTGCAAATTTCGTAATCCTGGCAGGGTCCACGGTCACCAGCACCAGCACGGTAGCGACTCCAACCACCATCAGCGGCGGAGATTTGGGCCTAAGCCCGGGAAGCGCGGTTACAGGATTCCCTCCGGGAGTACTTATTTCTCCGGCGGTAATGCATGTAACCGATCCGACGGCGGCGCAAGCGCAACTCGATTTGACCACTGCGTATAACTATGCGGCGGGATTACCGGGAGCCACCGTTCTGGCCGGAGATATGAGCGGCTTGACTTTCACTCCTGGTCTCTACAAGACGTCGAGTACGGTCATGTTATCGGCGGGCAACGTCACGCTTGACGCCCAAGGCAATGCCAATGCTTCTTTCATCTTCCAGATCGGTTCCACGCTCACGACTATAGGAAGCACCCATGTAGTGCTGGCAAATGGAGCGCAGGCGAAGAACATCTTTTGGCAGGTGGGCAGCTCGGCCACACTGGGGACGAACTCAATCTTCATGGGAACCATAATGGCGCTTCAATCCATCACCCTGGATCACGGCGCCGTACTTACCGGCAGAGCCCTTGCCCGCAATGCCGCAGTCACTTTGGACACAAACACGGTTACGGGCCCGTAAGCGATGCGGCTCCCGGTCGCGGATCAGCTTGAGACTGGTCTGCGACCGGGCAAGGACGCGCGCAGAAGTCAGTCATCAACTTCGGAGGAATTTTAAAATGTCATCTCGCTTTCAGAGCCTTTGCAGTAGTGTTTGGGCAGTGCGGCTAGCGGTGGTTGCCGTCCTTTGCGGTATGGCCACGCTGGCGGCAGCGCAAGATCAGCCCGCCCCCAAATGGGAGGGTTTCGTCGGATATTCCTTCCTTTATCCAAACGCCGATGTGCACGCGTTGCTTCCGGGAGGATTACTGCCAGTGAGCAGCCCCCTGGAATCAAACCCGCGGGGCTTGGGCGGAAGTCTTACCTACGACTTTAATCGCTGGTTCGGTCTGACCCTTGATGGGAGTGGGCATTGGGGCGCGGGCGAAACCGGCTTAGCCAAGCGAATTGACGACACCGCTTTCTACAACATTTCTTTCGGCCCAAAGCTTACTCACCGCGGGGAACATGTCGCACCATTTTTTGAGGCCCTGGTGGGCGACCATCAGCTAGCGCCGGATGCTTTCCACGGCATCAATAAACTGGGCTTCATGTTGGGCGGCGGGCTTGACTTCAAAGTGAGCAAGCACTGGGCATTGCGACTGCCCAGAGTGGATTACGTGATGTCGAGCTACCGTTACGGTCCTTCAGCGACGACGGGGAGCACCGATCTCCAGGGCTTTAGAGCTCAGGCGGGGCTCGTGTATCTCTGGGGCGGAGAGCACAAGATAACGCCGCCACAGGCTGCCTGTTCGATACAGCCCGGCGAGGTCTTTGCCGGCGAGCGTGTAACCGCTAGCGCGCAGGGATCGAACTTCGATCCGAAGCGGACGGTCACCTATAGCTGGAGCGGCTCGGGAGTGAAACCTGGGGAGACCGGCGCCTCCACGCAGATTAATACGAACGGCTTGCGGCCGGGATCCTATCAGGTCATGGCCAGCTTAAGTGATGCCAGCCCGGAAGGTATTGCCTCCTGCACGGCGAGATTCACCATAAAAGAGGCGCGACCGCCGGTGATTTCATGCTCGTCCGATCCGGGGAGCGTGGCGACGGCCGGAACGTCAACCATAACTGCGGTAGCCAGCAGTCCCGATGGCCGCATGCTGAGTTATAGCTATACGACCAGCGCCGGAAACGTCACTGGCAACACCTCGACCGCCACTCTGGACACCGCCGGCGCGCAGCCGGGGATGATTACTGTGACCTGCAATGTGGCCGACGATCATAGCCAGCCGCTAACCGCGTCTGCTTCGACTACCGTGAACCTGCAACCGCCTCCGCCACCCCCGCCTGATATCGTCGCCATCGAAAAGAGGCTTGCCCTGCACAGCGTCTATTTTGCGACGGCCAAGCCCCGGGCCTCGGATCCCGAGGCCGGACTGCTGGGCAGCCAGGAAAACACTCTGACTGCGCTGGCGAGCGATTTCCTGATCTACATCCAAGTCAAGCCGGACGCCCGCCTGACTCTTAAAGGCCATGCCGATCCGCGCGGCTCGGTCGACTATAACCAGCAACTCTCGCAACGGCGCGTCGACCGGGTGAAGGGCTTCCTGACCGGCCTGGGGGTTCCTGCGGCCAACATACAGACCGAAGCCTTTGGCAAGCAGGAAAACCTGACTGACAAGCAAGTAAAAGCGGCAGTCGAAAAGAACCCCGAGTTGAGCCCGGAAGATCGTCAGAAGGTTCTCGACAATATGACAAAGATCATCCTGGCCAGCAACCGGCGAGTGGACATCACTCTGAGCAACGTGGGTCAGGCCTCGCAGGACTCGGTGCGGGAATATCCCTTCAATGCTGTGGATTCGTTGACCCTGCTCAAAGAAGAAGGCACCGGAAAAGCGGCGGCACCGAGAAGACGGAGAAGAGTGAAACCTAAAGCTCAACCGTAACGCGAGTGCGCAACCTTCCTGGAAGCCGGCCGATCCTCATATCGGCCGGCTTTCCTGGCTATCGGCAGCTGATGGAGAACAAACTGCCTCGGTTGAGGTCTTGTGCTATCAGCGTTCTCTCTTAGAATAGTGTGCAAAATTGCTCACCTTCCTACCCGGTCAGGACTTATAATCGGAGGTCTATGAAGTCTGCCGCAAAACATGCAACCGGCGGATTCGACCCTGACACGTTCCTCGCTACTATAGGCACCGGCAGGAAGATGGTGTCTGTCCCGAAAAAGCAAACAATTTTCGCGCAAGGAGACGGAGCAGACTCTGTGTTTTATGTTCAAAAGGGAAAAGTCCGGCTTACAGTGGTGTCGACTGCGGGCAAAGAAGCGACCATCGGAATCGTTGGCGAGCGGAATTTTTTTGGCGAGGGTTCGCTGGCGGGGCAGCTCCAGCGCATGGGATCGGCGGAGGCCATGACGGATTGCGAACTCCTCCGGGTGGACAAGAAGGCGATGATGGATGCGCTGCACCGGGAGCACGCTTTTTCGGATATGTTTGTCGCGTATCTGCTGGCACGTAATATCCGTTACGAAGAAGATCTGGTCGACCAATTGTTCAACTCCAGCGAGAAGAGACTGGCACGAGTTCTGTTGTTGCTCGCGCATTTCGGTAAGGAAGGCATTCCGGAAACAGTTGTTCCGAAAATTAGTCAGGAGACTCTGGCCGAGATGGTCGGAACAACTCGTTCGCGGGTAAGTTTTTTTATGAACCGGTTCCGGAAAATGGGTTTCATCGACTATGCCGGCGGAGTCGAGGGCGCTCTGCAAGTGCACAGCTCGCTGCTGAATGTGGTTCTGCACGACTAGCTTCCCACCCGACACTGCCAGCCGATGAAACCGTAGGTCTCTTTGATTTTCTGCGCCAGTTCGCGGAACTCTTTGGCGCGTTTGCGACTCTCCTGTACCTGCGCCTGTGCAAACTGGCGGGACTGCTCACTTGGCAGGAACTGAACCAGACCGCCAGTTCGATTGCCGCGTCGCGCGCATGGTTAGCCTCGGTTTCCATCAAACGTTCAAATTTTCGAATCGACTGATTGTGGTCCATATGCCCTCCTCTTGGAAGGTGCATAAGATCACGCGGGCAAGTGTGATCACTCTTGCTCAGAAGAATGGCAGCGCAGTTCATTAGGCTGGAAGGCCGTGGGGACAGATTAAAACGATTGATTATTGATTAAATTGAGGAGGAATCATGACAACTGCTGAGCTCGAACGAGCACCCGCAGTCGCCCCAATTCTGAGCAGGAACACCACCATGAAGGCATTGGTCTATCACGGGCCGGGCAAACGCGCATGGGAGGATAGGCCGCGACCCACAATCAAGGAACCGGGCGACGCCATTGTGCGCGTAACCACATCGACGATTTGCGGTACCGATCTTCACATTTTGAAGGGAGATCTGCCCTCCGTGACAGATGGGCGCATTCTCGGCCACGAAGGGATTGGTGTCATCGAGCAAGTAGGGACGGGCGTTTCGGAGTTCCACGTTGGGGACAAGGTCATCATCTCATGCGTCACTGCCTGCATGAAATGCGACTTCTGCAGAAAAGGAATGTACTCCCATTGCCGGCACGGTGGCTGGATCTTGGGCAACACTATCGACGGCACCCAGGCCGAGTATGTGCGCATTCCCCAGGCCGATGGAAGCCTATACAACTTTCCCCCGGGAGGAGACGAAGAAGCGCTGGTGATGCTGAGTGACATTTTGCCCACGGGTTTTGAGTGTGGAGTGCAGAACGGCCAAGTGAAACCGGGGGACACGATTGCCATCGTGGGCGCTGGGCCGGTGGGACTTGCAGTTCTGCTGACCGCGCAGTTCTATTCACCGGGGGCGATCTTCATGATTGACCTCGACGATAAGCGGTTGGCAGTAGCCAAACAATTTGGCGCAACCACTCTGGTGAACAGCACGGACGGACAGGCCGCTCGTAAGGTGATGGAACTGACAAAGGGCGCGGGCGTCGATGTAGCCATTGAGGCGGTCGGGATCCCTCCTACTTTCGATATCTGTCAATCCATTGTCGCGCCGGGCGGGCGCATCGCGAATGTGGGCGTCCATGGCAAGCCAGTGGAGTTGCACTTGGAGAAGCTTTGGGACCGCAACATCGCGCTCACCACACGGCTGGTGGACACCGTTACCACGCCGATGCTGCTAAGGATAGTAAACTCGGGCAAGCTGCAGCCGGGCAAGCTCGTGACCCATCGCTTTGCCATGAGTGACATCATGAATGCGTACGACACATTCGGAAACGCAGCGAAGGAAGGCGCACTCAAGGTGGTTCTCAGCAGTGGTGCTGCTGGTGCATAAGATTAATCAGCAGCGGGCAAGCGCATTTTTCAGAGAAACTGAGCAATATTAGACAGCTTTCACATTAGAAGACTGTCATAGTCCCGACTGGCCACTCACGTGTCCGACCTTGGCTACGTGTCCTCCCCCCGCAAGGTCCTATGGCTTGGTTGAAGGAAGAAGGTAGAAAATCATGAACTCGCGCAGATTTCGTCTGGTGTGTCTCTCCCTCTTGCTCGTCCCGGTGTTCGGGATTGGCGCTTACGCCGACTCTGTGAACCTGGGAACGGCCGCCAGTTATGCGGTGCTGGCTGGCTCGACCGTGACAAGTGCGGGTCCCGTCGGGACTGTGCTCAACGGAAAGCTGGGTGTAAGCCCGGGTATGGCGGATACTGGTTTTCCTCCGGCGATCGTGAACGGAACGATCAACTTGGGTAACATGGCCGCCGCGCAGGCGCAGCGTGACCTGACCACGGCATACAACCAAGCCGCAGGCATGGCGGTCACCAGCACCTTAACGGGTAAGGACCTTGGCGGAATGGTCTTGACGCCCGGAGTATATTTTTTCGCCAGCTCGGCTCAGCTGACGGGAACGCTCACTCTGAACCCTGAGGGCAATCCTAATGCGGTATTCGTTTTTCAGATCGGAAGTACGCTCACGACGGCCAGCAGCTCGGCGGTTGTCTTTTCCAGCGGCCTCACCGACAAGAACGTTTTTTGGCAGGTAGGCAGTTCCGCGACTCTGGGCACAACCACGGCATTTTCAGGAAATATCCTGGCGCTCACCAGCATCACCCTCAACACTGGCGCCACGATAGGATGCGGCAGCGCGTTGGCGATCAATGGCGCGGTGACATTGGACACTAACGTTATCGGCGGTGGCTGCGGCAGCGGGGGTGGGGGCGGGGGCGGATCGACGGTTCCAGAACCGGGCACCATGAGTTTAATGGGCAGTGGACTGGCAGTGCTCGCGACCGCGGCCTATCGCAAGATTCGGAAATAGATAATAGATAAAGGATGGCTGGAACGAATGCGGCCTGCGTGCTCTATTCGAGGTGCGAATAGCGACGCAGGCCGAACTTGTCACTGCTTCAACTTGTAAACTGCGACAACGGTCAGACCGCGCTGGAACGGCCGCTCAACAGGTTGATGACCAGAACCACGAGCGCTACCACGAGCAGCAAATGGATCAAGCCTCCCGCCACGTGCAGGCTGAACCCCAGCAACCAAAGAACCAGAAGCACTACGAAAATCGTCCAAAGCATATTAGTCTCCTCACTCCGTCAGGATGTCCCACCGTGCACGGGCCCTATTCCCATCAATCAAGCCGCAATGCCTATTCCGATAGAGTTAGTTGCGGTGGGCGACCACGATGTTGCCGATAAACGCAACTGTACAATACAGAACAGCCATGCTTTCCCGGCTAAGGGATACTTTGGCTGGAGATGAGCACCTCTTCTCTCTCTTTCAGGTTCTCTGAGCTAAGTCAGCCCATCTGAAGTTTTTCCCTCTTAGTTCGCGATCCAAAAGGAACCATTCATGAAGAAAACAATGTTGCTGGTGTTGATGGGTTTGATGGGGATGCTGGGAACCTACGCTTGGGCCGGTTCGGGTCGCGAGGATAGCGTCGACCGCATGCACAAGTCGGTGGAAGTGCTGCAAGCGATTATGTCGACACCCGACAAGGGCATTCCGGAAGAAGTTTTAAGCGGAGCAAAATGCATCGTGGTGGTCCCAGATCTGATTAAGGGTGGATTTATTCTTGGAGGCAAGCACGGACGTGGCGTGGCCTCGTGCCGCACGGCGGAAGGCTGGAGCGCGCCGGCGTTCATTTCGGTTGGCGGCGGAAGCTGGGGATTGCAGATCGGCATCGAAGGCGTGGACCTGGTCATGCTGGTTATGAACGACCGTGGCTTGCAACATCTGCTTTCGAGCAAGTTTGAACTGACGGGCGAAGGGTCGGTCGCAGCGGGCCCGGTTGGCCGTCACGCCTCGGCGGGAACGGACTGGAAGATGAACACTGAAATGTTGACCTACTCGCGATCGAAAGGCGTATTCGCCGGATTAACGCTCGAAGGCGCGGTAGTCGAGCAGGACAATGACTCCACTCACGCGATCTACGGCAAGCACATGATGTTCCGCGACATTCTCTCCGGGAAAGCAACGACTCCCCGAAGCGCGGAAGCATTTGTAAAGGCTGTTTCCGAAGCAGGGCATCAGGCACACATCGCGGAAGCAAGAGAAGACCGGCAGTAGTCAGAGAGGGCGGCAAGAGGTATCTCTGGCTGGATCTGCTTGACGGTTCCGGCCAGCGGATGGTTTTAGGAGTGAGGAGTTTCGTTGCTGACGTATACGGTCAGGAAAGGCGGCGAGATATGAAAATCAGCTTACGGAATTGTGTGTGGACACAAATCGGCTGCCTGACCCTGCTGTCTGTCCTGGGAGTGGGCCAGTCTCCTGATGCGGCGAAGAATCTCGATGCTTGCAAGGCTGGACGCGAGAGTTGCGACCGTTCTAAGTTGACAGCCGCGCAGGCGGCGGACGTGGATCTCACTCTGCACACACGCAACGTTGTGGGGTGCAGGAACGGCTACCAAACTTGTGACCGATCGAAGCTTAGCGGACCGGAGACGATTGCACTCGCCGTTGCTGAGCACAAGAAAAACGTCACTGCGTGCGAGGATGGAATGCAGTCCTGCGATCGATCTAAACTGACGCAGTCCGAAGCCCAAGATTCTTCTGTCGCGGACCATCATCGGAATGTAGCGGACTGTAAGGACGACGTGGGTTCCTGCGATCACTCCAAACTGACGCAACCGGAAGCGGCTGAAGTCAACTCGGCCCGGCGCCAACTCAATGCATCCGACTGCAAAAACGGTTCAGGACTTTGTGATCGCTCCCAGCTCACGCCTTCGGAAACGAAAGAAGTGAGCCGCGCAGAACACGGGCGCAATGTCCGCAATTGCACGAGCGGATGGGACGATTGCGATCCCTCCAAACTGACCACATTCGAAGCGGGTCAAAGCGCAGATGCCGCCCGGGAGCGCAATCTTGCAGCCTGCACCAGCAGTCAGGAAACATGTGAGTACTCAAAGTTGACGCCCGCTGAAACTAAAACGCTGGCGAACGCGGAACAGAAACGGAATTACACCGCTTGCGTGAAAGGCTACGGATACTGCGACCGAACTCGACTTACGCCCGCGCAAGCCAAAGAGATTCCGGCAGCGCGATGAACGCTGTTTTGTGAGGCCAAGAAACCCACTTCCGCGGACGGGAAATTCCGAAATGCTGGGCCGCACTCCTGGCGTTCCCGCGCGCACCTGAATAATGGGCACGCAGCACAGGGATCGCAACACTAACCTACTTGCGTGGCGGGTGTAGCCATCAGGACTTCCGCTTGATCTTCCCTCGATCGCGCTTGTATTTCAATTCGATCATTCCTCTGGAATAAGTCCTGTTTTCAATTGGGGTGAACTCGCGTTGGGGAAAGCCGCTGGGGAAGAGTGGGATTCCTTCGCCGAGCAAGACTGGCATGATGGCGAGATGGAGTTCGTCGACCAGGTCAGCTTTGAGAAAATCGCGGGCGAGTTCGCCGCCGCCCATCAGCCAGATATTTTTGCCGGAGTGGCGGCGGAGTCTTGCAATAAAAGCAGCCGGGGATTCATTGACAAACGTCCATCCATCGCATTCGCCGAGCGGCTTCGAATGGGAGAAGACGTAGTAGGCCATCGACGATGTGGGGAGCGATCCGCGGCCCATTTTCAGACCGACTTCCAGGGTTTTGCGTCCCATGATGGCGGTATCGACGGTTGCGAAGGAAGAGGCCATCGAATAGTCCTTCGGCCTAAAAAGGAAATCGACGTCGCCGTTGAGGCGAGCGATGTAACTGTCGAGGCTAATGCCGAGACTGAGGATGATTTTCCGCATGGCGCGGCATTATAGAACCCTCGCAATGTCGTGTGCGAGTGGTTATTGTGAGCAGCGTGCTAGTCGTTGCCCGAGAAGGTGAGCCACGTTCCCTTATAACAATAGTAAATTGTAGACGCTTCTTCGCCGCCGACCTCCAAGCCGGAGTGATCGAGCGGTGGGAGCTCGCGTCCAGCGAAGGCCTGGTTGTAGGCGCGTATTTTCGCTGGGTCGGCAGGCCACAAGAACGTTTCCGGATCCTCCCAATGGCCGTCGTTTGGGGGGAATTTCGCCAGCACGATTGTGTCCGGGCACTCCTCTTTGGCGGTCCAAAAGATGCGAATAGTAAGCTCCAGCGGCTTGAGGCAGAGCACTGACCAATCCCGATGCGCTGAGCTGGCCCAAGGTGCAGGAATAGCGTTGTTGGGTTGCGGGTCGTCGCGAACATTCGGGTCCTGAGGGATCAGACAGTGTTCCTCTGCTAGATGAGTGCGAATCTCGGCTGGAAGCTTGGTGACTTTCTCCGGCGGCAGCGGGTTGCAGCAGGTGGAATGATATCTGGGAGCGGTCGACTGTGCGGGGCCGAAGATGACGGACAAGAATACGATCGCGGCGATCTGCACCGTGCGCATGGACGGCAGTATAAGCAACAGCGCGAATGATGAGAAATGCTTGGTAGTAAGAATTCGAAACGTTTCCAGGACGTCAAATTTTTTCGCCCCGCAGCCCCTGCAAATCCTAGGGCGTGATGACAGCGGCGCCGTCGATGGCGTCATTTTTGACAGCGGCGAGCGCTTGGTTGGATTGATCGAGGGAGAAGACAGTGACCTTGGGCTGCAAATGAATGTCAGCAGCAATCTGCAGGAAGTCGCGAGCATCGGCTCGAGTCATATTGGCGACGCTGCGGATTTGGCGCTCGCCCCAGAGCAGGCGGTCGTAATCGAACTGAGGGATTCGGTCGAGATGGATGGCGTTGATGGCAACAACGCCGCCCTTTCGCAAACTGGAGAGAGCGGAGATCACTACGTCTCCGCTGGGGGCGAAGGTGACCGCGCGGTCGAGTTCAACTGGCGGTTTGTCGTTCTCGCCGCCGACCCACTTCGCGCCCAAGGAGTTGGCCAATTCGCGATGCGAGTCGCCGCGGGTGGAGACGTACACGTCGCAATTCCAGGAATGAAGAACCGCGATTGCCAGGTGGGCGGAAGCACCAAAACCGAAGAGGCCAACCCGGTCGCCGGGTTCGACTCCCGCTACGCGCAGACTACGAAAGCCGATGATGCCGGCGCATAGAAGTGGAGCGGCGTGCAGGTCGTCGAGTTCTGCGGGAAGTTTGAAGACAAAGTCGCTGCGTGCCACAGCGTATTCCGCATAGCCACCGTTGACGGTGTATCCGGTAAATACCGGCTCGTCGCAGAGATTCTCGAGACCGCGGCGGCAGTAGGGACAAGTCCCGTCGATACCACCGATCCAGGATACGCCGACGCGCGTGCCGAGCGGGAGGTCAGTCGTGGCGCCGTTCTCGACGATGCCTACGATCTGGTGGCCGGGGATGAGTGGCTGCTTTCGCGGCGGCAGATCGCCTTCAACGATGTGCAGATCGGTGCGGCAGACGCCACAGGCGCGGACGCGAAGCAGGACCTGTCCGGCGGCAATGTGCGGATTGGGAGCCTCTTCAATATTCAGAGGCTTCTTGGCGGTTGTGAAAACGGCGGCTTTCATGGCGTTCGCCCTGGTGCGAAGTTGCGTCTGGGTTCGGCGTTCGTTACCCACAACATTACAGCTTTGGCCGCGACGCCTCAATGCTTCCTACGCACAATTTACGCAAAAGGGAGGACGAGATTATGCCAACCATTTCGTTGGCTCGCCGAGTGCTTCCGCAAGATCGTTCAGGAACATTGCGGCGCGAGCGCCGTCGGCGACGCGGTGGTCGGAGGAGAGAGTCAGCGTGATCATGGGGCGGACGGAGGGCTTGCCATCGATAGCGACGACGCGGTCAGTGATGCTGCCTACAGCGAGAATTGCGGCTTGCGGCGGGGTGATGATCGCGGTGAAATGGTCCACGTGATACATGCCGAGGTTGCTGATGGTGAAGGTAGCGTCGGCGATGTCGGCGGGACGCAGCTTCCCTGCCCGGGCGCGCTCGGCGATGTCGAGGCGCTGTGCCGCAATTTCCACAAGGGTCGCGGCATGCGCGTTGGGGATTACGGCGGCGACCACGCCGTCATTCACGGCAATAGCGACGCCCATATTCACGCGAGCGTGAAGACGAATGCCTTCCGTGCTGAAACTGGAATTCAGGCGCGGATGTTTGAGCAGCACGCGCGAGGTCAGTGCGACCAGAAGATCGGTATGCGTGATGCGGACGCTATGTGTGCGTTCGATGTCGCCGACCATTTTTTCGCGATACGCGTTGAGTGCTGTGGCATCGATCTCGCGCGTCACGAAGAAGTGGGGGACGGTGGTCCAGCTTTGGGTGGTGCGTTCGGCCATGAGGCGGCCGAGGGTCGTGGGGACATCGAGGTTTGCTGATTTTGCTGGCGCTGAGGCGCTTGAGGCGATGGGCGTGGCGGCAGCTTGGATATCGGAGGCGAGAATCTCCCCGCTGGGGCCAGAACCGCGCAGGCCGGCAAGATCCACTCCTAATTCTTTGGCGAGGCGGCGCGCCTTCGGAGAAATTTTGGCGCTGGCCGCAGCAGATGATTCGGGGACACTCGAAGCGACGGGCGCAGCGTGGGATTCCGTTTTTCCTCGAGCAGCCGGCGCTGCCGCGCCTGATTCTTGTTCGGTCGGCGGTTTCTCGCCGGGCGCGATGATCCAGGCGATGGTCTGGCCTACGGGAATGTCTGCTCCGACTATTCCTGTGACTCCGGCGAGGATGCCGTCTGCGGTTGCTTCCACTTCCATTACGGCTTTGTCGGTCTCAATTTCGAGAAGAGGCTCGCCCTTGGTGACACGGTCACCTTCTTTTTTCCGCCAAGCGATGAGCTTGCCGGTTTCCTGCGCCATCTCGAGAGCGGGCATAACAACGCTGAAGGCCATAGTTTTCCCAGTCCTGGAACCGGTATGCGTCTGTGCAGTAATTTTTGATATCAACGGCCGCCGCGCGCAAGCCGCGACTTTACGGCGAAGCCCTCCGACTCCACCAGCGTACGATCAACCATATCTCGAAGCAAAGAGCGACAGCGCAGATCGCGACACCACTCCAAAGTTCGGCCCAGACAGCAGTAGCCAGGGCCGACGTGCCAAATGCCAAAGCCACGAAGAACCCGAAGGCCGCACCAATTCGAACGCGCAACCCAATATCCTGATAACCGCTTAGCAGAAGCACGTACGAAGCCAGTAGCTGCCCCCCGACAGGTCGCCATCCGGCACCTAAGGCTGCTGCGGTGAATGCGGTTTGCGGCATAGGCATACTCTAGCTGTCACTCGCTTCTGATTTGAGACGATTTCAGTCGCCCACTCCTACACGCTCATTTTTTGCGCTGGCGTCGATCATCTCCAGCACATGTTCGCTGGCGGGAGCTTCACTTTCGCGCGTGGTGGGAAGCGGGCCATTGACGGTGTGATAGTGGGCGCCGGCTACCAGCAACTGTTCTGCCGGGAAGCGCGTGATGACTTCGTGCCCGGTCGGCGTGACTACGATTTCCTCTTCGATGCGCGCGGCGCTCCAGCCATCGGTGGAGGGCCAGAAAGTTTCGAGCGCGAACACCATGCCCGGTTCGATGGTGACTGGATGCTCGAAGGAAACCAGGCGGCTGATAACGGGCTTCTCCCAGATGGCAAGGCCGATGCCGTGGCCGTATTGCAGGGCGAACGCGTCTTCTTCATTCTTGAAACCAAAATCCTGCGCCTTCGGCCAGACTGCGGCAATCTCGGCGGTGGTGCGGCCGGGGCGGACGAGTTCGATGGCGGCATCGAGATAATCGCGGCAGCGCTTGTAGGCGTCGACCATGGCATGCGAAGCGTAGCCGACGGTGAAGCAGCGGTAGTAGCAGGTGCGATATCCCATGTAGGAATGCAGAATGTCGTAGTAGACCGGATCGCCGGGACGCAGTACGCGATCTGAAAAAACGTGCGGGTGCGGGTTGCAGCGCTCGCCGGAGATTGCGTTCACCGCTTCGACGTATTCCGATCCGAGATCGTAGAGAACTTTGCTTACGAGGCCGACGGCTTCGTTTTCGCGCAGGCCGGGTTTCATGGCGCGATAGAGTTCGTCGTAGGCGGCGTCGACCATCATCGCGGAAGTGTTGAGGAGTGCGATTTCGTCTTGGGTTTTGATGACACGCGCTTCCGACATTAGCGCCTGACCGTCGACTACGGTAATGCCTTCGCGCTGCAGCGCAAACAGCACTGGCAGTTCGATAATGTCGATGCCGACAGGTTCCTTGTGCAAGCCGCGCTTTTCGAGTTCGATGCGGATTTTCCTGGCAACATTTTCGGCGCGGCCCATTTCTGGCGTCATCGCGCCGCGGAGCATCGAGATTCCAGAATGCGAGCGGCCATCGAGCCAGGGACAATTCAGCTGATGGTGCTTGGCTGCAGAGCCGAAGTCCCAGAGAATCGGCTCGTCGTTTTGCGGGAGCAGAGTGAAGCGATTGGCTTTATCCTGCGCCCAGGTGCCGATGTGCGTGGAGGTGAGATAGCGCACGTTGTTCATGTCGAAACAGAGCAGCGCGCCCATCTCGGACTTCGCGAGCAGAGCTTTGGCTTTGGCCAGGCGCTCGCGGCGCAGGCGATCGAAATCGATTCGATTTTCCCAATCGACGGCCATGGTTCCGTGGGTTTTTAATGCCATAATTCAGCTCCTAGCTTCTAGCTATTAGCTTCTAGCTTGAACCTAACCAATTGCACACACTTAAGAGGGCTTGCACATCATTCTTGCTGTTTCGAATACTGTTTGCTCCGTCGGGACGGTTGCGTCTTCTAATGGCGGAGAGAATGGGATCGGTACATGCATGGCACCCATTCTTTTCACCGGTGCGTCGAGATCGTAGAATGCTCCTTCTGCGATTACGGCGGCGAGTTCCGCGGTCACGCCGTAGCGGCCGTAGCCTTCGTCGAGGACGATTACCCGCGAAGTTTTCTTCGCGGAGTCGATCAAAGTTTTTTCATCCAGCGGCCAGGTGGTGCGAGGATCGACGACTTCGGCGCTGATGCCTTCCTTGTCCAATAACACCGCAGCGCCCAGCGCGACTTGCACCATGCTACTGGTGGCGACGAGAGTGATGTCGTCACCGGAGCGCTTCACATCGGCGACGCCGAGTGGGATGGTGTAATCGTCTTCGGGAACCGGGCCCTTTAATTTGTACATCATTTTATCTTCGAAGAAGACGACCGGGTTCTCATCGCGGATTGCGGTTTTCAGCAAGCCCTTCGCGTCGTAGGGCGTGGAGGGGAGAACCACTTTCAATCCGGGCACGTGGCTGAACCAAGCGTGCAGGGATTGCGAGTGCTGCGCGGCGGAGCGGCGCGTGGCGCCCAGAGTCGTGCGCATCACCATGGGGACCTTCCAGTGGCCACCGGACATGTAGTGAGCTTTGGCGGCCTGGTTGACCATCTGGTCCATGGTGAGGGTGATGAAGTCGCCGAACATAATGTCGACTACGGGACGCAGGCCGGTCATGGCGGCGCCGACTGCGACTCCGGTGAATCCGGCTTCGGAGATTGGAGTATCGACGACGCGCTTTGCGCCGAATTCCTCGACTAGGCCGGAGAGGACTTTGAACGGCGTACCGGCTTCAGCCACATCTTCGCCGATGATGCAGACGCGCGAGTCGCGGCGCATTTCTTCGGCGAGAGCTTCGCGCACGGCTTGCGCAAATGTAAGTTCGCGCTCAGGCATAGACGTGCTTCTCCACTTCATCGACATTGGGATACGGAGCGGCAATGGCGAACTTTACCGCGGCTTCCATGGTGGAGCGAACTTCGGATGTGATTGCATCAAGCGCTGCGGGATCAGAGTGTCCCCGGTCGATCAACCACTTCGCTAATACGAGAATGGGATCGCGATCGGTCTTCCAGAGATGTTCTTCCTGCTTGGAGCGATAGTATTCGCGATTGATGTCGCCGACGTGATGACCTGAATAGCGGTAGGTGTCGCACTGCAGAAATGCAGGGCCGCCGCCGGAGCGGGCGCGCTTGATCAGGCGCGTCGCGACTTCATTCACGGCTCTCACGTCTTGACCATCAACGCTGGCAGCTTCGAGGCCGAAGGCGGTGGCGCGGCCGAGAATGGTGCCGGCGGTGGTTTCCTGATAATGCGTGTATTCGTTGTATTGATTGTTTTCGCAGACGTAGATGACGGGCAGCGTCCAGAGTTGCGCAAGATTCATGACTTCGTAGAGCGATCCCTGACCGAGAGCGCCTTCTCCGAAAAAGCAGACGGCGACGCGATCGGTGCCGAGAGTCTTCGCGGTGAAAGCCGCTCCGGTGGCGATGCCCACGCTGCCGCCGACGATTGCATTCGCTCCGAGGTTGCCGGTTGCGGGATCAGCGATGTGCATCGATCCGCCTTTGCCACGGCAATAGCCCGCTTCCTTTCCGAGCAACTCGGCGAACATGCGATCGGGAGATGCGCCTTTCGCGAGGCAGTGTCCATGGCCGCGATGGGTGCTGGTGATGTAATCGTCGACACGCAGAACTTCGCAGATTCCCACGGCGATGGCTTCTTCGCCGCTATATAGATGCGCCAGGCCGGGCATGAGGGCGCGGGTGTAGACCTCGTTCACTTGCTCTTCAAACAGGCGGATGCTGACCATCTGGCGATAAGCATGCAGCCACTTTTCTTTTTCAGTCGCGGCGCCGGTTGTTTCCCGACCGGCTTGGGGCTTGGAGGTTGCGGTGGTCATACTTTCTTTCCCCCCTTGGTCACCGGAGTCGAAACTCCGGACATGGCGGCGAGCACGTCGAACATGCAGGCGAAATCATATTTGGTCCAGCCCATGCCGCGAGCGGCGGTGAGAATTTCGTTGCTTACGGCAGTGGTGGGCAAGGGGACATCGAGTTGGCGGCCAAGGTCCATGGCGAGGACCATATCTTTTTGCATCATGTTTACGTCGAACCAGGCTTCTTCAGGTTGCTGCAGAACGAACGGACCGCGGTACTGAATCATGGGCGAAGCGATTGCGCTGTGGACGAGCACGTCGACGGCAGTTTCGCGGGTAATGCCGCTTTTCTCCGCCAGCAGCACGCCTTCGGAGAAGGCGAGCATCTGCACGGCGAGGCTCAGGTTCACGGCGATCTTCATGGATAAAGCGAGACCGTTGTCACCGACGTAGGTGACTTTGGGACCGATATCGAGAAGCAGAGGTTTCACTTTTTCGAAGGTGTCGCGACGACCGCCGACCATGACCGAGAGCTTGCCTTCCTGCAGAGTGATGACGCTGCCGGAAACGGGCGAGTCGACCATATCCGCACCCTTCTCGCGGACTTTGGCGGCGAGCGCGCGGCTGACCGTTGGACTGACGGTGCTCATATCGATAAAGATTTTTCCGGCGCTCAGGCCGGCGAGCATTCCATCGGGACCTTCGGTGATGGCGGCGATGGCGGCAGAGTTGGTAACCATCGCGAAGGTGAAATCGGAAGCGCTGGCAACGGCGCGTGGGGAGTCGGCCCACTTCATGCCCTTTTCAACCAGCCAATTGGCCTTGGAGCGCGTGCGGTTGTAGCCGGTGACGGAGTGACCTTTGCTGAGCAGACGGTTGACCATCTGGCTGCCCATTACGCCGAGACCGATGAAGCCAAGTTTTGCCATGCGGTCGAAAACCTCCGCGGGGGCTAAAGCCCCGGAATTATTATTGTTGGCCCTAGCGGCGCGGCTGAAGCCGCGCCCTTTCAAAACTTCTCTGCCTGCTGCACGGCTGAAGCCGCACCCTTTCAAAACCTCTCTCCTGCTGCGACGCGGCTTGAGCCCTGCCGTTTTAAGACTTCACTACGGGCGATGGTTTGCCCGGGGGAACAACTTTGGTGCCGGGGGATGCTTTGGAATCTTCGCGCACTTGCTCGAGATGGGCGCGCATGGAGGTGCGGGCCATTTCAGCATCGCGGCGCTCCATGGCTTCGAGGATGCGCTTGTGATGAATCTGGCCACGCTGAGGGCCGCCCTCCACGTTAAAAATTTTTATGCGTTGCTCGCGCAAAAGGCCGACGATGGAATCGATCAGGGAAAGTATTAAAGGATTGGCAACGGTTTCCGCGAGAGCAAGATGGAAATCGAGATCGGCTTCGATGTAGGCCTCGGGATCATCCTGGGCGCGGTCCATGACGGCAACGGCTTCGCGAAGGGCAACGAGATCGTCTTCTTTGGCGCGAACTGCGGCCAACGCGGCGATTCCGGGCTCGAGGATCAACCGCAGTTCGGCAAGATGAGGCGCGCCCTCCTGCTGACCGATTTTCACCATCAGATCAAAAGACTGGCGGGCGGCCTGCGAAGTTCCGTCCGTGACGAAAGTGCCGCGGCCTGAGTAGGCTTCGACCAAACCTTTTTCGCGGAGCGCCTTCACAGCTTCGCGCACGGCAGTGCGGCTCACCCCGAGACGCTGGGCGAGTTCGCGCTCGGCGGGCAATTGATCGCCTGGTTTCAACGTGCCATTGAGAACGGAGTCTTCGATCTGCTGAACGATTTGCTCGTACAGACGCGAAGTGCGGACGACTTTATACACAGCAGTTTCCCCCGCAGGAGCCAGTTTTGGGGAACTGGCGATGGTCTGGCTACTATACCGCAGGTCCAGAGACTTGTGAGAGCTGGCGAGCGGATTGGAGGGAGAAACGGACATGGCGGTCTTTAGGTATGGTGGTATGACAGCTACCCACAATAACACTCTGCTATAGGTTGCGCAAGCATAATTGAAAGCGCACTTTCGGAGAGGGGAAGATAGCGCCCGGGTACACAGTTTCGAAAATTTTCTTGACTTCGACCACCGAGCGGTGGTATGGCTGTCGGACCAGTAAAACGGAGGAATTCCGAATGACATCCCGACGCACCGCCCTGTCCGCGGGCAATAAGGCTATGTTGACCTACCACATTGTGCTTTTCGTTCTTGCATGGAGCTTAACGAGCCTACCCGCAGTGGCGCAATCGACAGCTGGACGCATCCTTGGCAGCATCACGGACCAGAGCGGAGCCGCAGTGGCGGGCGCAACGGTGATTGTCACCGATGTGCAGCGCGGGACATCGCGAAATCTGACGACCGATGGGTCGGGGGATTATGTGGCTGCCGAGGTGGCGCCGGGAACGTACAAAATTCATGCAGAAGCGAAGGGATTCAAAGCGGTGGAACGGCCCAGCGTTACGGTGGAAGTTGCCACTGACGTGCGCGCCGATTTCAGCCTGCAGCCGGGAAATGTTTCTGAAGTGGTGACTGTGACCGAAGATGTGGCTTTGGTGAATACGACCTCGGCAACTTTGGGCGGAACGTTGAGCAATCAAGAGATCAACGACTTGCCGCTGAACGGGCGCAATTATGAAAATTTGCTACAGCTCCGGCCGGGCGTGATGCGTTATCCGGGCGGCGGATTCTCGACGACGAGCACCGACGGGCTGCGCGCCGAAGACAATGCATATTTTGTGGAAGGGCTATTCAACAGCGAGCCGTTTTCCGGCCAGGGAATTATCAACGGGGCCGGCATTGCGGGAGATTCGGCGACGATCCTGCCGATTGATGCGATTCAGGAGTTCAACGTTCAGGAAAATCCTCCGGCGGAATATGGGTGGAAGCCGGGCGCGGTAGTTAACGTGGGACTAAAATCTGGAACCAACACTTTTCACGGCAGTGCGTTCGCTTTTGGCCGCGATGGTGCGTTGGATGCTCGCAATTATTTCAACGCGACTCCGGCTCCGAAAAATCCGCGGACGCTGGAACAGTTTGGAGGAAGTTTCGGCGGGGCGATCATCAAAGATAAGGCTTTTTTCTTCGGCGCGTATGAGGGCCAGCGCTACGATGTAGGAAACTCTTACAGTGTGAGCACGCCTTCGATGGCATCGCTGCCGTCAGCGGGGAACTGTACTTCACCTCTGGTTACCGGCGATTGCGGCGGCAGCATTCCGAATGCGATTGACGATTTGCTGGCCAACGGCCAAACCATTAGCCCAGCCAGCCTCTTGATCTCCGGCTGCAACGTCGCTGGCGCAGGGGCCACTGCCACGGTGACCTGCAACGGCACAGGCTTCCCGACGAACAACACGCAAAGCATCAACATCGTGCAGGGATTTCCCAACAATGTGGGCGTCGACAATGTGATTGGCAAAGTGGACTACAGCGTCAATCAGCGCAATAGCGTCAGCGGGATGTATTTCTTTGGAAACAACAATGGGACGGTGGAAGATTTTCCGGAGTTACAGTCCAAGTGGCGATCAAAGATCCATACACGCGCTCAGGTGGTGGGTGGGAACTGGGTTTTCACGCCGAATGCGCAATGGGTGAACGAAGCCAGGTTTGGCTACAACCGCCTCTACCAACCCACGCTGCCGGGCGACCTGAACACGCCGGCGTCAGCTTACGGTCTAGACACGGGCGTGAGCGGACCGTTCACTGGCGGACTGCCGCGCATCGGCTTCGCGGGAGCTTTCGTGCCGGGTTTGGGTGGATTCAAGTGGCCGAAATTTCAAGGCCCGGATTCGATTACTCAATTCATCGATCACGTTTCTTATACTGCGGGAAAACATGCTTTTAAATTCGGCGGCGAACTGCACCGCAACGCCGTAAATGGCGGTGCGTTTGGCAATGCGAGGGGAAGCATCACGTTCCTGGGAGGCGTGGCCCTCGCCAACTCCACGGCGCTGGAAGATTTTTTTGCCGGCGATCCTTTCAAGGCGTCGGTGCAGGTGGGCAATCCTAATCTGCAACTTCACAACTGGGCCTACGGAGCGTTCTTTCAGGACGACTGGCGGGTGACCAGGACGCTGACGGTGAACTACGGGTTGCGATATGAATACAGCACGGTCATGACAGAGGCGCACAATCTTCTGGGAAATTTCGATCCCAACTCGCCGACTGGCTTGATTCAGGCGGGCCAGCATGGTGTGAACGGTCCCTATAACCCTGACCATAAAGACTTCGCCCCGCGGGTTGGTTTCGCGTGGGACGTGACGGGAAAAGGAAACACCGTGATCAGGGGCGGGGGCGGCCTGGTTTATGAAACGATTAACTGGGAAGCGATGCTGGCCTTTAACAACGCGTTTGGCTTGGGCAACGTTCCGACGGGCGCGGCCATTGATGCCGCGGGAGACACTGCGGGAGGAACAATCACGGCGGGAAATCTGTCGATTCCACCGGTACTGCCGCAGTGGGATAGCGGCGTGCCTCTCTTCGGTGCTAACGTGAGCACCAGCAGATTGAATTGCGATCCAGTAACCGGAAGTCCTTGCCCGATTATGAGCGTGGATCGCAACCTGACGACTCCTTACGTTTGGAATTGGACTTTCGGAGTGCAACATTCGTTTACCCCAAATGTGTCCATGGAAGCAGCGTATGTCGGCAATCATGGCTCGAATCTTACGGGCATTCGCGACATTAACCAGCCTGCGGTAGGTTCGGGTTGGGATCCGGCGACGGTAAGTGGTTGCGTCGCGTCGGGCTTCAACGCAAACAATTGCTCAGCAAACGGGTCGGCGGAGGTGGCGAGTCAACCGTTTGCCACAAAGTTCCCTTACCTGAGCAACATCTTCCAGATGGGTAATGTGTACAGGTCGAACTATAACGGCCTGCAGGTCACTCTTAATTCGCGAAACTATCACGGCTTGAGCATGGTGGCCGGTTACACCTACTCGCATTCACTTGATGACGTGGGGGCGAACTGGGATTTCGGCTATGGCGCTGGACTGCCAGAAGATTCGTATAATCTGGCGCGGGAATATGCGAGCAGCGACTTCGACATCCGGCATCGATTTACGCTGTCACTTACGTATGCGATTCCTGGCAAGAGCGGCTTTGGACAGATGATGGAGGGATGGGAACTCAACTCTATCGTGACGCTGGAAAGCGGACAGCCCTGGGGACCGATTGATTTGGGAACTGATGCCAGCGGCACGGGACCGCTGCCCGTGAGTCCTCCCGCCAACGAGCCCATCCGCTGGAACTTTTTCGGGAAGCGGTCCGATTTCACGTCGCGCTCGACGCCGATTCCTTTCTTCGCGGGCAATCATAATCAGGCAAATCCGACGAGCAATACAGCCTGCAATAGCGAGGCCCTAGCCCTGGATGGAGGCACGCCGGGGCTGGCGACGGATTCGCTGGCATTGTTCGGCTGTTACGCCCAAGGCAGTTCGGTCATGATCCCGCCAGCTTTAGGTCAACTGGGAAACATGGGGCGCAATCTGTTCCGCGACTCCGGCTTCCGCAACTTCGATTTTTCGGTGGCCAAGAACTGGCATCTGGGTGAGCGAGTGCACGCGCAATTCCGAGCGGAGTTCTTCAACATTTTCAACCATCCAAATTTTGCCAATCCGTACGGTGGACAGAACGGATTCGGATTAAACGATCCTTCCGTGCAGCCGTTCGGGTGCGGGTGCGCCACGCCAGACGTGGCGGCAGCCAATCCGGTGATCGGGTCGGGCGGCAGCCGCGCGGTGCAGTTGGGACTGAAGTTTACCTTCTAGTGGTTCGGCGGAGTTAGTTCAAGGAACTGAAGGAAGGCCGGGCGCTTGTGCCGTCCGGCTTTCTTTCTTAGAGGCTCGCGCCATGCGCGGGCAAAAGGGCCAGGTGATGAAAATAAAGGCGTATTTTTCTTTCGCAGCTTTCTTATTAGGATCGTTCGCAATTATTTCGATCGGTGCATCGGCTCAAACTGAGGAGCGGCGTGAGCGCAATATTGATGAGATTCGCGTCGAAGCAATTCATCGGGCCGAGGTTGGGCAATATCCATTGATTGGACTTGATCCAGGCGACGTGAAAGAAGCGTTTGAGAACATTCATACCGCGGATAAGGACGAATGGGCTGCGGGATTCATGAAAATCGCGGATCGTTATTTCAATGAGGCCAAGTCGCTCGAGAAGTCCGATCCAGCGAAGGCGAATGCGGATTACATTCGGGCATGGCGGCTTTACTCGTTTGGACGATGGCCGGTTCCCGCGTCCCCGGGCAAGCAGCACTCCTATGAGAAAGCGCTGGAAGCGTATCTGGCGCACGCAAAGTTCCTGGACCCGCCGATTGAGGTGGTGCACATTCCTTTTGAGGGAAAGGAAATCATCGGGTATTTGAGGCTGCCGAAAAATGCGAAGGGGCCGGTGCCACTGGTGATTGCCGTGAATGGACTGGACAGCCGCAAAGAAGATCTGACCGAAAGCTTCAGTGCGATACTTCCTTTCGGAATCGGATATCTCGCGGTCGACGGACCGGGTACCGGACAGAATCCAATCAAGGTGAGCGTGACAGCGGATCGCATGCTTTCGCGGGTGATTGATTACGCACAGTCCCGGCCGGAGGTCGACAAGAATCGCATCGCGATGCACGGCGTGAGTTGGGGCGCGTATTGGGCGACGAAACTGGCGATTGTTGAGCGTGCGAGGTTGCGAGGATGCAGCGCACAGTCTCCGCCAGTGGACAAATTTTTTCAGAAAGATTTTCTGCTGAACATGCTAGTTGGGAATCGCGAATATTTGTTCGATCAGGTGCCTGCTCTGATGAGCGTTCTGGACGGCGTGCACACCCTTGATGAAATGGGCGAATTCATGCCGAAGTTGTCGCTGGTGCAGGAAGGCCTGCTGGGCAAGCCGATGGCGCCGATGTTGATTCTGGCGGGGGTGCTGGATACGCAGGTTCCGATCGATGATGAATATTTGCTGCTGAGCAAAGGCGATGTGCCGAAGGATGCGTGGATCAATCCTAAGGGCGGGCATCTGGGGCGGCAGGTAGGAGTTTGGCCTGATCCGCGGATCTTTAAGGAAGTGATTATTCCGTGGCTAGTGAAGACGCTGGAGGCGCCGGGGAATTAGGGCGGGAGCGCGGCAGATTTCCCGGCGACAGAGAGGTAGCGAGCTGCGTCGTACCACCATATTGGCACTGGTGCTCCTTTCGTAACCATCCTCCGTGCACAATTTTTGTTGCACTTTAACATTCGTGAAATATCTTACAAGTAACATCTATTCAGCGATCAGAATCTATCAGGAGATAGATGGCATGGGTTCAGCGCGCGCTTCGAAGTCGCTGCCGTTGCAAGTGGCGGCGGTGTGCTACCGCAGGCGGGGCGCGACCGTGGAATTTCTTCTGGTGAATACCAACGGCGGAAACAAGTGGACCTTTCCCAAGGGATCGACTGAAGCGCGGCTATCGCACAGCCAAGCGGCGGAGCGCGAGGCTGCGGAAGAAGCAGGCGCGCTGGGCACCATCGAGCCTCGGCATTTTCATCTGTATATTCACTCTAAGGGCGTGTTCTGGCAGCCGGGCGGCGTGCAGGAATTTGTGGTGAAGGCGTTCCTGATGGAAGTGCACGAAGTGCGGCCTGCCGATGAGCCCCAACGAAAGCCGACCTGGTTCAGCGCGGAGGAAGCGCGGAATCGCCTGGCCAAGGGGCGTGAGGTGAAATATGCGCGAGAGCTGGAAGCAGTGATTGACCGGGCGCTGGAGCGCATTCAGTTCCATGGGGGCTTGGGTCGCGATGCGGAAAGCCATAGTGCGCGGCCTGCCGCGCAATCTTAACAGTCTCTATCCCGTGATATCCCAAGCAGTTCCTTGAAGCCCGCAAATCCCGGTACCAGGTACTCGGTACTCGCGTTTTGTGAGACCATAAATCCAGCCCATGATTCAGCTTTCTGACGCCGGAAAACGTTTCGGCCACAAACTCCTTTTTGAAAATACGGACTGGCTGATCACGCCCCGCGATCGCATTGGCCTTGTCGGCGCGAACGGGACCGGCAAGTCGACCCTGATGAAGATTCTGGCGGGGCTGGACACGCTCGACTACGGATCGCTTATTGTGGCCAAAGGAACTACGGCTGGATATTTGCCGCAGGATGGGCTTTCTCTTTCCGGGCGCACCGTGTTTGCTGAGTGCATGGCGGTGTTTACCGAGTTGCACGCCATGGAGCGGGAGTTGGAAACACTGACTCACCGCATCGCTGAACTCGATCACGAGAGCGCCGAATACGCGGACGTGGCCGACCGCTACCACAGTCTGGAGCACGAATTTCGCACGCGCGATGGTTATTCGATTGAGGCCGAGGTCGGGCGAGTTCTGATGGGACTGGGTTTTCGCAAAGAAGACTGGGAGCGGCAGACGGACGAGTTCTCCGGTGGCTGGCAGATGCGGCTGGCGCTGGCCAAACTGCTGCTGCAGAAGCCGAATCTCTTGTTGCTGGACGAACCTACGAATCATCTCGACCTGGAAGCGCGCAATTGGCTGGAAGAATATCTGCACAATTATCCGCATGCGTTTGTGTTGATTTCGCACGATCGATATTTTCTCGACGTGACCGTCAACAAGATTGCGGAGATATGGAACAAGCGGTTTTGGTTTTACACGGGAAACTACGATAAATTTCTGGCGCAGAAGACACAGCGCAACGAGCAGTTGCAGGCCGCTTACCGCAACCAGCGCGACCGCATCGAGCAGTTGGAAGTCTTTATTAACCGCTTTCGCTATCAGGCGACCAAAGCCAAGCAGGTGCAGAGCCGGATTAAGGAGCTGGAAAAGATTGAACGCATCGAGGTGCCGCCGGAAGAAAAGACGATTCACTTTTCTTTTGCGCAGCCGAAGCCGAGCGGACGGATTGTGGCTGAGTTTGCGGGAGTCGCGAAGAGTTATCCGGCGAAAGCGGGGAGCAACGGCGGCGAAAAAGAAGTGTTTCGCGATGTGGGTTTCATGATTGAGAAAGGCGACCGCATTGCGCTGGTGGGCGTGAATGGCGCGGGCAAGTCGACGCTGATCAAATTGCTGGCGGGCGCTGAGTTGCCAACGCAGGGCGAATTCAAGCTTGGGCACAATGTTGAGGCTGACTACTTCGCGCAGGATCAATACAAAGAACTGGATGCCGAGGCGCGGATGATCGACGACCTGGGCGCTGCGTCTCCGCGCTCGACGCAGACGGAACTGCGGAGCCTGCTCGGTTGTTTTCTTTTTTCCGAAGATGACGTGTTCAAAAAGATCGGCGTGCTCTCGGGTGGCGAACGCGGCCGCTATGCGTTGTTGCGCTTGCTTTTGCATCCGGCAAATTTTCTGTTGCTCGACGAACCCACAAACCATCTGGACTTGCGCGCCAAGGACGTGTTGCTGGATGCGCTGATGGAATACACAGGGACGGTTGTATTTGTGTCGCATGACCGGTACTTCATCGACAAACTGGCGACACGAGTGTTCGAGATCGGCGAGGGAAAAGTCGAAGTATATCCCGGCAACTATGAAGATTATCTGTGGCGCAAACAGGGCGGGAGCGCTAAGCAGAATGAGGCGATACGGCAGCAGTTGAAGATCAGCGAAGCTGTGGTGACGGCACCGTCCAACGGTAACCAGGCTGCGGTTGAGAGTGCGCCCGCCGCCAAGACCAAGCGCATGAATCCGATTAAGCGCAAGAAGATGGAGGATCGAATCCACGAACTGGAGGCGGAGATTAATCGCGCCGAGGTAGGGATTGCGGAGTGCGAAACGGCGATGCAGGACTTCGTAAGCGCCGACGAAAGCGTGCGCAAGACACAAGAATTAGAGCAGCATAAGACGGCGCAAGCGGCGCTGCTGAAAGAGTGGGAAGAGCTTAGCCAGTCGCTGCAGGAAGTGGAGTAAGAGGAAATTAAGATTTAGAATTCAGCTTTCAGCCTTCAGTTCTCAGCTTTAGAACCCAGCGCAAGCGCGGGCGCGCAATCGTACAGTCTCTTCCGTAATCTCGTAGTAACACTTACCTGTGTGAAATAGTGAGGATGGCCAAAGGGACAGGAACAACCAGAGGCCCAAAATCCCAGATCAGCGCATTGCGGCAGCGGCAGAAGGCTTCGCGTGCGGCAGCTAAGGAAGGTTGCGAATGCTCCAGCCCTCGGAATACACCTACAACGGCAAGTCAGGACAGCCAGCTTCAAATCCCAACACTGTTACTCCGGTTAAGACGGTCAGCGCCCCTGTTGAGCAGGCTACGATTGGCCGATCGCTGGTCATCAAAGGCGAACTGAGCGGATCGGAAGCGCTTTATATCGATGGCCGCATCGAAGGCAAGATCACCATGCCGGATAACCGTGTCACCATTGGCCGCAACGGCAGCGTGCAGGCGAACATTGTTGCCCGCGAAGTGGTGGTGATGGGCAAGGTAAGCGGAAATATTGAATGCAGCGATCGCGTAGACATCCGCGGCGAAGGCCAAGTCACCGGAGACGTAGCCACGGTACGTATCAGCGTGGAAGATGGCGCCGTGTTAAAGGGTGGCATCGAAGTGCGCAGCATCGAGCGAAAACAGAATCAGGCGCAGGCTCACGGGAAGCAAGCCGAGGCCCCGAAGGTGGAACCCGCCAAGGCCGCAACCGCGCATGCGTAGAAGGACTTAGCGGTAACTGGGGTACGCTGGCGCGTGCCCCTTCTTTTTTGCGGCGAAGTTTGTTGCGCTTGACGCAGTTTTTCTGAAATGTATTATTTCTTTTCCTTTGGCTTCAGGTCGAGCGCCGCGGAATTCATGCAATACCGCAGTCCGGTGGGAGCTGGGCCGTCCTCGAAAACATGACCAAGGTGAGCGCCGCAATTGGAGCAGCGTGCTTCGGTCCGCACCATTCCGTAAGTGGAGTCTTTGTGTTCATCAACTTTGCCTTCATCAGTCGGTTTGAAGAAACTGGGCCAGCCGGTGCCTGACTCGAATTTTGTGGAGGAATCGAACAGCGGTTCTCCACAACAGACACAGTGATAGGTGCCCGCATCTTTCGTCTTCCAGTACTTGCCGGTAAAGGCTGGTTCGGTTCCGGCTTCGCGGGTTACGTGGTATTGTTCCGGGGTAAGTTTCTGCTTCCACTCGGATTCGCTCTTCGCAATTTTCTCTGCCATGAATTTAGGCTCCCTCTTTTAAGAGAATAATTTGAAATCATCATTTCGTCGTTGGTTAGATGTGTATTAGATGGCGGGGTGCTGGAAAAGTAGCAGGTACGCCAGAGAATGACCTGCCTGGTCAAGGACATCCATCACAATGGGAATGCGACATCCAACCTTGCTTTGCACAGGCCAGCGTGGCGAACATGACTCTAACGTCTGCGAGTCCCTCGGGCCCGGCACCCCCTCAAAAAGGCGCCGGGCCTTTTCTTGTTAACTGCCTGACACTGTTTCTCCAATTTTCCGGTATTCACCTCGAAAGAAGAGCAGAGGTTCGCCCTGGCGCGTAACCACGTCTTCCACCTGAGCGATGAATATCGTGTGGTCGCCGGCTTCCTGCGTCGATTGGAGTTTGCACTCCAGGTAGGAGATCGCGCCCTGTAAAATTGGGGTTCCGTGGGAAGTGCGTTCGAAACGCGCGCCGGCTTCCTGTTCGGCGCGTTCGTGGTCGTACACGGGAAGCGCATAATATTCTGAAATCCGCCGCTGACTCTCAGCCAGGATATTGATTCCAAAACGCTTCCTGGAATGAAGATGAGCGTGAGTGCGGGCATTGCGGTCGACGCAGACCAGAATCAGCAAAGGATCAAGGGATACTGATGCAAGGGCGTTGGCGGTCATTCCGTGGACTTGGCCATCGAGGTCAACAGTAATGATAGACACTCCGGTGGCGAAGCATCCCATGGCTTCGCGGAATTCGGCGGGAGTAATGCCCATCGGTTCCTGCAGTTTAGCTTCGCGAGTGCCTACATTACCACGCTGCTTGCGGGTCGAGGCGGTCCCTCATGTATGATTCGATGCATTGGCAGGCTAGTGGAAGTGGGTACCGTGACATCTATCGCCATCAAGACCAGCGCATTAGAAGAGCATTGTTCGTGCGCCGCCGAACTGGGCGAAGTGCGCATAGGAAGGGCTATTACGCGCGAATTGGCGTTGCGGCTGATCCGCTGCGGTGACCACGATCTACCGGCTCTGCTCGCCGCCGCCCGCGCCGCGAAAGAGAACTTCAAACCGGGAATCGTCACTTACTCGCGCAAGGTCTTTCTACCGCTGACTAATCTTTGCCGCGACTATTGCGGATACTGCACTTTCCGCCGCGATCCTGGGCAGCCCGGGGCGCACACCATGACGCCGGAAGAAGTGCTCGACGTAGCTCGCGCCGGGGAAAAAATGGGATGCACGGAAGCGCTCTTTAGTCTGGGCGATAAACCGGAGCTAATCTTTCCGGAGATGCGGGAGACTCTTCGGCATCTTGGCTATAAATCAACGCTGCACTATCTGGAAGCGATGTGCGAACTGGTGCTGCGAGAGACCAGCCTGCTGCCGCATCCGAATCCAGGGCTGCTTAGCGCGGAATGGATTGCGCGTCTGGCGGAGGTTTCGCCCAGCATGGGTCTGATGCTGGAAACTACGAGCAGTGATTTGCTGGCACGCGGATCGGCGCATGACGGTGCTCCCGACAAGGTTCCGGTGAAGCGCTTGCGCACGATTGAGGAAGCTGGAAAGCAGAAGGTTCCTTTTACAACCGGTTTGCTGATCGGCATTGGCGAGACGCTGGACGATCGCGTGGATACGCTTCTTGCGATTCGCGAAATGCATGAGCGCTACGGCCATATTCAGGAAGTGATTGTGCAGAATTTCCGCGCCAAGGCTACGATCCCCATGGCGGCCGCGCCTGAGCCAAGCCAGGGCGAGATGCTGCGCGCCGTGGCAGTAGCTCGTTTGTTAATGCCGAATGTCAATATTCAGGCGCCCCCTAACCTGAATGCACCTTATTATGAAGAGTTGTTAGAGGCTGGCATTAACGATTGGGGAGGAGTTTCGCCACTGACCCCGGATTACATCAATCCTGAAAAACCCTGGCCTCATTTGGAACAACTGCGTCTGCGGACTGAGAGCAAGGGGTTGCAGTTACGTCAGCGGCTACCGGTGTATCCCGAATTCTTAGCTGGAGTGTCGCACCGGGGAGGGTTGCTGGCGGAAAAAGTTCAGGCCGCTTGCGATGGTGAAGGTCTGGCCAGAGAAGTGAGGGCGGCATGATTTGCGTACTCACGGGCGGCACGGGCGGAGCGAAGTTTGTCGATGGGCTGCGGCAAGTCATCCCTTCGGAAGAGATCACGATGGTGGTGAATACAGGCGATGACTTGTTGTGGTGGGGACTTTACGTATCGCCGGACATCGATTCGATCACCTACGTTTTATCCGGCCTGCTGAGCCGGGAGCGGGGCTGGGGGGTAAAGGGCGATACTTTTCTTTGTCTGCAGGCGATGGGACAGTTGGGAGAGCCCACGTGGTTCCACACGGGGGATCGCGATCTTGCGATTCATTTATTGCGTTCGCGGCTTCTGGCCGAGGGCAAGACGCTTTCCGAAGCTACCTGCACAATTAGCGACAAGCTGGGAGTGAAAGCGCGGATCTTGCCGATGAGCGATTCGCGGGTAGAGACGCGGGTGGACACGCCTTCGGGCGAGTTGAGTTTTGAAGAATATTTCGTGCAGCGCTGGTATCAGGATCCGGTGAACTCGGTCCGCTTTGCCGGAGCTACGGATGCGGAGCCGGCGCCCGGAGTGATCGATGCCATTCTGTCGGCTGATGCCGTAATTATTGCTCCGAGTAATCCCATCACCAGCATTGGGCCGATTCTCGCCGTACCTGGGATCCGTGAGGCTCTACGTGGCGCACGCGCTAAGGTTGCGGCCGTGAGTCCGATTGTGGGCAACGCTCCCGTTGCCGGGCCTGCGGGAATTCTGATGATGGCGCAGGGGCTGCCTTGTTCGATCGCCGGAGTGGCCAAGGCGTACGAAGATTTTCTTGACGTGCTGATCTGCGACGCGCGCGATGCGCGCTCCGCCGAAGCCCTTCGGAGAAACGGTTTGCGGGTGCAGTGCGCACAGACGATTATGCGTACCTCGGACGACCGGGCTGCGTTGGCGCGAACCGTGCTGGCGCACGCGATTCGCGGACCGCATTCTGACGGACGCGATAGCGACAAGTCTGGTGGCGCGTCCTCTGCCGACAAGCCTGTAACTCGAGCCGCCGCTGACCAGCCGTGATCCTAATTCCTGTCAAGAATCTGTCGTCGGCCAAGCAGCGGCTGGCCTCCGTGCTGGACCAGGCCGCGCGCACGGAACTGGCACAAGCCATGCTGCATGACGTGGTGGCGGCAGTGGCGGCGTGGGCAGGGCGACCGGCGGCGGCTCTGGTAACCAGCGATCCATTCGCAATCGAGCTGGCGCGAGAATACGATTTCGAAATTATTCCCGATGCCTCGAATCCCGGTGAAACTGGCGCGATTGAGATGGCAACGCGAGTTTGCTTAGAGCGGGGCATCGACAACACCCTGGTGATTCCTGCGGATATTCCCCTGATTCAGGCTGGCGAGGTAGAAGAGATTTTTGCCCATGCACCGGATCAAGGTTCCGTCCTGGTGCCCGCTGCAGACGGGCGCGGGACCAACGCTGCATTGCGGCGGCCGGCGGATTTATTTCCTCTGCGATTTGGAAACGACAGCTTTAAGCCACATCTGGCGGCGGCGCAGTCGACAGGAAAACCGTGTCGAGTGTTACAGCTTCCGGGCATTGCGCTTGACGTAGACGGGCCCGCGGAGTTGCAGCAATTGATCGTCCATGCGGGCAAAACCCGCGCTCAGAGCCTGGCTCGGCGATGGAGAATCGGAGATGTGTTTCTGGCGACAGGTACAGACAGATTGTGAGCGCGCTTCAGCGCATCTCGAAACCAATGGCGAGTAAACAGCCTGCCGAAATTCGTGTCATACCGATTGCTCTCTCCGATGAAATCAAGGCGCGGGATTCGCTGGCCGAAAAATTTCTTCAAGCGATGGCGAGTCACCGTCTTGTATTCGAAGCCGGCGATATTCTCGTGGTGAAGCACAAAGTGGTTTCGAAGGCCGAAGGACGCGTGGTTCGACTGGCCAGCATCAAGCCCTCGCCCGCGTCGATGGCGTGGGCAAAGAAGTACAAACTGGATGCGCGGGTCATCGAACTGGCGCTGCGGGAAAGCCGCGCCGTCATTCGGCGAAAGAACGGCGTGCTCATTACCGAGACTCGGCACGGTTTTATCTGCGCGAATAGCGGGGTGGATGTCTCGAACGTGGATGGGGGGCGACACGCGGTGCTGCTGCCCGCCGATCCCGATGGTTCGGCTCGCGAACTTCATCGCGAACTGAGGAAACGTACCGCGCTTAGCATTCCTGTTCTCATTACCGATTCGTTTGGACGTCCATGGCGCGAAGGTCTTGTCGATTTCTGCATCGGCATTGCCGGGATGAAGGCGCTGCGCGACGATCGGGGACGCCGTGATCCGCAAGGCTACAAGTTGCAAGCCAGTCTGGAAGCGATCGCCGACGAACTGTCAGCAGCGGCGGGTTTGGTCTGCGGGAAACTCAATCGCACGCCAGCGTGTATCGTTCGCGGGTTCCGCTACGAATCTGCCCGTGGCGGCGCCGGCGATTTGCGGCGGCCTGCAGCGTCTGACTTATTCCGCTAGACTCCGCTACACTGTAGAGAATTACTTGCGCGCGTCTTGCTGGCAAGCCGGATGAGCACGCTACGTTTCTACGGAGGGAATTATGCCGCGCATACTTTCATCTTCGGAGCTGCAAGACTTCCCTTCCCTCGACTGGTTTGACGTGGCGGCGCGAGTCACCCCCGCCGTGCGTGCCTGCCTGGAACGGATTCTCGAAACTCAAAGCGGCAACGCCGCATCGTTGGAAGAGGCCTATGGGCTGGCTCATGTCGAAGGCGACGATCTGCTTGGCTTGCTGAGCGCAGCGAATCTTTTGCGCGCCGAACTTTCCGGAAACCTCGTCACTTACGTGGTGAATCGCAATATTAACTTCACCAATATTTGTTTTGTGGGATGCAAGTTCTGCGCGTTCAGCCGCGGGCCGCGTGAGTCCGACACTTATTTTCTTGAGCCGGAGCAAGTAGCGCAGAAGGCCGTTGAAGCCTGGCAACTGGGCGCGAGTGAGGTCTGCATTCAAGGCGGACTGCCCCACGGTTTGCCGCCGTTTTACTATCGCGACATACTGCGCGCTGTGAAGAAGGCTGTGCCGGCGATGCATATCCATGCCTTTTCCCCGATGGAGATTGTTTATGGCGTAGAGCTGACGGGTATGCCGCCAGGCGAATATCTTGCGATGCTTCGAGACAACGGGCTCGGTACTTTGCCGGGAACGGCGGCAGAAATTCTTGACGATCAGGTCCGGGAAATTTTGTCGCGCAATAAACTTACGACGGCGCAGTGGATTGAAGTGATTCGCACAGCGCACTGTAGCGGAATCCGCAGCACTTCAACCATGATGTACGGACATGCGGAAACGCCCGAGCACTGGGTGCGGCAGATGCGGTTGTTGCGCGAAATCCAGGATGAAACGGGAGGGTTCACGGAGTTTGTGCCGCTCGGTTTCGTGCACCAGAATACGCTGTTGTTTCATCAAGGGTTGGCGCGCAGCGGTCCCACGCTGGCTGAGCATTTGAAGGTGCATGCGCTGTCGCGCTTGTTGCTGGCGGGGTCGATCAATAACATTCAGGTGTCATGGGTGAAGCTGAATCGAAAGCTTTCACAACTTTGCCTGCACGCTGGGGCGAACGACTACGGCGGAACGCTGATGGAAGAAAACATTTCTCGCGAAGCGGGCGCTACTGCGGGGCAGTACACGAGCGCGGAAGAGTTCCAGGCGTTGATTCTGGAAATGGGGCGCATCCCCGCGGAGCGGAATACGGTTTATACGAAGATCAAGCTGAAGTCGCCGCTGGAGGAGTTGGTAGCGGAGGAAACTTTGGAGCCGCAATTTGCCTGAGCCGCGCCCGATCGCGATTCTGGGGGGAACAGGACCCGCGGGGATGGGCCTCGGGCTCCGGTGGGCGCGCGCGGGAGAGAATATTCTCATTGGATCGCGCGATGCCGAGCGTGCCAGAGATGCGGCCGACCAGATCAAGAAAAAAGTTGGAAGCCAGGCGAAGGTTTCTGGGATGGAAAATTCCGCCGCGTGCGGGGGCGCTGATCTTCTGGTGCTAACCGTTCCATTCGAGGGGCAAGCAACGCTGCTGAAACAGCTCAAGCCGGCGATTCGGGCCGGGAGTATTTTGGTCGACGCCACGGTTGCTCTGGCTGCCGGAGTTGGCGGGCGTGCTTCACGCACCTTGGGGGTCTGGCAGGGCTCGTCCGCGCAGCAAGCGGCGGAACTCGTGCCCAAGGGAGTGAGCGTGGCGGCGGCTTTTCATAATTTGTCAGCTGAGCTTCTGAACGGGGATGAAGATCTCGATTGCGACGTCATTGTGTGCAGCGACGATGGGAATGCGTCTCAGGTCGCCCGGGCGCTCGCGGCGAAGATTCCAGGAGTGCGCGCCATTGATGGTGGTAAGTTGGAAAATGCCCGGGTTCTGGAGCAGATCACGGCGTTGCTGATCGGGATGAACATCCGTCACAAGGGGCACGGCGGGATTCGGATTACGGGATTGCCGCCGAATGCGTATGAATAGGCAGTTAGCCGCACTGTCATCCATTTGCGCAGGTTCTTATCGGGGCGCGCCTTCAGGCGTGCCGAAGACCGCATGCCTTTCGGAATGCTCCTCCAGGAGCGGCAGGGGCTTTGAAGCCCATTCAGTTTTCGAATTCAGTTGGCATGGCTGAAGCCATGCCCTGATATGAAACCCTGGCTGACAAATCCTGATACGAATCCGTTCCTGACAAATCCTGTTATGAATCCCTTCCTGACAAATCAACAGAAGGTGACACGCTCTCAGCGAAATGTGCGAAGCGAACGGTTCGCGAGACCGTCCTCGACGCCACTAGAACGAATACTTCAGTGAGAACTGAATCAACCGCGGGGTGCCGACGGTTGACGTGATCGGCGCCGAACCACCACCGACTCCGCCCGCGATTGGCGACACCGACGTCGCTGCCGGGATTTGGAACGACGGGTGATTAAACAGATTAAAGAAATCGGTCCGGAATCGCAGGCTCTGACGTTCGCCTAACTTGAACGTCTTGTCGAGAGTGAAATCCACATTCTTCTGCGGCGGACCAATGATGCAGTTGCGTGGCGTGTTGCCGTAGAGCGTCCCATCACTACTTGCACCGTTCGACAGCGTTGCCAGAGGATCGGGCGTGTACGCTAAGGGATTGACCCAGTTGGCTAGCCGCGCTTCTGGGCTGCCCCGGCTGGGAGCATTGCCGCAACTGAACCCCGGACTGAAAGTTGCCGTCGACGAGGGAGTACTGGCCAGAGCATAAACGCTGCCTCCAGCAGGATCAAAAATCGAGAAGGGCGCACCCGATTGCAGAACGAGTACTTCGCTGGCTTCCCAGCCTCCCAAGGCTGCTTTGGTGAAGCCGCTGCCATGGGCGAAGAATGGCAGTTGATAAACAGCGCTGGTTACGAAGCGGTGCCGCCGGTCGAAATCAGAAAGGCCCCGCGAGGCGCGCGCATCGGTTTGATTGTTGACCCGGGTGAGAAACGCGACAGAAGCGGTGGACACGTCATCAATGGATTTGGAGTAAGTGTAAGCGCTTTGAAAATACAGTCCCTTGCCAAAACGATGAGCCAGAGTTGCTTGTAACGCGTTATAGTGCGAGTCGGAGTTGGGGTAAAACGCCTCGAAATCCGGAGGGGCGATGCCTATAAAGGGCGCACGGGCGCTGGCATTCTCCACGGTTGAATCCACGATCGTACACGACAGGCCTTGTGCTTGCAGATTGGCACAGCCCTGTCCCGGAATGGTGACCGGATTCTGCGGCGTGGCCAATGTTGCCTGATCGGGATCAAATGTTGAGCGTAGGCGCGAGCCTTTCGTCCCCACGTAGCCGATTTCGGCAAACCAGTCTCGCCCCAGCTCGCGCTGAATGGTGAAGTTCCACTGCTGTGTAGTGCCCACAACCCAATGCAGTGGGACGGCAAGTTCGATCAAGCTATTCACATTGCCACTGAAAGTTGGGGAGCAGGCCTGGGGAGTCGGGAAAGAGCAAGGAGCAAACCCTTGCAGGATCGCGGCCGTGGGCACGTACGTCTGGGTGGGAGTGGCACCCAGCGGTGGAACTCCATTGGGGAACGCCGCGCTATGCGCAAACAAATTAGCCAGGCTGTCCGGTCCGGGAAAGAAACCAACCAGGAAGGGATAGACCGGGGGGACGATAGCGAGATTGTCGGCCGCTCCCAGGTCCTCGCGGACGCTGTAAATACCGTAGCCTCCACGAATCGACGTGGTGTGATGACCGCCAAGGTCATAGGCAAAACCGATACGTGGCTCCCACACCGTAGCATATTCGTTGCCCAGTCCTGCTTGATTGAGAGTCCCAGTGATACCGCTGAGGCCGAACTTGTTGACGCACTTGGGATAGACATAGGGCTGCCCGGTTGTGATTGCGAGTGCGGGATTGGTGTTGCCGGTGTGGCATAACGTGTCGTAGGGTGCGCCGATAAATTCGTTTCGGAGACCGAGGTTAAGAGTGAGTGTCTTGCTGACACGATAATCGTCCTGAGCGAACCAGGCGTAGCTGGGAATGCGATAGTCGTGGTTGCCGAGTCCGCCGCCCCCCTCACCCAGGAGCGGGGATCCCGCCAGAAAAGCCTGGAAGTCCGTGGCAAATCCAGTGGCACCCGCGACGAAGAATATCAATCCATTGTCTGCAATGGGCAAGTTGCGGCGCATGGCGACACGGTCAATCTCGCCGCCAAGGCGCAGTTGATGCGGCCCGTGAGTCCAGCTCACGGTGTCGACCCAGGTGTAGTTGTCGGACAGCGCGGATTGCAGTTGGGTGGTGTAGGGCCCGAAGCCATAGGTACCGAACTGAAGCCGGTACATATTAGGATCTCCGGCTTGGCCATTGACGCCGGTGGCAGTGGGTAAGTTGATCCCGATCTGCGCCCCGGTGATGGGAGCTTTGTTGTTTAGTTTGTCACTGATGATATTGATGCCGAATCGGAAATCATTGATCAGGCTATTGTTGAACACGTGCGTTTCGGTGATGCTGCCGAAGCGGCTGTGCAGAGGAATATCCAGGGGGAAATTCAGATTGTTTGTGCCGGGGAGACCTCCGGTCTGGATACCGAAAGAATCCGCGCCGAAAGGCTCGAAAGTGTCGGAATTGGACCAGAAGAAGCGCTCCGACAAACGGTCCTTGCCGCCGCGGAATTCGTGGTCCCAGTTCGCGGTGAACTGGTTGTCAGTGAACTTGCCGGGATTGGTTAGCAACAGTGGGCCAGTGTTGAGTGCGCCATTGGTAAAACCGGGCGTGCCGGCGACGGTGGGAAAGAGAAAGCCTGCACCGTCTACGCCCGCGCCAAACTGAGTGCTCTTCGCATTCAGCAGGTTCAATGCCACTGGATCAAGGGCAGTGGCGGTATTTCCGCCACAGGCCGCGCCGCAGAAGAAGGTATTGAGAAGCGTAGTCTGGTCGCGCGCCGTAGGCAGCACAGGAATACTCGTGTTGATGAAAGTTCCCGGAGAATCGCCGCTGCGCTGGCGCGTGCCCTGAAGATTGAAGTAGAAGTAGCCCAGCTTGGCCGCGGGGCCGATGGGCCCGCCAATGTCGCCTCCGAAAATGTTCTGCTTGACCACGACCTTACCCAGAAAATAATCGTTCGCGTCCAGAGCGGTGTTGCGGAAGTACTCCCAAAGATCTCCGTGGAAGGTCGACGTTCCCCCCTTGAGAGTGGCGTTGATGTTGCCCCCGCCGTTGCGTCCCTGGGTGGCATCGTAGAGGCTGGTGCTGACTTTGAACTCCTGAATTGCATCCGGACTGGGCAGGGGCGTGTAAGTCAATTCGCCGAAGGCATAGTCGGCAACGGTGATGCCGTCGATCAGATAGTTGTTATTGTCCTCTCTTCCGCCATTGACGTGGATAAAAACGCTGCCGCGGCCGAGCTGCGCGGCGCCGTTCAAATCGGAGGAAGCACCCGAGGAGAGCGTCAACAACTGTTGAAAGTTTCGTGTGGCCAAGGGAAGATCGGTGATCGTCTCGGCGCCGAGTGATTGACCGGTGGTGGCGTCGGTGGTGTTGACCTGCTCCACCTGCGATTGAACTTCCACCATTTGTTTTACCGTGTTCACTTTGAGTGATGCCGTCATGCGCGTGGTTTCAGTGATGCGGACGACGACGCCGGGAAAGGTTGTAACGGGAAAACCGGGCGCCGTGACTTCGACTGAGTAGCTGCCAACTGGCAACAGAGTGGCGGTGAATAAGCCGGAGGAGTCAGTGGTTACCTGGCGCAGAACTTCGCCGGTAGCTTCGCTTTTGATATTCACTTTGGCATTGGCGATTACCGCTCCGGAAGCGTCTTGAACCACGCCGCCGATGGCGCCCGTCGCTCCGCCTTGCGCAAAGGTCATTGCGGGGGATACTGCCAGGAAAAGAATGAACGCGGTCAACTTCTGATGGGAAGTCATTTCACCCTCCATTTGAAACGGTGCTACACGCCTTACTGTCGGCTCAGCCCGGTTGGCCTATACGCGATAATGATTGGGATAGATAACAGGGGGGTATAGCACGATCCGACCGCGGTATTCAAGAACTATACGCAGATGGAAAATGCAATTGATCGCATGCATATAGTCGATAGGAAGAGGGAGAGCGTTGCAGGAGGCGGGCCGCACGTGCAGCCTTCTAGTCTTCGATGGCTTGAGTGGTCATGTCGGAGGGCTCGCCGCCGCCAATGGCTTGTGCAACGATGAGGCGGCGGGCTTCGACGCGGATTTTTGGCAGCTGGAATCCAAACCAGCAGGCGCCGGCAATAGAGGCCAAGCCGCCGATTGCGACTGTGGTAGAAGCACCCAGACGATCGGCCAGAGCGCCGCCCAGCAGAGCACCGATCGGAGCCATGCCCATGAACATCATCGAATAGACGGCCATCACCCGCCCGCGGAGCGCGTCAGGAACCATAACTTGAATCAGCGTGTTGGAGCACGCCATCTGCAGCATCATGGCGTAACCAACGGGCAAGAGCAAAATTACGGAAAGCCAGAAGGAATGAGACAGTGCAAATATTGAAAGACTGGCTCCGAAGCCGGCACAGCACCACGCGACCAAGCGGCCCAGGCCTTTGACTCCTTCGCGAAAAGCCAGGGTTAATGCACCCAGCAAAGCGCCGACGCCGGTGGCTCCCATGAGGACGCCCAATCCCCGGGCTCCGCCGTGAAGGATCTGATCGGCGAAGATCGGCATCAGAACGACGTAAGGCATTCCGACCAGACTGACTATGCCCAGCAATAAGAGCAGTGCGCGAATGGGAGCGGTCTCGTTGACGAAGCGGAAGCCTTCCATCATGTGCTCGAACGGAGAAGCATTGGAGGCGCGGGCTGGGCTGTTGACCTTCATCAGCAACAAGCCAATGATTACTGCGATGTAGCTGACTGCGTTGGCGAAGAAGCACCAGCCTTCGCCAATTTTTGCCACCAGAATCCCCGCAATGGCGGGACCGATTACACGTGCCCCATTGAACATGGATGAGTTAAGCGCGATCGCGTTCATCAAATCTTCTTTGCCGACCATATCCACTAGGAAGGATTGCCGTCCGGGAATGTCGAAGGCGTTCACTATGCCTAAGAGGCTGGCCAGCACGAAGACATGCCAGACTTGAACCCTGTGAGAGAGCGTAAGTGCAGCCAGAATGAAGGCCAGCACCATGGCGGAGACCTGCGTGGCAATCACGATGTGGCGGCGATTGAAGCGATCGGCTGCGATTCCGCCGACGGGGGCAAACATGAAGACCGGAATCTGGCTGGCGAACCCTACCGAGCCCAACAACAGGGCGGAGCCAGTCAGGCGATAAACCAGCCAGGATTGGGCGACGCTCTGCATCCAGGTGCCAATCAGGGAGATCAGTTGCCCGCTGAAGAAGAGCTGAAAGTTTCGATGACGCAGCGCCCGCAAGGCCACCTGCCAGCGCGAAGTGGGGCTTGCGACTGGTCCTGGGGCATCCGCGGGGTTTTCTTGGATTGGAGTTCTTGATTCCGACACAGTCAGTTACTTTGATGCCGCTAATCCCTCTCTAGATCAATATAACTTGAGCGCGCATTTCGACTCCGTGGACAGCTTCGAGATTTTTCCCGGGCGACGAGATCGGGCATTTCGCTTTTCAGGAGCGGCAATTTTTTTGTCAAGCGTTTGCTCCGGCTCATTTTTGCCTTCCCATCGAGGCCAGACTGCGCTAAAGTTGCACTGGCTCCTGCTCTCCCACGGCAGTTCCTTGAGGACGTGGCATGATGACTACTCCTGTGGCTGGTGTTGAGCGCCGTGTTGGACAACGCTTTCCGTTTAACCTCCCAGTTTCGCTGCGGGATGTAGGCACCGCTGCCGAGGGTCTTGGTTTCACACAAGACCTAAGTTCTCGCGGAGCTTTTCTATTTACGACCATGGCGCTCCACGAAGGAGCGGAAGTTGAACTGACGTTAAGGATGCCCTCAGAGATCACGCTGGGCGAGAACATGCGGGTGCGATGCCGGGGCCTGGTTCTGCGCGTTGTTAATGCCGCTGACAATGGCTGGAAGTCGCTCTTTACGACCGCCCCGACCGAGGCGAGAGTGGCAGAGACCTTATCTGTCAATAAGACTGCAAAGACAGACTCGAGCGAAATAAGACCGGGCGAGACGAAGATTGGCGTGGCGGTGTGTTTGAAAGGCTACGAATATCTTCCTGAAACGGAAGACCGGACCGGCGACTTCCGCCGGATTTCGGCTTTGCATGACCCGAGAGACTCGGAAAGCGTGGCTTCTCCCGCGGCGGGCGATCCCCGGACTCCCGTACAATAGGCCATTCCGGGTCGTTCCCATCATCCTTATTCCCTCCGAAGCTGGATTGTTCGAATTTTAGTTCTATGTACTTCTAATTTCTTCCCAAATTGCTCGACTTGGCTTAGAATGCTTGCACTGTTGCGGTACTGTTTGGGGGATGTTCCTTCTGTGTACCTATCCCAGGGGCTTTCCATCTTGCGATTCGATGCTTTCCAGCTTCCGCAGAAAACTTATGCACGTCTGCTCGCGACCAGTTACCTAGGTCACTTGGCGAAGGGTACTTTGTCTTTCTAACATGCAAACACCAAGAGAAATCAGCGAGAACCGCGCCATGCATGGGATCGCCGTAGCGCTCCTCACCGAGGATCGGGAACGTTCAGCGGAGCTGCAGCGCCGGCTGGAAAGCACTCGCCTGGCACAGGTGGTATTCAGTAATGTGGGGTTTCCGGTTGGACCCACTGATTCCATCTTGCGTCAGATTCAGGATCTGCGGGCGGAAGTTGTGGTGGTCGATATTTCAGCTGAAAATCCTGAGCCTGCGATTCGAGTCATCGAACTGCTCCAGGCCAACACCCTACAACTTGCAATCTTCGCCAACGGGAGCATGCAGCAGCCCACCACGATTGTGGCCAGCATGCGCGCCGGCGCCGGCGAGTATCTGGATGAGAGCGCGGGGGCGGAGTCTCTGCTGGAGGCGCTGACGCGGTTCAGCTCAAACCGTACCCGCACTCGGGGCGGGGCAGGAAAGGCAAGGATTTTTACTTTTCTTAGCGCCAAGGGAGGCGCGGGCGCGACTACGGCGGCGGTGAATACGGCTATGGCGCTGCAGCAGGCGCACGGCAACGTGGTTCTAGTGGATTTTGCGCTGGTCGGCCATGCTCAACTGCACCTCAACCTGCGCCCCAGTTTCGGCGTACCCGACGCGATTGAAAATCTGCACCGGCTGGATGCTTCTTTGCTCGACGGCCTGATGACCACAGCGAAAGGGGGATTGCACCTCCTAGCCGGGCCGCAGCAGCCGTATCACTCGGTGCCCACGCCGAGCGAACTGGCCCGCCTCTTTGACCTGTTGGTGAATCACTATCGTTACGTTGTGGTGGATGCCTCCAGTCGTCTCGACTCGACCACGCGATTGCTTTCCGACCTTTCGAATGCGGTGTTGATGGTCACCCAAACCGACGTGGTTTCGTTGTGGAGCGCGGGCCGCATTCATGCATTTCTCGAAGAGGGCGCGGGCCGCAACCGATTGCGCATGGTGCTGAATCGTTATAAGAAGATTCCTGGATTTACCGATGAGGACATCGAACGTTCCACCAAATGCAAGGTGTTGTGGAAAGTTCCCAATGCGTATCAGGCAGTCTCGCCCGCCATCGATCACGGAACCCCAGTGATCATGCAGGAAAATCAGGAAGTGAGCCGCTCGTTCCGGGCACTGGCGGTGGCGTTGGCCGAGGCCTCGTCGACCAGCGACGGCGGACTCGACCTCGTGTATGCGCAGGAAAAAGCCGATCCGAAGAAGAAGCCGACTGGGCGGCTGATTATTAGTCCCGCCCGAGCTGGGCACTAGGTTCCTGTAACTGGTACTCGGAACTAATTCTTCGACGCTTCCTCTGGAAAACGCTTGAACACGACTTCTTGCGAATGCGTGTTCACCTTCTTCGCTCCGTCACTCGTGTTGTCGGCGAGGGTGCCTTTCAGCACGTAGTAGGCTTCGTCGCCCGGATCTTTTCCGTCGCCGCGTTCGACGGTGCCCTTGAACTCGAACCACTCCAACTGCTTTGTCTCAGTAATGAAAGTCAGCTTACTGCCGTCCATTTTACCGCTGCGGAAAAACTGTTCCAGAAAAGGTCCGTTGCCGCCTTCCGCTTCGCCGTAACGTGAAAGAAAGCCCGTGACTTTGCCTTCGTCTTCCACGCTGATTTGCACGAACTCTCCGTCTTTTAGAAAGCTGTACATCCCGGAATACTCGCGGCCGGGCTGGGCTTCGCGAGCCGCGGAGGGCGGCTTTGCGGGGGCTGGTGGTGCAGGCTTTGAATTCTGCGCCGCGGTATCGAGAAGAAAAGCAGCGACAGATAATGTTGTGATAAGAATGGCGCGCGCTTTGAACATTAGGCTCTCCCCGACTCCATCGTACTACTTCGTCGCGCATTGCCTTCTTCCCTGCCCTTCCGACTCTGCCCGGCCTCGCGCAACGGAACGGGTTTGCATCTAAGATAGTGGGATGGGTGAAGCAGGTCCACTTCCTGCTTTACATTCCGAACAATTTGAGCTGGAGTTTCGCCCGCTGGTTACTAAGGAATCGTGGGCAAGTGTCTTTCTGCAGAACTTAACGGGAATGTTCAGCGCGGACAAATCCGCTTCGCTCGTGGACGATTGCGCTCCCGCTGCGTTCTGGCCGGATGTGTTCGTCAACCGCCGGCTTCCGTGGATGGGATTCCTGCGATCGGGTGCATACCACGTTCTGGCGCTGGCGATGATTTGGGCAGGGTCGCGATTTCCAGCATTAAAACCCCGCGTTACGGTTCCCGCAGCCACTTTTACACACGCGGAGGTTGTCTACTTTTCGCCGTCGGAATATCTGCCGCCGTTAGACACCCGAAGTTCGAACTCGACTAGCGCGCAACGGGCCGACCCGGAATATTCCGCCCAGCCCATCATCTCGGTGCCGCCGGAAGCGGAAAACCATTCGCAAACCATCGTCACGCCGCCGAGCGTGCAACTGCATAACGACGTGGCGCTGCCTAACGTGGTTGCACTGTTGGAAAAAAGCGCTGAGAACTCACGAATGCCGATCGGACCCGCGCCGTTGGTTCCCGCGTCGGAGATTACGCGCATCACGCCGCAAATGGAGCGCCCAGTGATCGCTCCTCCGCCTGAAATGGAGGACAAATCGCGCATGGTTCTGTCGGCGCCGCAGGCGGCAGTGATCGCGCCGCCGCCCACGGTGGAGGCCACCAATAGCCGTTTGGGCGATTTCAACGTGAGACACAGTTCGGTGATTGCGCCGGCTCCGCAGCTTGCTTTGGAAGAGCAACGGGCACTTACGAGTAGAACTTCTGACGAATTCCATCGACAAGCAGCGCAGGTGATTGCGCCGCCACCGTCTGTCGGTGCGGCGGGACCATCCCGCTCAGGGCGCGGCTTGATTGCTCTCAACTTGCATCCCGCCGTGGGCGCGCCGGCCGACCCACCGGCGGGGAATCGCCGCGGCAGCTTTGCCTCAACCCCCGAAGGCCATCGTGGAGCATCGGGCGCCGCAGGAGCGGCGACGGGCGACATCTCAACCGGGAGGATTAAAGCAGCAAACGGAAAAACCGGCACAGGTGGATCGAACGTGAAAGGGCAAGCTGGACTTCCTTCAGGACTTTACGTGGGCAAGGCTGCCGACACAGTTCCCGTTGCGGGCGACCCTGGGGCTAAGAAATCCAGCGCGTATGCTGTAAACCCGAACCTTATTGCGAACGTCAGGCCGCCGCGATTGGGGTTGCAAAGCCAGCAGTCGGACGGTGACAGCAAACTGACACAAGAAGAACGCGCAGTCTTTGGCAATCGGAAATTTTATTCGCTCAGCCTGAATATGCCGAACCTGAATTCGGCAGGGGGCAGTTGGATTATCCGCTTCGCCGCGTTGAGAGACTCGAACTCGGGCGGACCTCCTTCGCAGGGTGTCGCTTTAAGCAGTGCTTCTGGAAGTGAGCTATCGGCGCCCTCGGCGACCAGCAAAGTCGATCCGGCTTATCCGCTGGAGCTGATGCGGCAAAATCTGGGAGGAACGGTCATTCTTTATGCGGTCATCCACGCCGACGGGTCGGTGGGGAATGTGCGCGTGCTGCGCAGCGTAGACGAGCGGCTTGATCAATATGCCAGCGACGCGATTGCCAAATGGAAATTCGATCCCGCCACGAAGAATGGTGCGCCGGTGGATGTGGAGGCTACTTTTTGGATCCCCTTCCGGCCAACGCGAGCGCGAGCTGGATTTTAGAAGAGCTTTCAGCTATCAGTTTCCGGTTTCTCATTTCCGGTTGGGTGAAGGCTTAAGAACTTTTGCCGGCGGCTTTTTTCTTTTCCAGGGCGGCGTAGATGGCGGGGTCGGTGCAGACTTCGTAATAGTTGCGGTCGGTCCAGCCGAGGATGGAGAAATCTTCGAGATTGATGCGCGGCATGCGGCTCTGGCGGACCACGATTTTGCGGAAGATGTCGCGATCCACCGGGACGGTGCCGCTGAAGAGGCGGTATTCTCCTTTGTCCGATGAGGCCGAAGGGGGCAGTTTTACCGCAAGCGGGACCAGCGAGATTTCCTGCTCGAGTTTGCGGAATGCGGCTTCGTTCAAGCGAATGCCCCCGAGGTTGTAGCTCACGATGGAATCTTCCGGATTCGTGGATTCGGCCGGGTCGGAGGACTGGAAGACGTAAACGTGAAAGGGGCCGGCTTGCGATTCCATCACCTTGCGCGCGCGCTTGTTGCAGGAGGAGAGGCGGTCGCTTTCATTCAGCGCTTCGGAAATCATGATCTGGCGCTCGCCATCCATGAGAAAAAGCGGCGCGGATTCCTGCAATGTGATTCCGACACCCAGTTCCAGCTCAGGCATTCCTGAGCGTTGCATGAGTTGGTTGTAGCCGCGGACGATCTCGATCATCTCTCGGGCCAGCACGCAAATTCGGCTGACCGCGAGTTCGGGCTCGCCGGAGCGTTCGAGGATGGCGAGAATGATGGCATCGCCTTCAAGAAAAACTTTCTGCGCGCCATACTTGCCGAGCAGTTTGTTCACCGGATCATAAAAGTTAAGACTGAAATAGGACGCTGGATTCAGTCCTTTTTCCATTAGCGTGCGTGTGAGCCGGGTGGAGTCGCGGACATCGGCTTTCAGCACCACATGGCGCAGGATGCGGTCTTCCTCGGGCGCCTGCTGCTCCTCCGGGAGAAAGAATTCGTAGAGCGTGCCATTCATGCGCGAGAGTTCGCGAAGCTTTTCCGTGCCGACCAGATTCACCGAATCGAGGGAGGCGTTGAGGGTCTCCAACCGGCGCAGATCGCGATGATACAGAGAGAAATCCTGCAGGAAACGAGCCGCAATTTTGGCGCGTTCGGCTCCGCGGCAGCCCGCGACTTTGCCTACGGCTGCGTACAAACTGGAGGGGGAAAGCTTGCCATGCTCCTGAATCATGCGCTCGACACGGTCGCATTCCGGGCGTGAAATGAGGGCGTTCTTGAGCTGCTGCGGATTGATTCTTGGGGCGTACTCCGCGAGCAGAGGCACGGTGTGATACGAAGCGATTACGCACTCCATAACCTGCTCATCTTCGAGCAGCCGCACCCATTGGGCGAGACGTTCCTGCTGCGAGGCACCCTCGGCGGTGGAGTCGTCGGGTGTACCCGTCCCTACCAACGCGCGGGCGTTCTCTGGTGCGCAGATCCAGGAATCGATGGTCTCTCTGGTCGTCTCGTCACCAAAAAGCAAACGCATGAAAGCCCATGCGATGTCCTGCAGGCGGGGATAGCGATCGGGATCGCGATCCCAATTGCCCAACATGACATAGTGTTCAGCGCAAATGTAGTCGTCGCGGCCATCCTCGGTAAAGGCCAGACGATTCACGAATAGGCCATAGCTGGCGAGGGCCGTGCTTCCGGGCTCGTCGGTCTTAGTTTCGGCAGCCTTCACTTCCCCAAAGAAGGATCGGCGGGTGCGGGTCAAGGTTTCCTTCTCGACTTCCCGGAGAGTCTCGAAAAGTTCCTGACCCGCTTTGCGGAGAACAATTTTTTTGCGAACCTGGAAGGCGGCGACACGTTCGCGATACTCGACGCCCTGACTCTGCCGCGTGCCTTCGTAACTCTTAAGGAGCACGCGGCAACGCTCGAGCACCTGGGCGAATTGCTGTTGCATTTCCGTGCGGAGAAACTTGGTGATAGCCAGGCGCGCCAGCAGATCTAGGGAAATGTTTTCTTCTTTTTTCGCGCGATTCAGCGCCGCCAGATGCAACTCTGCCAGAAGCGGTTTCCAGTCAGACTTGTCAATTGGGTTGCGAACCGGTGCCGCGGCGGCTTTGCGCATCCAAGCAGGGCCCTGATGGTTTTTTTGAGGAGCCTCGGCAGAGAGCAGTCCTTCTAACTCGCCGTGGCGCACGATCAGCCGCATAATCTGAGCCCGCGCTGCTTCCATAAAACGCGGACTCAGCGAGACATCGTGCCGCAAATTGTCGACGCCAACCACCAGGCCTTCCAATGTGATGGAAGGCGCAGCCGCGATCATTTCGGGCATGGCCGGTTTATCTGGGCCTCTGCCCAGGCGGAAGATGGGAAGTCGAGGCATCGTCGAGCGTTAGTATTCTTGGAAGTTGCTGATTACACGCGCATAAACGAGGCTAGCACTTATCTGGTCACGACTTAAAGTTACGTAGGTTACGGGCTGGCCTGAAACAGATGTGCGCAGGGCTTCTGTTGAAAACGCGCGTTGCTTGGAAGATGTAGAATCTACGGCGTCGCGAGAGCGCTATCGGAAGCAGAACAAATATCAGGGGGAACTACTATGACGGGCTTCTCCGTTAACGGCAAACGAGTCAATCTCGATGTGGATCCTTCCACTCCTCTGCTGTGGGTGATTCGTGAACAACTCGGGCTCACGGGCACAAAGTACGGCTGCGGCATGGCCCAGTGCGGGGCCTGCACGGTGCATATCAATGGCGAAGCGGTGCGCTCATGCGTTGCGCCGGTCTCGCGCGCTGAAGGGAAAGCGGTGACTACCATTGAGGGGTTGTCGCCTGATTTAAGTGATCCGCTGCAGCGCGCCTGGCTGGAGGAGGATGTGCCCCAGTGTGGATATTGCCAATCGGGCCAACTGATGAGCGCGGCGGTGCTGCTGCGGGAGAAGCCAAAGCCTAGCGACGAAGATATTGACGAGGCAATGACGGGCAACATCTGCCGCTGTGGAACGTACCCGCGCATACGGAGAGCAATTCACAGAGCGGCCGAGATGGTCGCCAAGGGAGGTGCGCGATGATACGGCGAAATCATGAACAGGCACGGGCAGGACTGGAGCGTCGCGCTTTTTTGAAAGCGTCAGTCGTGGCCAGCGGCGGATTGTTGATTGGTTTCCATTTTCCCGCGATCGGTGCGCTGGCTTCCGCGCAGCCGTCTTCCACTGAGACTTTTATGCCGAATGCGTTCGTGCGTATCGGCACGGACGAGCGCGTGACCGTAATCGTGAATCACTCGGAGATGGGGCAAGGTGTTTACACGTCGCTGCCCATGCTGCTGGCGGACGAACTTGATGCTGATTGGAGCAAGGTTGGCTTCGAGCCCGCGCCGGTTGATCCTAAATACAATCATCCAGCATTTGGCATGCAGATGACGGGGGGGAGTTCCAGCGTGTGGTCAGGGCTGGAACAATTTCGTCAGGCGGGCGCTGCGGCGCGAGCCATGTTGATTGCGGCGGCGGCGCAGCAGTGGAATGTGGATGCTTCGGCTTGCCGCACGGAATCGGGAGCGGTGCTGAACGGCTCGCGCCGACTGACGTATGGTCATCTGGCGGCTGCGGCGGCGAAGGTTACTCCGCCAGAGCACGTTCAACTGAAAGACCCCAAGAATTTCAAGCTGATCGGCAAGCCGATTAAGCGGCTCGATACTCCGCCGAAGTTGAACGGCACGGCTGAATTCGGCATCGATGTGAAATTGCCGGGAATGATAACGGCGGTGATTGCGCGGCCGCCAATCTTCGGAGCGAAGATGAAGAGCTTCGACGATACGAAGGCGCGTTCGATGCCGGGGGTGCGGAAAGTAGTTGCGGTTCCGGCGGGCGTGGCGGTGATCGCGGATACGTTCTGGCAGGCAAAGGTTGCGCGGGATGCTCTGCGAGTGGAGTGGGACGAAGGCAGCATGCGAGATTTCGACACCACAAAGCTGATGCAGGATTTTCGCGAACGAGCAAAGACGCCGGGGGCTAGCGTGCGTAAAGACGGTGATGCTGACAGCGCACTGGCAAGCGCGGCGAAGAAAGTCGAAGTAGTTTATGAAGTTCCTTACCTCTCGCACTTGATGATGGAGCCTTTGAACTGCACCGTCGATTTACGCGCCGATTCGTGCGAGGTTTGGACGGGATCGCAGTTCCAGACTGTGGATCGCGCGAATGCCGCGAAAGTCGCGGGATTGCCTCCGGAGAAAGTTCAGCTGCATACGACTTTTCTGGGCGGAGGGTTCGGACGGCGGGCCAATCCGCAATCCGATTTTGTGGTGGAGGCGGTTCACGTGGCCAAAGCGGCAGGCGTTCCGATCAAAGTGATTTGGACTCGAGAAGACGACATGGCGGGCGGATGGTATCGTCCGGCATTCTTGCACGCGATTGCAGGCGGAGTAGATGCAAGCGGCAATGCCGTGAGCTGGAGATCGCGCCTGGTGGGGCAATCGATCATGGCGGGGACGCCTTTCGCTGCGGCGATGATGAAAGGCAAAGCGTATGATCCGGCATCGGTTGAGGGTGTCGACGACCTACCTTATGCGATTCCGAACATAGCGGTGGAATCGCATCAGGCGGAAGTGAATGTGCCGGTGCAGTGGTTGCGATCGGTGGGGCACTCGCATACGGCTTTTGCGGTTGAATGTTTTGTCGATGAACTTGCGGCGCTGGCGCAGAAGGATCCTTATCAGTTCAGGCGAGCTATGCTGCAGAAACAGCCTCGGCATCTTGGCGTACTCGACCTGGCCGCGCAGAAGGCGGGATGGGATAAGCCTCTGCCGAAGGGAATGGGGCGCGGCATAGCGGTGCACTTTGCGTTTGGCAGTTACTCGGCGCATGTTGCGGAAGTTTCGATAACCGACGGCCAAGTACGAGTTCACCGCATGGTGTGCGCCATCGATTGTGGAGAGTATGTAAATCCGGGAATTATTGCGGCGCAGACCGAGGGTGGCGCCATTTTCGGAGCATCGGCGGCGCTCTTCCAGGAACTGACTTTCGAGAATGGACGGCTGCAGCAAACCAACTTTCACACCTTTCCTGTGCTTCGAATGAATGAGTGCCCGGAAATTGAGACGCACATTGTCGACAACCATGAGAAGGCGGGTGGCATCGGAGAGCCGGGGGTTCCTTGCGCTGCGCCGGCGATCGCCAATGCGATTTTCGCCGTGACCGGCAAGAGAATCCGCCGGTTGCCGATTCGCATGACGGAGGCGATATGAAGCGCGGGCAAATTCTTGCGGCGAGTCTGATGTTTATCTTCAGTAGTTTTGTGGTTTTCGCTGGAGCGCTGTGGCTTTCGCACCCATTAAATGCAGCCGCGCCGCCGAACGCACCGCGTACCAGTGCGCCTGCCAGCGGCGATGGAGCGCTTTTTATTGCCTTCGTTCCGGTGCTGCGGCACCCGCGCTGTATGAACTGCCATTCCAAGGGAGATTATCCCCGGCAGGGCGATGACAGCCATCGCCACACTATGGACATCCGGCGCGGTCCGGCGGGCATGGGCGCGACCGCGGAAAAATGTGGTACCTGCCACCAGGACCATAATCTTTGGGACGCGCATCTGCCTCCGGGAGCGCCCACCTGGCATTTGCCGCCGCCTAACATGCCGATGATCTGGGAAGGACTGACCGACGCGCAGTTGTGTGAATCGATCAAAGACCCTAAACAGAACCGGGGCCGGAACCTTGATCAACTGGTCGAACATCTTACGGAAGATAAATTGGTGGCGTGGGGATGGAATCCGGGCATTGGCCGAACGCCGGTGCCGATTCCGCATGACGAATTTTCCGCCAAGGTAAAGGCGTGGCGAACTGCTGGCGCGCCTTGTCCGGCGCAGTAAGTCGACTCTATTTGTGGTGAATTTCCACGGGATCCCGGCTGCGATTTCATTTCTTCGCATCCGTATCTTACTGTGTACGTGTCTTCACTCGAAAACTGAAGACTAGCGAACAAGTTTTTGTGGGTGGTGACTCGCTGGAGCTTACATGAGTAAGACCTTACGGGGTTCTCTGATTATCCTGTTGCTGGCTTGCCTCGGCAGCCTCTTCATTTTCCGGCAGATGGGGAGGCGAGGATTATGGGAACGTCAGATATCCGCATTTGAACAAGCAGACCGGCTCAATCCACCAAACGCCGGCGTCATCGTTTTCACCGGAAGTTCCAGCATCCGCTTCTGGAGCACGCTGGCTGATGATATGAAACCGCTGGACGTCATCAATCGCGGGTTTGGCGGATCGCAGATCGCTCAAGTCAACCAATACGTTTCCAGAATTGTCCTGCCTTACCGGCCTCGTGCGGTGGTGCTCTATGCGGGGGACAACGATCTTGCTATTCCATGGCTAAAAACTCCACAACAGGTGTTGGGGGATTTTAAGCAATTTGTCGATATCATCCACGCGAATCTGCCGGAAACCTGGATCTACTTCGTATCGATCAAACCATCGCTGCGGCGGTGGGCTAGCTGGCAGAAGATCAAGCGAACAAATGAGCTGATTGAGGAGTACAGCCGCACGCAACCGCGAGTCCAGTTCATCGACATCGACTCAGCCATGCTTGACGCGCAAGGCAAGCCCCGGGCAGAACTGTTCCGCAAGGATGGGCTACACATGAATGCGCAGGGCTACACGCTGTGGACGTCGATCATCAAGCCGGTTCTGGTGAGCCGGTTCGGTAGCTAGTCGCTGCCGAATAGCGAGCGACCCGATGCTCGGTGCATGGAACCTCTACTGACTCTTGACCCGGACGGCATCGAACTCGTCGCCCTTCTGCCAGCCGATAAGCTTTGAGGAGCTTGCCGCTTCCCAAGCGAGCGCGAATCCAAAGCGCGCCATGGCTGCGTCGCCGACGAAATTCATTTCGGGACGGTATTCGTCGCTGGGCTGGTGGTAATGCTTCTCAACGTACTCCTGGTACTGCGCCAGACCCCACGCTTCATTGTGGCCTTTAAACTTCATGCCTTCATTGATGGAGAACGATGGAATACCGACGCGGGCGAGACTGAAATGATCGGAGCGATAAAAGTGTCCGGCCTCAGGGCGGGCATCGGGACGGATCGTCATGCGAAATTCTTTCGCTGTGGCCTGCACCCACGGATAGAACGTTGTCCGCTCAGCGCCAGAAACTTCGACTTCTTCGGGCGCACCCAGCGGCGGGACATCGTCATAATTTAAGTCAAGCGCGATCTTTCCAGCTGGAATGGGCGGATGTTTGCCGAGATATTCCGAGCCCAGCAGTCCCTGCTCTTCCGCAGTAACGGCCGCGAAAATTATTGAGCGTCCGGGACGATCGCGGGCTACGCTGAAAGCGCGGGCCAACTCCAGCAGAATGCCGCAGCCGGTAGCGTTGTCGGCAGCGCCGTTGTAGATGTTGTCGCCGGGCATATCGGAACGAATGCCGAGATGGTCGTAGTGCGCGGTAAACATCACGGCTTCGTCTTTCAGTTTTCGATTCGAACCGGGCAGCATGGCCAGCACATTATTCGATTCGAAGTTTCGCAGCTTGCTTACCATGCGGGCCTTCAGTTTCGCGCCCAGGTTCACAGGATGAAAGTCGCGCGAGCGCGCGTCAGCCATCATTTTTTCCAGATCCATGCCGGAGCCCGCAGCCAGCTTTTTCGCCACGTCGAATTGCACCCATGACGCAACTTTGAGCGCAGGGCTCTCGAGCTTCAGATACGATTTCTCCCCGGAATTCGAGTTCCGGACCACTTCCCAGGGATAGCTCGCCATGTCTTCTTTGTGAATGAGAATTACGCCGACCGCTCCTTTGCGCGCGCCTTCTTCGTATTTGTAAGTCCAGCGGCCGTAATAAGTGAGGGCTTTGCCTTTGAAAAATTTGGGATCGTCGGAGGGAGGTTCGTTCACCAGCATCAACAGGACCTTGCCGCGAACGTCCACACCCTTGTAGTCGTCCCAGTTGTATTCGGGAGCGTCGATTCCGTAACCCACGTAGACGATTTCGGCGTCGACCTCGGATTGTGGCTGCTGTGTTTGGTCGGAGGCGACGTATTCATCGAGCGGCTTCAGGTGCATTGCTCCGCCTTGCTTCGGAAGCAACGTGAACTGTGTTTCGGGCAGAGTGGTGATTCCGACCAGAGGGACCTTTTGAAAATAGGATCCGTTCTCGCCGGCAGGCTTCAATCCATACTCGGCAAATTGGGTCGCTATGTATTCCGCGGCGATGTCGCCGCCGCGCTGGCCGGTTCCGCGGCCCTCGAGAAGATCGTGGGAGAGATAGCGGACATGCCAGCGAATGTGTTCGGGGTCGATGGTTTCGAGGGCGGCGAATGCGGAAGAGGGCAGGCGCACAGAAACTTCTTCATGCTTAGCTCCAGCCGGCGCCGGCGCGGGCGCTGCGCCAGCCTCGGCAGACGGTATCAGACCCAGAAACGCAAAGGTGCCGACAAGAATGTGTTTTGTGACTATGGCTCGCATAAAACAACTTTCCCCCGACGAGGCGGCGCACTGGCGCGCAAATTCGCTGCCCAAAAAAAATATTTTTAGAGGCTATTGGAATTGTAACGGACACGACCAATTTCGTTGCACGGGGTAACCGGTACGTTAGGTCATCGACTTCGGGGTGCTGTGGGTCAAG
>DATNMU010000063.1:0-3892 GCA_035602195.1 Candidatus Acidiferrum sp.
GGTGGCGGCGGACACGGATCGAGGCTTGCTGGTTCCGGTGATCCGCGACGTGGACAAGAAAAATATCGTGGAGCTTGCGGTCGAGCTGTCGCAACTTTCACAGAAGGCGCGCGAAAAGAAAATCACCCTCGCCGATATGGAGGGCGGCACATTCACCATCACCAATCTCGGCGGCATCGGCGGCACCGCGTTTACGCCGATCGTGAATCATCCTGAGGTCGCGATTCTTGGACTGTCGCGCTCGCGTATGGAGCCAGAATGGATCGGCGGCAAGTTCGAACCGCGTCTGATTCTTCCGCTTTCGCTTTCCTACGATCATCGCCTGATTGATGGCGCCGATGCCGCGCGCTTTCTGCGCTGGGTCGCGGAAGCATTCGAGCAGCCCTTCCTGCTTTCCGTTCAAGGATAGCCACAAGCGCTGAATCTCATTAGAAAGCCACTTCATGAACGAAGCTCTCAACCAAACACCCGACAAAGCTCAAGAAAATAAAAAAATCCACGTCGCCGTGGTCGGTGGCGGCCCGGGCGGTTATGCCGCTGCTTTCCTCGCTGCAGACCTCGGGATGCAAGTCACTCTTGTCGATCCCGAAGCAAATCCGGGCGGCGTATGCCTTTATCGCGGCTGCATACCTTCGAAAGCACTTCTGCACGTTGCCAAGCTGATCGAAGAATCGCAGCAGGCAAAAAACTGGGGAATCGACTTTCCTCGCCCTGCAATCGATCTGGCTCGGTTACGCGGATGGAAAGAAAACGTCGTCAAGAAGCTCACTGGAGGCCTCGGACAACTCTCCAAACAACGCCATGTGGAATACATTCAGGGGCGGGCCGCTTTTGAGAACTCGACAACTCTCCGGATCACGAAGACAGATAATTCCGAAGCAGTTCTCAGTTTCGATCGAATCATCCTCGCTACCGGTTCTCGCCCGGCCATCATTCCGGCGCTCAAACTTGATTTACCGCGCCTGATGGATTCGACTGGAGCTCTCAATCTGGAAGATATTCCCGGCAGCCTTCTGGTGGTGGGCGGCGGTTACATCGGATTGGAACTCGGTTCGGTATATGCGGCTCTGGGGACCCGCGTCACTGTGGTAGAAATGCTCCCCGGTCTGCTGCCCGGCGCGGATCGCGATCTGGTTCTTCCGCTGCACAAGCGGCTGGAGAAAATGTTTGAAACAATTCTGCTGGACACTACGGTCGCTTCCTTAAAAGAAGATGGCGCTGGCATTCGCGCGACCTTCGAAGGTAAAAATCTGCAGGATCAGGACCGTGAGAAAACTTTCGACCGCGTTCTGGTTTCTGTTGGCCGCAAACCGAACTCTGAAATTCCAGGGCTTGAAAACACACAAGTTCAAGTCAGTTCTCGCGGTTTCATTGAGGTCAACAAGCAGTTGCAAACTGCGGATCCATCGATCTACGCAATTGGAGATGTAGTCGGCGAACCCATGCTGGCGCACAAAGCTTCCCATGAAGGTCGCGTTGCCGTCGAAGCGATTGCTGGTCATAAGGTCGCTTTCGAACCCAGTGCGATTCCGGCTGTGGTTTTCACTGATCCGGAAGTGGCGTGGTGCGGTCTCACGGAAATTCAAGCAGAAAAAGAAAACCGCGAAATCAAAGTCGCTAAGTTTCCCTGGGGCGCTTCCGGACGTGCAGTTACTCTTGACCGTCCAGAGGGAATGACCAAGCTCATCATCGACGCGCAGACCGAGCGGGTGCTGGGTGTTGGCATCGTGGGCGTCGGGGCTGGAGAGTTAATCGCCGAGGGAGTGCTGGCCGTCGAAATGGCAGCGTTGGCCAGCGATGTGGCCATGACGATCCATCCGCATCCCACACTCTCTGAAACAGTGATGGAGTCCGCGGAAGTTTTTTTTGGTACCAGCACCCACGTGTTTCGCCCCAAGCGTGGATGACTGCACGACTCCGCGCGAATGGCGCGGCCATTCCTGCCCTCTGCTCTTTCTTGATTTGTGATCACTGGGAAATCCGAGCCCTCGGTCCGATCAGTTCCGCTACAATGAAGTTTACTAGGAGCCGTTCCTCCGGCGCAGAGCTATCCGCACAAACCGTGCGCGAAAAAATTCATGTCTATTCATTTCAGGAGAATTGCTCTTCTTGTTGTTGCGCTTGCGGCATGTCCGCCGCTTTCTGCCCAGGGCGTTCTAGGGCAAATCCTGCAACCAAAAACACCGGCCAATTCTCCCCCTAAGACTGGGACCGACCCGCTAAGCCGCGAAACTCCCTATGGCACGGTCTACGGATTTCTGGAAGCGGCGCAGGCGGGTAACTACAGTATCGCAGCCCAGTATCTGCAAATGAGTCCGGCCCGTCGGCAGGCACAAGGCGATGCGCTGGCGATGAAGCTGTACGTGGCGATGAACGTGTCGTTTGTCGGCAGTCTCCGCCCGAGTCGGGAACCGGAAGGTACGCTGCAGGAGGACATTCCGCCGGACCGCCAGAAGCTCGGCACCATGGTTTCCGGCGACATTGAAGATGAACTCGAACTGGTTCGCGTTTCCGATCCCAACGCAGGAAGGATATGGCTGATCTCTGCCGAGACGTTGAGCAAAGCTCCTGAACTCTACGATCAGATTCAGGCGCGCCGGGTGGAAACGAAATTGCCGGCGTGGGCGGTGAAGCATCAACTGGCTGGCATGCCGCTGTGGCAATGGTTCGCTTTGCTGCTGTTGATTCCCGTCGCAGCTGCGGTTGGGTGGTTGGTATTAGTGGTGCTGGAAATTCCCCTGCTTTGGTGGATGAAGAAGCAGGTGCCGGGCTTCTGGCAATGGCGTTCGGTTTCCGGACCCGAATGGCTGCTTGGAGCGACCATCACTCACCGCATATTGGCCGGCTATTTGCGCATGCCGTTGCTTCCGCGCCATTACTATTTACAAGCCGCAGCTGTGCTGGTGGTTATCAGCGCGAATTGGATTTTTTGGCGCGTGATTCGCTGGTTTCTGCGGCGAATGCGCAACCGGGCACTGGCCCGCGGCCAAAGCGGCACCGGTTCGCTGATGCTGCTGGGCGAGCGGCTCGTCAAAGCCGCCGTTTTCGTGATGGCGGCATTCACCATCCTGGGCATCCTCGGCTTCAATATGAGCACGGCGCTGGCCGGCCTCGGCATTGGTGGATTGGCCATCGGTTTCGGCGCGCAGAAAACGATCGAGAATCTATTCGGCGGCGTTTCGGTTTTAGGTGACGAAGTGATTCGTGTAGGCGACGTTTGCCGCTTCGGAGACCGCACGGGCACCGTCGAAGATATTGGTCTCCGTTCTACTCGCGTGCGCACTGAAGAACGGACGCTCCTTGCCATTCCCAACGGCACGGTGGCTACCATCAATGTCGAGAACCTGAGTCGCCGCGATAAGATGCTTTTCAAGACTGTACTGGGCTTGCACCCAGACACGTCCGCAGATCATGTGCGCCTCGTCCTCTCGGAAGTCCGGAACGTGGTGGAAAGCCACCCCAAGATAGAGACGAAGGCCATTCGCGTCCGGCTTACCGAACTGGCTTCCGCTTCGATCAACATCGAACTCGTCTGTTATGTGTTGACGCAGGATTTCAACGAATTCGCGGCCGTGCGGGAAGAGTTGCTGCTCAGCATCATGAGTTTCGTAGAGGACTCGGGAACAAACTTGGCGTCGCCATCGCAGACACTCTACTTGAAGGATGCAGACAAGGATAAGATAAACGCCGCCGCAAAGCAGAGTTCGGATCAAAACAAACAATCGTCGAATAATACTGGCAGGCAAGGTTAGGCCTTTGCTCGCCACCGTCGAGTGAGCCAGAGAAGAAATACGTGTGTCGGAAAATAAACGACCGCCGGAATGAATATCAGATAGCCGAAGAGATATAAGAGGCCGGGAATGGCGTGCTGTTCGCGAAAGAAGGGACCGCG
>DATNMU010000064.1:0-6683 GCA_035602195.1 Candidatus Acidiferrum sp.
GTTGTATTCGTTGTAGGTCACAATTGGCGCATTCACGGTCAGTGTCAAAGGAAAGCCGCTCAAAAGGGCAAGCGCCCCCGTGGTGGCGTTGATCGACCAGCCGTAAACCTTGTTCTCCGCTTCGAACATCGCGTATACAAATTGCTTTTGCGCAACGACGATCCCCACGCCCGGGTCCCCGGAAGGAATCGCAGGCGCAGTGAAACTCGGGGTAGTCGCAAGAGTTCCGGCCGTCGTGTTCAGGGTGTAGCCGTTAATCGTACCTGTCTGGTCGACCGCAAACGCAAAGGCGGTCGCACTGCCGGTGGGAGGAGGGGTCGTCGTAGTGGTACTGCAAGTGGAGAATAGTGACGTGGCGCAGTTGTAATGACCGCAACTGCCAAGGCCCATCATTGCCAGAGCCAGCATCAACATCAAACCTGCTCGAACTCGCATCGTCATCAACCGCCTCCGCCTGAACTGGGCCCGCTCTCTATAGGTTATAAATGAGCCTACAAATGAATCCCAACTCCAAACTGTCGCTGGGTTTCACTTCGTCAGGTCGTGAAAAAACTCTCATCTAGGTGATACTAAGAGCAAGGTAATCGGGCAGCAACGTTACGAATGTCACTGGAGCTATCTGGCCGTCAGCCGAATAGAGATGTGGTCGATCCAGACCCCAGGCCTTTAGTCAGGAGCAGAGCCTACTGGCCACGAGCACTGGTCACTAAATTAGAACGCTTTGTTTCCACTATTAGGAGTGAAATGCATATCGAAGGAATAACCGGGCAGGACAACGGTTACGGAATAATCGGCTGAGAGGTAGATTGAGGATAGCCCCGGCGTGTTGAGTCGCTGTACTGATACCTGCTTGGGTTCGATAGGAAGGTCGTGCTCCCTGGCTTTTTGGAGGACGTCTTTGCGAACGTCTTCCTCGGTTTTCAGCGTGTTCGTGCCGTCCATGAGAGCAAGCGTCCTCAGATCGTCCTGAAAGCTGTAATTGGACATGATAGGCGGGGCTATCTGAAAGACCGCGTACACGACGGCCACGATTACCGATAGCCCGAGAATTGCCTTGAAGGTTCCCATAGCTTCAACTGCTCCGCCAGCCGCAGCGCTCAGTTTCAGGCTTGGGCTCGCAACGTTCCCCGAAAGTAATCTACTACCGCCGCGATCGTAACATCGCGCACTCCCCGGGTCGAGCGAAGAACCACTTCTACGGTACCTTCGGTAACCTTCTTTCCCACGGTGATTCTAAAAGGGATACCCACCAGATCGGCATCTTTGAACTTCACGCCCGGCCGCTCGTCGCGATCGTCGAGGATCACATCAAAACCAGCGGCCTCCAGCCGCACAGCAACATCAACCGCCGCATTCAGCAAGCTTTGATCCTTTACATTTGTAGGGGTAACCACGATCTCGAAGGGCGCGATCGAAGGCGGCAGCCAGAATCCGTTCTCATCGTTGCTCTGTTCTATCGCTGCGGTAAGAATGCGCTCGATGCCAATGCCGTAGCTGCCCATGATGGGCGTAACTTCTTTGCCATTCTTGTCGAGCACGCGCGCACCCATGGAGTCGGAATACCGGTAGCCGAGTTTGAAGATGTGGCCGATCTCGACGGCGGTATCGATGCGCAGAGCATTTCCACAATTTGGACAGCCTTCGCCCGCGGTTACCGCTCGCAAATCTGCATACGCAGTAGGATGAAAGTCCTTCCCCGGCGTCAAGTTCTTAAGGTGATAGTTTTCCTTATTCGCCCCCGCGATCAAATTCACACGGCCTTCCAGCGTCTTATCGACCAGCAGAACCGGAAGCCCCGTATCTTTTTTCAGATCCTTCGCCCAATCAATTCCGATCGGTCCCAAATATCCCGCAGGAGATTTGAACAGCGCCTTGATCTCAGCCTCGTCCATAGGCCGCGTGCCCTGCCCCACCGCGCTATTCAGCTTCGCTTCATTCAACTGGTGGTCGCCACGCATCAGCACCACAATGGGCCGTAGCTTCGTCTTGCCGGTCTTTTCGTCTTTCTCCTCCGCCATCAAAGCTAGCGTCTTGATCTTGTTTTTGGGCGAAACTCCCAGAAACCGCGCCACATCTTCAATCGTCTTTTGTCCTGGCGTATGAACTTCCAGCGGCTTGCCATCGCCTTCGGCCTTCAAATCTTCCACGGCTTCCAGCTTCGAGTTCGCTTTCTCCATGTTCGCCGCATAGTTGCAGCCGTCACAGCTCACAATTTGATCTTCGCCCGCAGGCGTGCGCACCATGAATTCATGTGACTCCTTCCCGCCCATCGCGCCCGAATCCGCCTCGACCACCATGTACTTCAACCCGCAGCGGTCAAAGATTCGGCAGTACGTCTCGTAATGTTTCTTGTAAGAAACATCCAGCCCGGCGGCATCGATGTCAAACGAGTACGCGTCTTTCATCATGAACTGCCGCACCCGCAGCAGCCCGGACTTCGGCCGTGGCTCATCGCGAAACTTAGGAGCAATCTGATACCAGATTTGCGGCAGCTGCTTGTAGCTGCGCAGTTCCTTGCGCGCAATCTCGGTCATCACTTCTTCTGCGGTAAAGCCGAGCGCGAGATCGGCGCCCTTGCGATCTTTCAGGCGGAACAAATTTTCGCCCATCAAAGCCCAGCGCCCGCTGGCCTCCCAAATCTCGCGCGGATGAAGAACCGGCAGAAAAAATTCCTGCCCAATCTTATCCATTTCCTGCCGGACGATTCCCATGATCTTGTTGAACGAGCGGTTGCCGAGAAAAAGATACGAGTAAATTCCCGCCGCCAGTTGCCGAATGTAGCCCGCCCGCACCAGAAACTTGTGGCTGGCAACTTCCGCATCCGCCGGCGCCTCGCGCAGGGTAGGAATGAAGAGTTCTGACCAACGATGCATAGAGTGAGTTCTCGATGGAAAGTAGAATTTATGATTGTAAATGATTACAGCAGGAGGCCTTTAGAGAACTCGGGCCATGTCTTCAGTCCAACGGGTACTGAGCACCATCAGGAGCTTCATCGCAATTTCCTTCGGCAAGCGGATCGCGATCTCTTCGCCCGTATCCTCTGCATCCGCTGCGATATAGATCGGCGCTCTTAACGCCGATTCATCCGATTCGCGCTCGGCGAGTTCCCAGTAAATGTGTACATGCTTGCCTTCGCTCTCACCTAACCGGATGGATGAACGCGCGCTCATATGTTCCTCAAGAGTAATATCGGCGAAAACGGCTGCGGGCTTCGCCCGCTGGACAGCCGAGGGCGGCTGTCCCCACATGAAACTATTGCCCTACCCTGCCAGCCGCTTCAGGATCTCTTTCCCCAGCTTCTGCGTCTCCCCAAAAAACTTCTGATATTCGACAAACAGCCGGTTCAATTCCAGCGATTTGTCCGCCGAAAGTTTCTTGCGCAGCATCATGTCGCGCACGTGCACGGGGTTCGGCAGGGTCGCGTCCTCAGTCAATTCTTCCAGTGCGGTATTGGGATCGTAATGGTACATAGATCACCTTTTCATTCCTAGACTAACTCGGTGCTCCACAGATCGTGCAGATGCACGATCCCTTCCAATTTGCCCTTACCATTCACAACCATCAGCGAGGTGATTTTTTTCTCTTCCATCAGCGCCAGTGCGGTGGCGGCGAATTCGCCAGAGGCAATCGTCCGCGGATTCTTCGTCATCGCCTCAACCGCCGTCAGATCGAGAACATCCTTGCCGCGCTTCTCCAGCAAGCGCCGCAAATCTCCATCACTGATAATGCCCACCAATTTCTGATCTTTGACCACCGCCGTCACGCCCAACTTTTTGCGCGACATTTCATAAATTACATCCGGCATCTTGGTGTCAGGCTCGACGCACGGCAACGCGTTACCCGAGTGCATCAGTGATTCCACCCGCGCCAGCCGCTTCCCCAATTTCCCCCCTGGGTGCAAGTTTGCGAAATCCTCTTCCTTAAACCCGCGCTTCTCACTCAACGTCACTGCGAGTGCATCGCCCAGCGCGAGCATCGTCGTGGTTGAGGCCGTAGGCGCTAATCCCAGTGAGCAAGCCTCCTCGGCAATCGAACAATCGAGCGCTACATCCGCGGCAGCAGCCAAAGTCGAACATCGCCTTCCGCCACCACTCTTGTCATCCCGAGGGAGGCTTCGTCCCGCGCTTTTGCGGGATGAAGCCGAGTCGAGGGACCTGCTTTTGCTTTTCTGGCAAATCTCATCTCCGGTCATCGCAATCAACGGCACCCGCAGGCGTTTGATCGTCGCCAGGAGCGCCAGAATCTCCTCCGTCTCACCCGAAGCCGACAACACCAGCACCACATCGCCGCGCACCACCATTCCCAAATCCCCGTGCAACGCCTCCACTGGATGCAAATACAGGGCCGGCGTTCCTGTGGAACTCAATGTCGCCGCAATCTTGCGCGCAATCAGGCCACTTTTTCCCATCCCTGTAACCACCACGCGTCCCGCGCACGAAAACATTAATTCCACTGCCCGCTGGAAAGCCGCCGCCATGGGCCCGGCAATGCGGTCTGCCAGCGCCCGTAGCGCCTCCGCCTCGATGCGCACCACGTTCTCGCCAATGTTTCTCATGAAAGCGCGATCCTAACAGACACAGGAATTGAGTGATCGGGTGATTGAGTGATTGGGCGATTGAAAGGCCCCGCTCTACGGCAGACTTTGGTTTCCAATTACCAAATCGCTCAATGGCTCAATCGCTCAATGACTCAATTCCTAGAAGTGATCCTCGATCCCCGGCGGCGGCTGTACCGGCTTCTGCCCCAGCACCGCCAACCCTTTCGCGAGGATCAGCCGGTCCCACGGACCCGCCTGCCAGTTATCCCGCTGCTTCGCAATATGCTGCCACGGAGGCAGCGTCACCATCAGGTTGACCGCCGTCGAATGGATATAGGGCTCGTACATCGACCGCAACTTGGCCAGCTTTTGCCGCGCTGCATCCGTGCTGTTCAATTTCAATCCCACTGCCGCCAGAGTTTCTCGCAGGGTTTGAAAGTCCGCTTCCGGCATTCTGTCGGGAATGTTCGGGTCGTAGCGCGCATTCACCACCTGCGCCAGATCCACGGCGGCATGGCGGGACATGGCAAAAGTCAGCCGCGCCTGCCCGGGATGGATGCCCTCAATGCCGGTAATCACGAGTGATGTCACGTCCAGCATGATCATCAGCGCTCCCAGCCACGACTGGTTGCTGTGCTGCGATCGAAAAAAACTCAACACCGGATACGAAAGGCCGCTCTCCAGCAATTCCGCCGCCCAGCGCTCCCAATCGCGCAGCACTTCATCGAGCACCACTTGATCGATCGTCGGATTCTCTGACCTCCCCGCCAGCCGAACCAGCAATTCGCTGGCGGTCGGCGGCGAACCGGCGCGGGCATCGAGCATCGAAATCTGAATCTCGCGCCGTGAAAATGATCCGTAGACCACCGGCAAATATCCAATCACCACGCCGAGAAACGCGAAGCCCATCCCCGCTTCGAATACTGACAGAGCACGCGCGCCGCCTGAGGTCGGAACAATATCGCCATAACCCAGCGTGAAAAACGTCTCGCCGCTGTGATAGAGAATTCTGCCAAAAGTGATGGGCTCGTTGCCTAGCTGTTCATGCCCGCCAATGCCGAACTGCAGCAGCGCAAAACTAAAAATCAGCCCGGTCGCCCAAAAGCCCAGCAGCATGAACAGCGAGAGTGGCCCGTAATATCCCAGAAAGCTTTGCTGCCGAGATGGCGTCTGAATGTGACGGGCAATCTTCCTCCAGGGAACCCAGGTACGCCGGTAGAACCATGCCGTGAGCTTGAACTGCCGGGTTACTCGCCGCGGCAGCACAATGGTCTCAAACGCATCCAGCAGCACGACGCAGATGATGACGAGGCCGAAAATAATCGCCGGGACGTTGATGTGATAACTGATGACGTGAAAGCCCATGCTGATGCTCAGTGAGTAGAATCTTGATGCGGAAGGAAGGGTAACAGATTCGGGGCGGCTGGGCTTCGGGCTTCAGCTTTTGGGCTTCGGCCAAAAACCCTGCTTTGCGAGAGTTTAGGCAGGCGTCGGACAGCATGGTTCATCGAACAGCGGCCCGTGGAAGGTCAGCCGGGGATCGAAGCTGGTTTGGCTGAAGCCCGATAGCCGAAGCCCGAAGCCCTATTGCGGCGGAGTCTGTGCTGGTGTCGCTGGTGTCGCGGGCGCTGTGGTGTTCGCCGGCGGTTTCTTGGCCGCTGGCTTCTTCTTGGTTGCGGGCTTCTTCGCCGGCTCGTTATCGTCTACCACGGTTTTCTTTGCAGCCGCCGCTGGAAGCGCTGTCTGCGCCGTCTTCAACTCCGTGCGCAATCGGACAATCTCCTGCTCTTTCGCCGCCGCCAGATTCGCCAGGCGCTCGGCCAACTGTTTCCGCGTTCCCTCAAAACCGCCCAGATCGTTAGAAATCGACTGGAAATCGTCTTTCGGTCCGAACGCTCCCGCCGATTCCGCCACGCCTCCCATCACGTCGTACAGCGCATCCAGATTGCGGTACAGCTTGAAAGTCGCGGGTAGATCCTCCGGCGAATTTCTCAACTGGGCAATAATCTCGGGCAGCGCGCTCTGCAGATTGCGCTGGATCGCATCCACATTTCCCAGCGTTTGTTTCTTGGTGGACCCATCGGTCTTCCACTTCTCAACGCGCAGTCTCATCAGATCATTTTGCGTGGTCTTCGAAGTCTCCTCC
>DATNMU010000065.1:0-4870 GCA_035602195.1 Candidatus Acidiferrum sp.
TCCTGGCCATCGACAAACTCCATGGTGATGAACTTCACACCATCCGCATCTCCCAGGTCGTAAATGCGGACTACATTCTTATGCGTAACTCGGTGCGCCAACAAGAGCTCTTGCTTGAATCGCGCCAGAATCGAGGGATTCGCTGCAAGTTCCGGACGAATGAGCTTCAGCGCCACCGGACGCCCTAACTCGTGGTCCATCGCCTTATACACCGCGCCCATTCCGCCTTCGCCGAGCAATTGCAATATCTCGTAGCGTCCCGCCAACCTGTCGCCGGTTTCGAGAACCGGAAACTCCTTGAGGCGTTTAACGAGACGTATGGGCCGATTGGCGCTTCTCGCCGCGTTTACCAGGGTGGCATCGGCATCGAGCAGCGTCGCTGCAGAATCGGGAGTTGGCTGCACAAAATCTACCAGAGTGGCGTCGAGGTCAGACCCAGAATCGGGGGCTGCGCTATCGCCCTTAGTGCGAACGCCTACGCCAGCCGCACGGGAGTCGGCTTGATCGTGTAGATCGGAATTCTCATTCCGGTTTTGCATGGGTCGCCTGGCTAGCACCAGACTTGGGGGAAATGAACCACAGACCGAAAAAGTATATACCGCTTTTTCGCGGCTTGCACTAAAAAGCGAAGGCCTAAATCGTATCGAAAACCAATCTACTCGAACTGAAGCATGACGATTTCCGGATTCGATCCCAGTCGTAACGGCGGTCCCCACGTCCCTGCCCCGCTCGAAGTGAAAACCTGCATTTTACCGATCCGGCTCAAGCCGTATACAAATTGACGGTAGATCCGCCGCGCCATCCAACTCCAGGGAATGAATTGCCCGAGATGCGTGTGTCCGGAAAGTTGAAGCGAAACCCCCGCCGCCTCGGCGATTTCCGGATTGTCCGGAGCATGGACCAGCAGAATACTGGCACGGTCGCGGTCGAAGGAAATATTGTTAAGCACCGAGGCAAACTCGCCGTGGCGCGCTGCGTTCCGGTAAGGCACACCGATAATCTGCAAGCCATCGGCCTCTACCTTCTCATTGCTCAGCACACGGACTCCGGCTGCAGAAATCGCATTCAGGTACTTGCTGTCGTCCCCAAATTGCTCGTGATTTCCCGCCACAAAATATACCCCGTGTGGCGCTGTCAGCTTGCTCAACGGCTCTGCAGCCCGTCCCGCATCGATGGCCGTGCCATCGTATAAATCGCCGGCAATAAAAATTGCGTCGGGCGCTTCCTTCAGAATCATCGCGACCATGCGGCGCAGAAATCTTCCATTCCGCACGTGACCAAGATGCACGTCACTAATAAGAGCTGCGCGGCGCCCACGCCAAGTCTCCGGCAATTGAGCAAGCCGCACCGACGTGCGCGTGATTCGCGTCCAGTTGGCATTGAAAACCGCGTAGAACCCAGCCACAACCGCAGCCGCGAAGAGCCCTTCAACCGTTCGATGGAAGTTCAGATTCAGCCCAACTGCGCGTGAAATTCCCAAAATGATCCACGACGAGACCGCTGCCAGGAACAAGTAGGTCAGCAGCCCAAGCCAAACCGCAGCCACCCGGTAAAACACGCGCAAGGCTGGGTTGGTGTAGCGAAAGGCGAGCAGCGAAGCGGCTATAAAACTGACCGACAAAAAACCGAGAACCAGCTTAATCCACAGCGCGCCGCGAGTATCGCCTGCAGGCGAAAATGTCCACGTCTTGTACAGTAGAAAATGCGCCAAGAGAAGAACCGACTGCAGAACCACAATGAAACGGGTTATTAGTTTTGCGCGAGGCTGCATTCCGCGTTAGATTCACCCAAAGGCCTCGCGGATTGCTCTGCCAAAGAATACTCTCTAAACGCGTGCATCGACAGGGGTTTTCGGTCCCACCGAAGGTTGCTTGGAATCACGCATCAGGTTAAAAGCTGTATTCACCAATCCCACGTGAGAGAAGGCCTGCGGAAAATTCCCTAACTGCCGTTTTGCGATCGGATCGTATTCTTCCGACAAGAGACCAACATCATTCCTGATTTCTAGCAGGCGCTCAAACATCCGGACAGCCTCTTCATGCCGCCCTTGCAATTGGTAATTGTCCGCCAACCAGAATGAGCACGGCAAGAATGTTCCTTCCCCATCAGGCATGCCATCCACGGCAGGATCCAGGGTGTACCGGCCGACAAAACCGTTCTGCATCAGGTTGGTCTCGATGGCCTTAACCGTACCAATGACTCGCGGATCTTCCGGCGGAAGAAAACCGACGAGTGGCATTTGCAGAATGCTGGCGTCGAGATGTTTTCCGCCGTAATACTGAACGAATGAATTGATCTCGGCGTTGAAGCCTTCCCGGCATACCTGATCATGGATTGCCTCCCGAAGTTTCTTCCAGCGCGGGGCATCGGTCGCAAACCGTCCCTTTTCCGCCGACCGTATCAAACGATCGACCGCAACCCACGCCATCATCTTCGAGTGCACGAAGTGCCGTCGAGGTCCGCGTACCTCCCAAATGCCCTCATCGGGCCGCGCCCAACCGGTCTCCAGAAATTCCAGCATGGCCAGCGCGACCTGGTGGCGGGAGTGCCGCGGCGGCCCCAATCCCGCCTCACGCGCCTGGAAGAGTGTGTTCGCTACTTCGCCGAAAATATCCAGTTGATATTGCCGGTAAGCGGCGTTGCCAGTACGGACTGGCGCCGATTTTTCGTATCCCTCCAGCCACGGCAGTTCCAGTTCCGTGAGCCTGCGCTGGCCGTGAAGGCCATAAAGTATGTTGAGTTCCGAAGGGCTGCCGGCAACCGCCCTCAGAAGCCATTCCCGCCACTCCCGCGCCTCGTCCAGATATCCCGCATTCAGCAAAGCCTGCAGAGTCAGCGTCGCGTCTCTTACCCAGCAAAAGCGATAGTCCCAATTCCGCACGCCGCCGATCCGCTCAGGCAATGAAGTAGTTGGCGCGGCAACGATTCCGCCTGTAGGCAGAAATGTCAAGCCCTTGAGTACAACCAGCGAGCGCCTCACCGCCTCGCGCCATTCGCCTTGATACGAGCACCGATCCGACCACTTCTTCCACCATTTCTCCGTGTCTTTTACTGCCGCTTCAGTGTCCACCGGATCGGGCTCTTCCTGATGGGAGGGATACCACGTCAGGGCGAACGACACCTTCTGTCCTTTGGAGACGGCAAAGTCTGATTCAGTCCTGAAATTCTTTCCGTGCAGCGGCACGTCGCTTCGTATCCGGATCATGTCAGGACCGGCGATCGCTGAAATCCCATGCTCGATGCGCCTGACCCAGGGTACGACCGAGCCGTAGTCGAATCGAATCACCAGGTCCAGCTTCATCTGAACCTGCCCTCTGGTGCCGGTGACTGTCCTTACTAGTGCGGGCTTTCCATCGCGCGGAATCATGCAGTCGATCAGCTTGGCTGACCCGCCTTCGGTTTCAAACTCCGTCTCGAGGATGAGGCTCCCGTCCCGATATTGGCGGCGTACAGATCGGATCGGTTCCGCTGGCGAGATGGACCAATATCCGTTGTCAGCGGTTCCCAGGAGCGCAGCAAAACAAGCCGGAGAATCGAAGTGCGGCAGGCAAAGCCAATCGATTGAGCCGTGCTTGGAGACCAGCGCAGCGGTGTGGCAGTCCCCAATCATCGCGTAGTCTTCAATAGGTAAGGACAGAGATTATCCCTCCGTAAAGCGGGGATCGGTGACTCGGCTTGGCATTAGCGAACTCTTCGCCATCCTTGGAACAGGTGCGGCGCGCTCACACTACGTGACCCAATCCGAGCAAACAATTTTCTCATAAGAATGTTGTTTGCCGGGTGGGACTTCTGTTCGCGAGTCGCCGGAGAGAACCTTCGCAACGATGCCTAGGTCGCTTTCTCTACTGGCAGCCCAGCTTCCATCCATCCCTGCTTTCCCTCAGGATAATGCGCAACCTTGGTGTAGCCCATGGCCGCCAATTCACGGGCGGCGTATTCGCTGGCGTGTCAATGACTGTTTGCGCAATAGGTGACGATCTCAGCGACCTTGTCAGGCAACAACTGCGGTGCCAGCTCTTTGATTTTGTCAGGCGGAATATTCAAAGCTCCAGGCAGGTGAGCTTCGCGGTAACGCTCAGGCGCGAGTGTCTCAACCACTTTGACTGAGCCTTTGCGGTCGAGCTTCGCCTTCAAAGCTTTCGTCGATATGGTGCTTTCCATGTTCCCTCCGCAGCACGTGTTCTGTTTACAACGCCGAACTGGGATTCTGCTCGCGACAGATAGGTTGTTCCGTGCTTACTGCGTCGCTGTGATTCCGCAGCAAACCGTTGAAAAGAATGGAGCCGACGAGCGGACTTGAACCGCTGACCTGCCGATTACGAATCGGCTGCTCTACCAACTGAGCTACGTCGGCACTCTTTACAATCAATAACTTACAATTAGAAGTCTTAGCGTCTCTCGTGTTTCTCTCGTGTTATCGACGCTTCCAGCTTTCGCATGCCTCTCCGCACGCCCCGTTCTGTGGCATGGATGTAGTGCTTCTTCGTCGTTGCTTCGTCGGCGTGACGGCATACTCTTTGTATAACTTTAGTAGGAACTCCCATCTCGTGCAAGTTGGTGGCCAGGCCACGGCGAAAAGCGTGCCACCCGTTCCACTTCATCCCCTTTTTCTTTAACTGAGGGGTGATGTGATCGCGCTTCAGATTGTTCATCCATCGGCCAAAGACCGGCCCTTCGGCGGGACATCCCAAACTTTTCCAATATCTGTCGGTGATCTTCTGGAGATACGGAATAATCGGCACGCCTTCTTGCCTAGCCGCAGTCTTCGTCTCGCCTGTTCTGCCTTCTACCACTTTTCTCTCTACGTGCCACTGGCCGCCATAGCGATCCTTCCAATCGAGCCCCTGGAGCTCGCTGACTGTAAGCCCTG
>DATNMU010000066.1:0-3543 GCA_035602195.1 Candidatus Acidiferrum sp.
GAGATTGAATTTTGAACAAAACTGGCGGGGCCATGTCCACAATCCGACGCGCATAGTCCGACGTGCGTCATCCCGCGGTCACGGCGTCCCTGACACATCGAGCGAATCGACCGGTCGCTTTAGTCCGCCGTCTCGATGAGCCGAGACATCAGCCAAGAGCAAAGGTCGCCTTCGCAGTCCCGCCCTCATCCCGAGAATTACCCACAGTTCCGAGTTTTCATGCCGAGCCGGCGCTCGACCTCAGGAAGCAATTTATTGCGGCTCTGAAAGAACTCACGGGGGTGGTGGTGACCGAGCCTCCTCCTGATTTCGACAAATTCCTGAAGGAACGATTCCCGAATGCGAAGACGATCTGTTCGGGAGTGCCAGAATATGCCGGCAACAGCAAGCCAGAAGACTTCGCTCGCTGGTCCGACGCCAGCAGTATCGACGTTACGGTTGTACGTTCTCCGCTCGGCGTGGCCGAGCCGCCTGCCGACTCTTCATGCCCGGCAATCATCACCACGAGGCACTACCATCAACCTCACGGCATGTTATGCATTTGAGCTCCAGATAGGTCTCAAGCTGTTCTTCGCCGGGATTCGTTGAGACTGAGGCGAGATAGCGCCGCCTTGATCGCCTCGGCACTTCTCTGCAAACCTTGTTGTTCCGCGGCGGACATCTCGGGATCGAGCACGCGATGCACGCCTTCCCGGCCAATGACACTTGGCAAGGAAAGCGTAACTCCGAATGTTCGGTTGTAACAGCCGATTGGAATCACTGCCCGCTCATCGCGCAATATCATCTCAGTGAGTCGCGCGGAGACCATCCCTATGCCATACTGGCTGGCCCCAATACCTTCAATGACCGTGATGTTAGCGTAGCGCACTTCACGCTCGAGTTCCTCACGCACCGTTTGTGGCGCTGGGCTCTCCCCAAAGAGGTCCAATACCTTCCTGCCACCTACCCGCGCTGATGACCACAGGAAAACTGACGAGACACCATGTTCACCTAAGACCAGTGCCTCCACGCCCGACGCACTGACGTTAAGACGCTTCCCCAGATGAAACCGGAACCGTAACGTGTCGAGAGATGTGCCAGTGCTCAGCACGCGCTCGTGTCCCAATATACGCACTACGTCAGCAAGCGCGTCCGGGGGATCGGTTACGACCAGTATCAGGGCGTCGGGAGCGGAGTAGTGGATCTTCGGGACGATGTCCTGAAAGATTGCAGCGTTCGCCTCGAGCAATCGGAGCCTTCCGACGGGGTCGCTGCGATCGGTTGCGCCTCCACCTTTCTCGTTGACTCCGGCAGTGATCATCACCACTGACGAGCCAGCCAGATCGGAATAGTCGCCGTCGCGCACCGCAATCGGCGGTGACAGGACCGCGCCGTATTGGACGTCCGTCACGACGCCCTGGGCCCGCTTGCGGTCCCGGTTGACTAGCACGACCTCGCGCGCTCTTCCACGCATAACAATCGACAAAAGGCACGCGGAGCCAACCGCGCCCGCTCCAACGATTCCGACCTTCATTCTGCGCTCCTCCTTCATTGATCCCTCCTATTGCTTGTTGTCTTAGCACAATTCAGCACTGCAAACGTGCGTACATCGTTCGGAGTGCAGTGCAATCGTGGCACCAACGCTTCAGGTTATTAAAAACGCGGACACAACCGGCGACAAAGCTTTTACGGAAAAGCAAAGTCCGTCAGTTGGAGCGTCACGGTGTCAACTGTTCGACGGTCCTTGGCCCATCTTTCCCTACTATTGACTCACGCGCACGTCACAACGGACTCGATGTATCCCGCGATCCTTGTCGAAGATCGGGGCAAAGCTCCTCGCTAGCGTCTTCTGGAATCCTGGACCTAGATTCAAAACGTCCGGTTGTGCTCCGCAGCAAGTCGATCATCACGCTGCGATTTCTTCGAGCCAGTATTCATGGTGAAGCCCGCTGAGAACATCTTGCGCTCTTATCATTTGCTACTGATGTGAAACATCTCAATCATCAGCTTCGGCATATCGACGGCAGTCGTAGTGTGGCCCAGGATGCGCGGGTATCTGAACACGGGCTGAGGAACCACATGCCCACCGCCCTCGATCTTGTAAAGGGCGACGACCGGAGAACGAGCGCCAGGCCACAGGAATCCATCCGCTGAGGTGGGGTCTCCGCTCCTCTGCGGGTCGAGGTGAACCTGTTGAGGGGTAGAAGTCACACCGAGTCGCTTCGCAAACGTCTGCGCGGTATCGAATGCTGACAGCACTCTACCTCGGTAGCTGAACCACAAGAGTGTGACTTTGCCCCCATTAATCGGATGGATGGGGTCTTTCTCTCCTTGGACGACCAGCAGGGGCACGGCTCCCTGCTCCGGGCATGAGGAATCTTCTGGAGCCTGCAAGCTGGCGCCAGCTATGGCGATTCCGGCGATTTGCTCAGGGGCTTGCAACGCCAACCGAAGCGCCATTTGACCGCCATTGGAATAGCCGAGGGCGTAGACATGTTTTTCATCAATCTGACGCAGCGCGACTTCGCGGGCGATCACACCCTTGACGAATCCCATATCGTCGATGTTTTCGGTATGGGCTGGGAAGGTGGCTTGCGAATGGCAGTCATTCCAGGTGTGCTTATAGCCATCTGGGTAGACGACCACAAAGCCATGCTGATCCGCCAGTTGGTCGAATTCGTAGCCAGTCCACTCACGCATCGACCTAGCATCCATCAGCGCGCCATGAAGCACAATGACCAGCGGAGAATGCGGAGGGATGTCGTGAGGTACATATTCCAAGAACTCTCGCGTCATGCTGCCGATGGGGATCGAACCTTGTTGAATCGCGGCAGATAGGGTTGGGTTGGCTGGCGACGGAGCGTACACTTCAATGAAGTAGAAGCCAAGAGCCACAACGATCAGCGCAGCGACTGCAAACCCAAGAATTTTAAGCAGCGTTTTCATTCATTCCCTTCGTGGCCCAGTCCTCGTTTCGCTGACTCCCGTCTCTGTAGAGCTTCCGTGCCGGGCGTTGGTAGCGCTTTAACCCGGGTGAACGATTCGGCAGTTCAGCTCGAACTCCGCCCCTTTTGGGCTTTGCTCTCTCGAACTCTTCCGCGGTCCTGGGTCGATCATCCGGATGAATGCGTTTAAGACCGAACACACAGTATCCCGATCTCTTTAGCGAAGAAATTCATTGTGGGGGTTCTAGGCGTTGAGATGGAAATCCATAAACTCAATGACACCCTGGCCCGTGGAGATATCAGTCTTACCCTTCTCCGTTATTGAGAGCGTCACCGGCGCGGCGACAAAGCGCGAATACCAGGGCCTGTGCTCCATCCGAGCGGCTCGCGCAATCTCCGCAGGACTCAGAAACTTTGATTCCGTGGCGAGATCGACAGAACCGAGGAACTGCGCCGCATTCGCCTCGAGGATGGCGCGCCTGCCGTTTTGCTCGACTTGAAAGCTCACCCTAGGGCAGTAGTAGGCAGACGCGTTCCGCGGATCAGGATTGGCGGCAGGGACAGCAGCCACGCGGGCTGCACCGGGACCCTCGACGTTGACCAGAACCTCTCGCTCCGA
>DATNMU010000067.1:0-8210 GCA_035602195.1 Candidatus Acidiferrum sp.
TTTCGCTGCAGGAAGAAAACCTCGGCGATTCGGTAGTGAGCCAGCGAACTGTTTTTGTTGAGGTCGAGGGCCTTGTTGAACTCGGCTAAGGCGGCCGCAAGATCGCCCTGCTGCTGCAACGCCTGACCGCGCAGAATCGAAGATCGCAGTTTCACGTCGGAAGAATTGGTAAGGACGTGATGGTCTGGATCGACGGCGATCCGTCGCGGGCGCCCGAAGGTTTCCACCGTGAACGGCGAACTGGTGCCTACCACTTCAATCTTCTTGTTTTCGGTTTTACCGTCGGTGTCAATGCGCAGATCAACCGGCATGCGGAACAAATCGAGATCCTGCGAAATTTCGCCGGTGACGCGAAAGCCCGCAGGTTTGCTTTCTTTGGATGCCTGAGAGGTAGCTCGGGCCCCGCCCAGGCGGAAGGTGGTGTACTTCACCTTGAATTCGGGCGCACCGGTGGAATCGAGCCACTGAGAGAAGAACCAGGTCAGCTGATCGCCGTAATTCTTTTCGGCGATAGTGCGGAAGTCGTCCATGGTCGCCGACTTTCCGCTGTAAGTCTCGAAGAACTCGCGCATGGTTTTAAGATATTTGTCTTCTCCCAGGACCCAGCGCAGCATGTGCAGAATCATTGCGCCCTTGTCGGTGACGAGCGATTGAAACTCGGTGGAAAAAGGATCGAGCTTGCTCGCGCTGGAGAGTGGGACCGTGTCGTAGGCGAGAGCTCCAACCGACATGTCTTTTACCGCTTCTTCAAGGCCGGCCGCGCCGGCCGCGTTCTCCACATACATGGCTTCGGAGTAGCGCGAGAAGCCGTCGACCAGCCACCAATCGTCTTTGGTTGCGGGGCTAACGGCAACTCCCCACCATTGGTGAGCGATAGCGTTTGCCAAAAGACGATAATTCGTCTTCTCCGTAATGGAAGGTCCCGCTAAGCCGACGATTTCCGGAGCCCAGGCATAGGGAACAGTATCTCCGGGCAACTCGACAACGTTCAGACGCTGCGAAAGGGGAGTGCCATAAAGCGTAATGAAGTAAGTGAACTCCTGCACGGCGGTGGTTGTGTAGGCCGGGGCTAGGGCCTGATGCGAGGGCTTGAAGAAGACGCGCAATTCCATTCCGGCTTCGTCGCTCTTATATTCCTGGAATATGCCGGCGACGATGGTTCCGGGAAAACTTTGTTTCGAGTACACAAAGTTGAACGTCTTGGTGGGGAGGCCGTTTGTGTTGGGCTTCTTGGAGGGTGGATTGTCTGTGACTGTGACCTTCCCGCTGCCAATGGCCAGCATATGCGCTGGAATGGTGACGCTAATGTTGGCCGTAAAGCGGTTCAGGCCGTACCCGCTCACAGGGAACCAACGTCCGGCGTAGAGCAGGTAGCTGGTGTCATCGCCGACGTAGGCGAGCTTTAGTCCGGGGACTGGGCTGTCATCGGCGGTTTCGAGAATGCCCTCGTATTCGAAGGTGAGAGTAGTGGAGGAGTCCTTGGAAAGGCCAGCAGGCAGGGGCACGCGGATGGTTGAATCCTGAGTCACGCGTTCGGCCGAAAGCGGCTGGTTCTTCTCGTCGAGCACGCGCGTGACGCGCAGAGCATTGTGCAGTTCAAAGACGGCAACGCTGAGGTCTTGCAGCGCGGTGAATTTGACTTTTGCCCGTGCTGAAATCTGATGCAGATGAGGGGTCAGCTCCGCTTCGATCTGGTAATCATCGACGCGCAGGCGGGCCTTCTCCGCCGCCCAGGAAGGGGTCGGAGCGAATGCCGGCAGCAACAAGACAAGGAGACTGGATAGAACGCTCTGGGCGCGCCGAAGGCGAATCTGCATTAAGTAGAATCTCCGGAAAACAGGGCTGACCATTCGCTATGATGAAGATTCTTACCTAAAAGATGCTGGGAGCACAAGGTTTAGAGGGAAAGCGGCGGGTGCGCGATTGCCATGTCGTCCAAGAAACACTAGGGGCTGGTGGAGCTCTGAGGGGGAGCATGGTGCGTGAACCTGCGAAGGAAAAATTCCTGCAAGACGTTACCGAGCGCCCCTCCGCCAATGCCGATGAGGGCATTCTCAAAGGTTAGCGCGGCCCCATTGCGGTTTTGGGCGGGATAATAGAGATTCGAAATCCCTCCTGCGGCGAGATCCCCCAGGATGTAAGAATAATTTGGCTGCCAGTGCCCGTTGTCGCCTTTGCAGATGACCGAATTCGCTACGGCATAAAAGAACCTCTGCTTCGTGGTTCCAGTTCCCTTGACGAAATACCGTGGGTCTTGCTTCAACAGTGAGGGCAATATTGCCCCGCCAATAAACGTTCCGGCTAGTTGATTGGCATACGCGGCGCCGTAACGTTTGGCATAGCCTTGCGCGCCCTGTCCGTAGCCGCTGAAGGCGTCCTCGGCCTGCTCCAGGCCGGCAACGGCGCCTGTGACTACAAATGAGACCGGATCGAAAGTTGACTTCCACGCGAGCTGGAACTTCAGCTTGCTGGTGAGAGGGGCTGCATTGGGCACGTAGCTGACATAAAAATTGGGAAAGACTCCAAGCAGACGTTGTTGTTCTTCGACCTTGACCTGCTCTTCGGCCACTTGCTCTTGCGACACTGTGACCTCTACATCCACTGTGTTGCGGGCAACTGCCAGCGCGACTTGCGGAACGAGCAAATTTTCCCCGGCATTGAGGATTCCCGACTTCTGCAGAAGCGCAAAACCAGAGGCTGTGAGAGATAGTTGAAAATATCCGGGCGCCACATCTGTGAAAACGAAGTGCCCATTGGTATCAGTAAGCGTTTCCCTGGTCGAGCTTCCGCCAGTCGAACTACCGTTCGCCAGCTCCAGGATTATTTTCACGTTGGCGATCACGGCGCCATCCTGATCCACAACAGTGCCGTTAATGCTTCCCGGCGCTTGGGCCGCGGGCGCCTGCCGAGATGCTTCGGCAGCGGCCGGTGCCGCTGATATGGGCGCGTCTTGCGATTGAGCCAGAACGTTAGCGCCGTTTGAAATAGAAATGATGAAGAGTACCCACAGCGCGGCAGAGAAGGCAGTGCGGGTCGGATATTGCTGATTTGTTTCTTTGCCGTTTGTGGTGCAGACTGATCCCTTCAAAACTAGTCCTTGCCCTTTCCTGAATTCTTCAATTTTTATCTTTCTCGACCTATGTCAATTCCAAACGGCAGAGCTTTGATATTTCGTTAGAGCAGAACAAAACTGGGGCTGTGGTCGGCTCTGATCACGCGTTCAGTGGAGCTGTATTCTTAGCCTAATCTATGTCTGATGCAAGAAATCGCCTTAAGGCTCGCTGAGCGTGGTATTTGATTTTTCGCTGGTGGTTTTCTGGTCAACCGTTTTTGGCAAACGACTCGCCATCAATCGAATAATTTCGGCAGCGCGCTCAGCCGGACGCAGGGCTGGGGCGTTAGCACCGTCGTCAGAGACTCGTAATTCCTGCTTGACTGCGGCGAGGGCTTCTATCATGCGATCCCGGGCGGGGCCATCGGCAAGAATATCCTTCAAGCTGGAAACAACATTTTGGGCAGTAAAGTCGTGTTGCACCAGTTCGGGGACGATTTGTTTCCCGGCGATCAGATTGACCATGGCAAAGTGGGGGACTTTCACGCGCGGCTTGCCTAGCAGGTAAGTGAGCGGCGAAACGCGGTAGACCATGACGAAGGGCGTGCGCATCATGGCGGCTTCTACGGTGGCTGTGCCGCTGGCGATGATGCCGGCGCGCGAGTGGCGCAGCGCAGCGAGGGATTCAGGGACAAGCGTGATTTTGTTTCGCCCAATCAGACGTTCGATCAGAGAGCGGTCGAGAGTTGGCGCGATCGGAAGAAGAAAATCGTACTCCGGGCCGAGGTGCGCGGCGGCCTCGAGGATGGTCGACAGATTCATGATTACTTCTTTGCGGCGGCTGCCGGGCATAAGCGTGATCCATTTTTTAGCGGGATCGAGATGAAATTGCGCGGCATACTCGATGCGAGTGATTGCCGGCTGGGGCAAATCGGCGAGCGGATGGCCGATGAAGGTGGCATCGACACCGCGGTCGCGATAGAACTTTTCTTCAAATGGAAAAATTACCAGTGCCTTGTCGATGTAGTCGCGCAGCAGGCGCACGCGGCCCTGACGCCACGCCCAGAACTGCGGAGCTACGTAGTAAACCACAGGGATGCCGCGCTTCTTCATCTGCCGCGCTACACGCCAGTTAAAGGCCGGTGAATCAATAACGATGGCGAGATCGGGCTTGCGTTTGTCGACTTCCTTAAGCAGGTGCTGGTAGAGGCTGTAGATCTTTGGCAGGTGACTGAGGATTTCAGTGATGCCGACGACGGAGAGATCTTTCGCGTCGACGACAGTGTCACAGCCTGCGGCGCGCATGCGCTCGCCGCCGACGCCGAAGAATTCAAGCGAAGTTTGTGTCGGGACAGCCGCCCCCGGCTGTCCAGCGGAGCGAAGCTCCGCGGTCTTTGGCTCGGCAGCCCGCTGCAAGGCTTCCATGAGCTGTGCCCCGTACATTTCCCCGGAGGCTTCGCCGGCTGAGATCAGGATTCGCAAGAGAGCATTGTAAGGCGGATAAGGTGGCTAGAGGTGCTCAGATATTGTCTTTCGAAACGCGCCGAGTGCCGGGTTGTTCGGGCAGCGGACAGTGGCGAGAAATTCGATATCGATTTCGATTAAACCAGCGATAGCCCCTCCACAGCATCCAATTGAAGCCTGGCAAACGAAAGATTGCGTAGAAAGGCCATGCCCACCAGATTCGTCGCGCCACGCACAGGTATGCGTTAGCTCCCGATTCCAATTTTCCGGAGTGGGTCAGTACCCGTATGTCGTCCAGCAGATTCTCTTGCGGAATTTGCAGGCTGCCGTCGGCGGATGCGGATTGCAAGTCCTTAATGGCGAAGCCCCTTGGTTCAACTACTTTCTTCCAGAAGTGAACCCAACGAAAACAGAACCCGCATCCGCCATCGTAGAGTATCCAGCCTTCGCGCGGGAGGGCGGATTCTGATTCGTGCTCTGCCAGTCTCATTGGATTCTATTGCCCCTGAAGACGATGACTGGGGAGCCGTCTGCCACGAACGCGGAGGCTGGTCGTCCTCGAATAACTCTTCCGAGTTCGCTCCCGTAAAGAGTGCTGGCGTCCCCTTCAAATCCCGCTAGAGTCGTCGCCCACACCTGCCACGGGACGTGCGAAACGTGATATTCGAGGCACCCGCCGGTTCGCTGAGCCGAATAACCCCAGTAGTGTTCGGTGATGAATTGTTCCAAGCTCCCTTCTTGGGGATGGCCTGGAAATCCAACTGTCTGAGCCGAGAGTTTGCACCATTGGCCGTCAACTTTCCACTGATACTCGGCCGTCTTTCCCGACTCCCTCGCTTCAATACGGTGCCTCATCGGAAGGCATGTATAGTTCTCGCCGTATACGAGCCGGGCGGTTGTCGCAATTGCACGTCTGGGCACAACCTCCGCGATGAACACAACTCCTCTTTGGTCGTCGCCGCCCTCTTTGCGCCGAACGTAGAAGCGCAAGTTTACCTCGTCGAAATCGGCATGGAACGGAATTGGAAAACGCCCAAGCAGCTTGGTGCGGCAGAACCGAAAGCCTACGAGGCTGACGTATATTCTTCCTTCGAATGAATCCAGTGAAGTGCCTGGTGGTACGTACCGACTCAAAAGACTGGGTTCAACCTCGTAGTTCAACATTACGAGGTCTCGCCACTCAGCAGAAAGGAAAGCTCGTCTTGACTGGGACATGTTTTCATCGATACTTCGTTCGGGTCAGATCTAATCATCCGCGCTTGCGGTAACCTCCGGCTCCCTGAATCCGTCCGCTTTCGCGGGCGGGGGCGCGGGCGCCCGCTCCACATGCTCCACATTTAGTTCCTGATCTTTGTACTGGAGCTGGTAGAGCTTGAAGTAGATCCCGCGCTGCGCCAGGAGTTGCTGGTGCGTGCCCATTTCGCGGAGCTGGCCTTTGTGCATGACAATGATCTTATCGGCCCGCTGCACGGTGGAGAGGCGGTGGGCGATAATCAGCGAGGTGCGTCCCTCAACCATGCGGCTGAGGGCGTCGCGCACGCGGAATTCGGTTTCCGTGTCGACGCTGGAAGTAGCTTCGTCGAGAATCAGGATTTTCGGTTCGTGGGCCAGAGCGCGCGCAAACGAGATGAGCTGCTTCTGGCCGGTGGAGAGCGTCGAGCCGCGCTCGCGCACTTCCTCGTCGAATCCCTTGGGTAGAGCACGGATAAAATCGGCGAGGTTAACGTCTTCCGCGGCCTTCTCGATGTCCGCGTCCTGAATGCGCTTGGTGCCGAGCCGAATATTTCCAGCGATGGTACCGCTGAACAGGAACGGATCTTGCAGCACCACGCCGAAGCGACTGCGCAGGTCGACGAGGTCCATGTGTTTGATGTCGACGCCGTCAATGCGGACCGCGCCTTTCTGGACGTCGTAGAAGCGAAGCAGCAGCGAGATCAGCGTAGTTTTGCCCGCGCCGGTATGGCCGACGATGGCGACGGTCTCGCCGGGTTCGATAGTGAAGGTTACGTCGCGGAGGACCCAGTCGGGAGCTGGGTCGGCAGTATCGCCTGTGGACAAAGAAGAGCCTGCCGAGCTTTGCTCGGCTGGACGGCCGAGGGCGGCCGTCCCCACATGGCCTTTTTTCTCTACATGGTCCTTGCCTGCGTCAGAACTGTCGGTCGGCGTTTCGCGATAGGCGAACCAGACATGGTCAAATTCGATGCGGCCCGGGCCTTCTGGGTGCTTGGTTACCGCCGGCGAGACTACTTCCACGGGTGTATCAAGCAGCTTGAATACGCGCTCGCTGGCGGCCATGGCCGATTGCAGGATGTTGTATTTTTCACTGAAGTCCATGATCGGGCGGAAGAAGCGCAAAGCATATTGAATGAAAGCGACCAGCACACCGAGCGATGCTACGGTGGGCACCAATCGGAATGAGACCAGCGTTTTCCAGTTGAACCTCACGGCGACGCTGGAGACGCTAAGATTGCGCATCACGTCGCCTCCGCCGAACCAGATGACGCAAGCAATCGCGATAGCGGAAAGAACTTCTACGACCGGGTAGTAAACCGAATAGGCCATGATCGCGTCTTTGTACGCGTCCATGTGATTGCGATTGATTTCGGAGAAGCGGTTGTACGCCTTGCGCTCGCGATTGAAGAGTTGCAGCACAACCATACCGCTGACGTGCTCTTGCAAGTATGAATTGATTCGCGCGATGGCTACACGAATGCGGCGGTAGGAATCGCGCACCCGGTCGCGAAAAATCTTGGTGGAGTAAACGATAAACGGCAGCACGGCGAAGGTGATCAGCGCCAGCTTCCAGTTCATGCACAGCATTACGCCGAGAATTCCGAAGAGCACGAACAGATCTTCGAAGATGGAAACGACGCCGGAGGTGAACATCTCATTCAACGCGTCGACGTCAGTGGTGACGCGCGTGACCAGGCGGCCGACCGGATTCTTGTCGAAGAAGGCAACGTGCAGACGCTGCAGATGGCGAAAGATCTGGCGACGCAGATCGAACATGATTTTTTGTCCGGTCCACTGCATGAAGTAGGTCTGCAGAAATTCGAGCACGAAGCTGAAGACCAGCAGACCGACGTAGATGACCGCAATCTGCGCAATGCCAGTGACGGCGCGCGGACTGAGCCAACTCCAGATGCCGGATGAGGTTGCGGTGGCCGCGCCTTGCGGGGCGAGGTAACGATCGATGGCCACCTTGGTGAGATAGGGGCCGAGCACGTCGGCAAATGACTTCAGCAGAATTGCGACCAGCGCAATCGCTACCTGCCAGCGGTAGGGACGCAAATACTTCAGCAGCCGCGCCATCAGGCGGCTGTCATATGCTTTGCCTAATATTTCTTCTTCCTGAGACATGAGGCTCTTGAATCGAGTGGTAAAAACGTTCCTATCGGCGCTGCTACTAGGGTACCTCAATATGGATGGCCCAGGCGGTTCGCGAGATGGAAAAGGTTTGCGCGGGCGGCGTGGTTCTGGAAGATGGGATAATGGTTTGATGCCGCTTGGCGTTTACATTTCGGTGCCGTTCTGCCGTACCAAATGCAGTTACTGCAACTTTGCGTCTGACGTGTTTTCACGTGTTGTTTTCGATCGGTACGTTGATCGCGTCTGTGCCGACATTGAGAGTGCCCCCGAGGTTGCTGCGGAAATGGGCGGGCAGATGGAACGCGCGGTGGATTCCATCTACCTG
>DATNMU010000068.1:0-4834 GCA_035602195.1 Candidatus Acidiferrum sp.
GCGCTTAAATTCCTGCCGGAAGAAGTTGCGCGAGATCCGCAAGCGCTGGCCCGTTTTCAACGGGAGGCGCAGGCGGCGTCGGCGCTGAATCATCCCAACATCTGCACGATTTACGACATCGGCGACCAGGATGGGCAGGCATTTATCGCCATGGAGTTTCTGGACGGCGTGACTCTGAAGCATCGAATTGTGGGGCGCCCTCTGGAGAACGAGGAGCTCGTAGCGTTAGCCATTGAAATTGCGGACGCCCTGGATGCAGCCCATGGCAAAGGGATCGTGCATCGGGATATCAAGCCAGCGAATCTTTTCATCACGGAGCGTGGGCACGCAAAGGTGCTGGATTTCGGTCTGGCCAAACTCGCACCCCAAGCCAGTTCTTTCAGCCTGCTGGCAGGAGCGGCGACTCAGGCTGCCAGCATTGATGAGCAACATCTCACCAGCCCCGGCGCTGCTCTGGGGACGGTTGCCTACATGTCGCCGGAACAGGCGATGGGAAAAGAACTGGACGCACGTACCGATCTGTTTTCATTTGGGGCGGTGCTCTACGAGATGGCGACCGGCACCATGCCATTTCGCGGGGATACTTCTGCCGCGATTTCGAACGCTATTTTGGAACGCGCTCCGATTCCTCCGGTTCGTCTCAACCCTGACGTTCCGGCAAAGTTGGAAGAGATCATCAACAAAGCGTTGGAGAAAGATCGTAACTTGCGTTACCAGCACGCCGCCGATTTGCGAGCTGACCTGCAGAGGTTGAAGCGGGACACGGAATCGGGGAGAAGAGCGGCCGTGGCTGGGCCGTATCCTGTATCGGGATCTAACAGCGCACAGGAAACATGGGTGCCTGTGCCGGTTGCGCCGAGCGGATCTTCACCCGGCGCCGCTTCCGCCGCGGCCGCTGCAATTCCGCCGCAGGTTTCTTCCGCCGGATCTTTGCCCCGAGTTCCTCGCAAGCACCTACTCCCAATTCTTGCGGCGGCAGCAACCCTCGTCGTTGTCGTTGGGCTCGCTGGATTTCTATTCACGCGAGGGCGGAATTCTCGCGCTGGCGGCAACCTGCAGCATAGAGCAGTGGCGGTGGTGTACTTCAACAATCTCTCGCAGGATCAGTCTCTGAACTGGCTCAACAACGGTCTCACAGACATGCTGACCACGAACCTGGCGCAGGTAAAGGGTCTGGACGTGCTTTCGACCGAGCGTGTGATGGGAGCGGTGCAGCGGGCGAGCAAAGATGGCAAGTCGCTCGATCCGGCCCAGGCGCAGCAGGTGGCGCGCGATGCCGGCGCAGATGCCTACATAACCGGGGCTTTGTTGAAGATTGGGCCCACGCAACTGCGGCTCGATGTGCGTGCGCAGGATACCAGCACGGGCCAGATTCTGTTCTCGGAAAAGCTGGAAGGGCAGGATGTGCAGAGCATCTTCGGGATGGTGGACCGGCTCACGGCGAATATCGCCAGCAGTTTTTTGCCGGCGTCGGAGCAGCCGCAAAAGGCGCCGGAGATCGAGCAGGCTTCCACGTCGAACGTGGAAGCTTACCGCCATTATCAGCAAGGAGTTGACTACGGTCGCCGCTACCTCACGACAGACGCCATCCGCGAACTGGAAGAGGCCGTGCGTTTGGACCCTCAGTTTGCCCTTGCCTACATGCGCCTCGCCGACCAGTATCGCCTTCAGGGTGATCTGCGGCGCAGCAACGAGCTTGGGATCAAGGTCGGTCAACTGCAGGCGCGCCTGCCACGTTACGAGCAACTGTCGTTGCAGGTGCTCAAAACCAGCCGCTCCCGCGACCCGGAGGCTGAGCTAGCGGCGCGCCAAGCGCTGGTGTCGGAATTTCCCCGCAGCTCGCTAGACCGGGGAATCCTGGCCGTGATCCTGTCCGCCTTCGGCAAGCGGGAGCAAGCGCTTGAGCTGTTAAAACAGGGTCTGGCTTTAGACCCAAAAAACGAAGATCTGCTGAACTTTCAATGCTACGGACTAGCGGCGGCAGGCGATCTGAATGGGGCACTGGCGGCGAACGACAGCTACATGGCGGTTCGTCCTGGCGATCCCAACCCCCTCGACACCCGTGGTGACATATTGTTCATGGCAGGCCGGGATGATGAAGCCGTGGCTTCGTACCGGAAGGTGCTTGAACTGAAGCCGGACTTCAGTGACTACTTAGAGTACCTAAAACTTGCCATCGTTTACACCGATCAGAAAAAGCCTGACATGGCCCACGCTGCGTTCCAGCAAGTTAGCCAGCGTGCGTCTCCGCTCTCGCGGCTTTATGGTCCGGGCTTCGAGGCGCAGTTCAAACAGACGGAAGGTGACTTAGAAGGGGCGCTGGCCAGTTATCGGGAGGCTGTGCTGCAGCTTGAGCGTTCCAAACAGAGCCAGGCAGCCGAGACCTTTTTGCGGCCCTTCGCAGGGTTATCGATCATGCTGGGGGAGGATTCTTCGGCGCTGTCGTTTGCGCAACAACAGAAGCTCAACGACGAGGAACAGCAAACGGTTTCTTTTCTACAAACCGTGGCGGGAAATTCGTCCGCCGCTCAACAAAGTTTGCAGCGCTTCGCAGCGAGCCATCCCTGGATCGCGCCTCGGGGTCTTGAAATTATAGAGACTCTCGCTGACATCAGCGCAGCGGTGCACCGCGGGGATGGGCAGGCGGCGTTAAGCCATGCCGCCAGTATTCCCGATTTTCAGGATCCTAATCTGCTTTATCTCAAAGGCCGGGCTCATCTGCTTACCAATGACTACGCCGCGGCCGAAACCGACTTTCGCGCAGTCTTACTGAACGAGCGCTCGCTGGCGAACTCTGGAGCTTTGACGGGACGATTCCCGGTCCTTGGAGTCCTCTCCCACTACTACCTCGGCCAACTCTACGAGCGCACGAACAAGCGCGACCAGGCGATCAACGAATATCAGGAATTTCTTTCTCACTTCTCGAACTCGCGAACTCGGCTTGTCCAGGTCGGGGATGCTCGGAGTGCACTGAAGCGGCTGATGGAATGATGGGCTGGATTGTGTTGCATGCCCCGGTATTTTTTCTGGCCACTGAGTCCCATGAGCGTGTTACCTTCGCCCACGGCTCAGCTCGTGAAGCGCCACTTTCGCGCAACTGTTGATCGGAAACAAAGCCGAACCCGGTGGTCACGCTTCATCTGCCCAGAGTTCTCGGGCTCTATGGCATTCCGAGGGCGCCGCAATCCTAACGAGTGGTCCAGTCTGTTCATCGCTGTTGCTTTGTGGGGAGGGTCGTGGGCTTTGGCTTGGAACGCGCGGGATCAGGGAATGAGTAACTGAAGAAGCGGAAGCCTGAATCCTAGACCGGCGCTAACGTTCCGCTTGGAGTTGAGCCAAACTTGATGCCAACTGGCCGGGAGACAGGCCTGGAAATGGGCCGGCTAGCATGTTCCGCTGGGGCGAGTGGGTGTCCCGGATTCCTGAGTCGGAAGGGTCTGAGTAGCTGGCACTATGAACGGTGTCGTTCCGGCCAGGTTGGCAGCACATTGTAAGATCGCCTGCGCATCGCCTTGCAGAGTAGATGGCAAACTCGGAATCGACTGGTCAGGACTCTTGAAATTAAACGCGCTGGTTAAGTCTCCGACGGTGGCACGGCGCCAGGCGCTCAGGTTAGGCACTTCAGCCCCAAATCGAGTCTCGAGAAATCGTAACACCGAGGTGTGATCGAAAAGGTCCGCCGACACGAATCCGCCGCGACTGAACGGCGAGATGATTAACATCGGGACGCGAAAACCTAAGCCGATAGGCCCGTTGATCGCCGGGCTACCGATTACGGTCGGATCCGGAACCGGAGGTGCGGTCACATATTCGCCGGGTGTGCCGGCAGGCGCCGTGGCAGGTGGAACATGATCAAAAAATCCTCCATTTTCATCGTAGTTCACCAACAAAACCGTCTTCGCCCACAGTGCTGGGTTCAGGCTGAGAGTACTGACGATAAGAGATAAAATATTCTCCCCAAACAAGGACGGCGCAGGCGGGTGATCCGAAGTCAGGATCGACCCAATCAGCCAGGATACCTGGGGCAAATTGCCGAGCGCCACGTCGGAGAGGAAGTCGATGGGAAATTGTGGTCCGAATGCATTCTGATACAGCGCCGATGCAGGATCCTGGAAATTCTTGAAATAGGAGAGCACGTTGTCCGAGAGAATCCCGCCCAGAATATTCTCGTCCGGCGACGAGTAAACCTTCCAGGAAATTCCGCGAGCCTGAAGTTGCTCGGGCATGGTCGTATAGGTGAGGCGGCCGTACATTGCCGAGCGATTGGTGACGATTGTCTGCAAAATCGGTCCACCATTTTTTCCATCTGGATCGAGCGAGGCTGCCATGGTATAGAGGCGATTCGGATCGGTCGGCCCCATTACTGAGCAAAAATAGTTATCGCAGATCGTGAAGCCGTCGGCCAGGGCGTAGTAGTAGGGCAGATCTGCGCGGGTGTAATAGCCCATGCTCAATACCGCATCGTTGGAATCAATCGGCAGACGCGAACTCACAAAACCGTCCATCCTGCCGTTGTCCCAACTCTGATGTTGCGGCACCCAGTCGTGGCTAATATCGTGCGTGCACGCTGCATTCGCCTGGGAAGTGTCCAGGTGAAATGGCAGGAGTTGTCCCACCGGGGAGGTCGTGGTGTTCGCTGGATCGGGTTGCTGAAATGCTGCGCTCTGATCGGCAAATCCCCGCACGCCCCGGTAGCTTCCAAAGTAGTGATCGAAAGACCGGTTTTCCTGCGTCAGGATCACCACATGTTCGACGTCAGTTAACTTTGAGCAACCGGGCGAAATGGACGGAACCAGCCTGGAAATACCGCAACCGTGCAAACCCAAAGACGCCA
>DATNMU010000069.1:0-9120 GCA_035602195.1 Candidatus Acidiferrum sp.
AGGCAGGTCTGCGGGTTCGAAAAGTTAACGTCGTGGGTTGCCAGCAGGCGATGGCCTTGCGAGCCGACGTAGCCGATTTCGAGTTTCATGTCCCTAGACAACTCGCGCTGGATGCTGAAGTTGTATTGCGCGGAATACTGGGCACGCATGTGGGGCTGGAAGTCGCCGAAGAGCAAGATCGGCTCAAAGTTGGCCCAATCCTGCGGGGTTCCAGGTTTCGGCGTAATAACGCCATTGTAGGGATTGGGAGTTGGGGAGCCGCCCTGAGACAGAAAGGGCTGGTTGAATTGGGTCTCAGAGAGGATGGTACTACCGCCAAATGGCGGTTCGGCGCCGAACTGCTCCAGCACCAACTGCTCGATGGGGTTATAGAACAGCCCGAACCCTGTGCGAATGCTGGTTTTGCCGGAATTCCCCGGACTCCACGCGATGCCGATGCGGGGGGCGAATGCCTTGTAATAGGTTTGGGTCATTCCCGGAGGAATGCCAGCATCGCCGGGGAATACCATTCCGACCGTGTTTTGCGAGGTGCAGTCGGTAGCGGCGGTGGTGGCGCAGGGATAGACGGTGCTGACCTGGCCGGGACGGAACGTCTGTACGTGACGCGTTATATCCGCAAGAGGAGTGTTTAACTCCCAACGCAGCCCGTAGTTCAGGGTAATGTTTGGTTTGATTTTCCAGCTATCCTGGGCGAACAGATAAAGCCCAGTGTTGCGCACGCGCTCGATTTGACCGGAGCCCTCACCGAATGAGTCGGGAAGGCCTAATAAGTAATTGGGGTACAGGTTGTTGGCTCCTACATCATTCGGGCCGCCGCCGAAGTAGGAAAAGCTTCCGTTTACGTTGAAATAAAGGAACTGATCGAAGCGTTGGCGGCGCACATCCGCGCCAAATTTGAAGGTGTGGCTGCCAGAGACCTTTGTGAGGTTATCAGACCACTGGAAGGAATTACCGACCTGCGGGAGTTCGCCTTCAGAGTTATTGCCAAGTGAAAACCCTCCTGCCACTGAAATGAACGGCAGGCCTTCGCGGCCGGCCCCCAGGAAGGGGTGAATTCCAGTGCCGGTCGGGCCGGCGTTGGCCGGCGTATCTCCGAAGAAGCAAGGAGGCGCACCCGTGACATTGGTGAGCCATGATGGAGCGGGCGGACACGCGTCCTGGACCAGACTGGTGCGCTGCGGGTGCTGAAATGTGCCTTGCCCTTCGCGGTTGTAGTTGAAATGGAATTCATTGACCGTGCTGTTGTTCAACGTCCAGGTGTGGGTGATGTTCCACTGCTGGAAGCGTTCGGCCACGATGCTGCCAAACCCTGGGACATTGGCGCCAGCCAACTGGAAAAACGCGAAGGGCTGCGCCGTGCGGTCGTCATTGAAGTAGTAATAGATGCTCAAGTTCTGCTTATCAGTGAGCCTGTGGTCGACTTTGACCGTGAACTGATCCCCTCGGACGGGTTTAGTGGGAATCGTGGTGACCGTGCCGTTGGGGCCTGCGGGAGGGACGAACTGGAGCAAGTCAACGGCTGTTGGGTCCATACAGGCAAGGGGAATCTGACTGTTGGGGAAGATGGTTGAATACGACTGACCGTCTGCGATATTTCCGCCACCAATCGCGGTTGTGGCCGCCTGGCACCCCGGGCGATTCGCCAAAATTGCAGAGTTATTCAGCGTCCCTCCAAATGGTGACCCCTGCGCAGCGGGATTCACATCGGAGAAGTCCGCGACAATCTGTCCGTTCACAAGGTTGGTGGGAGATGGAAGTTCCTGCGCGCTAGGGACAGTAACCGCCGGCGAGGGAACGCCTTGCCGGATGCGGCGACCCTCGTATGACGCAAAAAAGAAAGTACGATCCTTCTTAATGGGGCCGCCAAAGGTACCGCCGAATTGATTCTGGTTAAATTGCGGGTTGACCGGATCGAAGTATCCACGTGCGTTCAAAACCTTGTTGCGAAAAAATTCGTAGACATCGCCATGAAACTGGTTCGTGCCCGATTTGGTAACGACGTTAACCACGGACCCGGAGTTGCGGCCATACTCGGCGTCGAAGGTGTTGGTGAGAACACGAAATTCCTGAATGCTGTCAGGAGTGGGCTGGACCGTAGGAAGGTTAACGAAGAGGTCGTTAGCATCGCCGCCATTAACGCTGAAATTGTTCGACCGGCCACGGCCGCCATTTACCGAAACCGCTCCGGCGCTGTCACTCCCATAAATGAGGGTGTTGCTGGAGCCAACGGTCGACATCACGCCCGGCTGCAACTGCAGGAACTGATACGTGTCACGTGAGTTGAGAGGAAGCTGGCTGACGGTGCGATCATCGACCACGGCGCCGAGTTGAGTGCTGGTGGTATCGACCAGCGGCGCTTCCGAGGTTACATCCACCACCTCTTGCGTCGCGCCGATCTGCATCGTCATGTTAAGAGTGATGACCTGGTTGACATCGAGGTTGACGCCGCGCCGGACATCTTTCTTGAACCCGGGAAGCTCGAAAGTGAGGGTATACACACCGACGGACAACTCAGGGAAAGCGTAGTCGCCACTATCCGTCGTTTGGGTATCGCGGGTCACGCCAGTGGCCTGATTCGAAGCAGTAACTTTCGCGTGAGCGAGCACGGCACCCGACGGGTCGGCAACGCGGCCAAGAATGCGGCCACCGGTGCCCTGGGCAAACAAACTCGACGGGACGAGACAGAGAAGAACGGTCAGGCAGACGGCGGAAAGGCGGCAGCGCAATGGCGACATGGCTCCTCCAACAGTTCTTGTGGGTGGTGGTTTTTGTCTTATACGGCAATTGCTTCGCGACAGAACCTTGCTATAATCCCGCAAGGTTAGAGAAGGGGCAGGCGAACTGTCAAGAAGAAAAAACTCGATCCCTCTGATGGAAAAATCTTCTCCGACCAAAAATGGACGCGATGAATTCTTCCAACGGTAAACCCTACCTGAAAATCGGAGATGTGGCACGGCGGGTAGGAGTGTCGCCGTCGGTGATCCGGTCATGGGAAAACCTGGGGCTCACGCGCCCGCGGCGCACCGAGAGCAAGTACCGGCTGTATAGCGCAGGTGATGTGAAACTGCTGAAGCGGGCGCGGTTTCTGCGGAAGGTGCGGGGGCTGAATGCGGCGGCGATTGTAGAGCTTCTGCGGCGCGAGGGGCGAACCCCACCGGCCGCCGATGGAAACGTTGCAGCGATCGGGTCGCAACTGCGGCAGTTGCGGGCAAAGCGGCGGCTGTCGCTGGCACAAGTGGCAAATAACATCGGCATCTCCGTGGGATTTCTGAGCGCTCTGGAACGATCGCAGATGAGTGGGTCAGTAGGAACGCTGCGCAAGCTGGCTAGATTTTATAAGACCAACATCCTGGATTTTTTCGATGCCGACGGAGCCAGCAGCCGCCAGGTGCAACCGGCACAGCGAAAGGTGCTGGAAGCGGGTCCCGGGGTTCGCATGGAACTGCTGGCATGGGGAAACACCGTGATGGAGCCGCATTTGTTTCGCGTGGCGCCGGGCGCGGGCAGCGGGGACTCATATTCGCACGAAGGAGAAGAGTTCCTTTATATATTGCGTGGCGCGCTGAACATCACGCTGGAGAATGAAGAATACCGACTTAAGGCCGGCGACAGTTTTTACTTTGAGAGCGCGACGCCGCATCATTGGAAGAATCCCGGGCGCGCGGAAGCGTGGCTGCTATGGGTAAACACGCCGCCGACGTTTTGAGTTCGGCTTAAGCTTGACGATATTGGAGATGCGAATGAGGGTGCGACGACCAGTTCTGCTGGCCCTGTTGACGGTAGTGGCATTCGCTAGTTCGTGCACCAAAAAAACTCCGACATTGAATTTGCTGGTGTGGGAAGGCTATGCCGATCCGGCGTTTGTAAAAGCATTTGAGGAACAGCATCACTGCAAAGTCTCGGCTTCGTATATGGGATCGAGCGATGAACTGGTGGCCAAACTGCGGGGCGGGAGCGCGGGAAATTATGACGTGATCTCGCCCTCGAGCGATGTGGCTACGTCGATCGCAGCGGCGGGTTTGGCAGCCCCTCTGGAGCTGGCGAAGGTTCCGAGTTACGCGCAACTTTCTCCACAGCTCACTTCCCTGCCGCTGGTGCGGATGAGTGGCCAGGTGTATGGAGTTCCATTCATGTGGGGACCGGATCCGCTGATTTACGACGCGACCGTGTTCGCTCAACCACCCGAGAGCTGGAACGTGCTTTGGGATCCGAAATATCGGGGCAAGATTTCCGTGTGGGACGATTTGTCGACCATCTATATGGCGGCGCAGGTCTTGGGCTACGACAAGCCGGACCCATCGCAGGTTTATAACCTGAGCGATGAACAGCTTGAGGCTGTGAAGAAGAAGTTGCTGGAGCTGAAACCGAATATCAGGAAGATGTGGTCCACCGGCGGAGAGTTGACGAATCTTTTTCAGAACCACGAAGTGGTGGCCGCCATGGGATGGCCGCTAATGACCAATCAACTGCGCAAGATCAACTTTCCGGTGGGGGAGACGATTCCGAAGGAGAACACGACCGGCTGGATCGATCACCTGATGATTACGGCGGGCAGCGAGAATAAAGAGCTGGCCACGGAGTTCCTCGAATACATGATTGAGGCGCGGACGCAGAAGAAGGTTACGGATGTGACCGGATACACGCCGGCGAATCCGCAAGCCTCGCAGTTCATGACGGGGCAGGAAGTTAGAAACCTGCACCTGGATGATGTCGACAATTATCAGAAGCGGATTTATTTCTGGCAGAACGTGCCGCGACGGGCGAAGTACAACGAGATTTGGAATGAAGTGAAGGCCGCGCAGTAGGGCGGGCTTCGGCTGTCGGGCTGCGGGCATCGGCTTTGGCTGGGCAGAGTTAAGGACGTGGGGATAGATGAGCGCATCCGAAATCGCAGCGGCTGGCACGGACGATGCCGTGAGTCGAGGATCGTTGGTCAGCATTCGCAATGTGGCGAAGCATTTCGGCAAGAGCATAGTGTTGCGGGATATTTCTCTCGATGTAGCGGAGGGAGAATTTCTCACCATCTTGGGGGAGAGCGGGTCGGGGAAGACTACTCTTCTGCGAATTATCGCCGGCTTTGAGACCGCCAGCGCGGGCGAAGTATGGATGGGACAAGAACGACTGGACTTACAGCCTCCCTATCGCCGCCCAGTCAACACCGTGTTCCAGAGCTATGCGCTGTTTCCTCATCTTACGGTGGAAGAAAATGTCGCATATGGATTGCGCGTAGCCAAAAGACCGGAGGCTGAGGTTGTATCGCGCGTGCGGGAAGCGCTGGGAAAAGTGAAGATGGCGGCGTACGCGAAGTCGAAGCCATCGAAAATCAGCGGCGGGCAGCAGCAGAGAGTCGCGCTGGCGCGGGCGCTGGTGAAGCGTCCGCGGCTGCTTTTACTCGATGAGCCACTTTCCGCGCTCGACGCGAATCTTCGGCGGCAGATGCAGGTGGAATTGAAGTCGTTGCAGCGCGAAGTTGGTATTTCGTTCATCTTTGTGACACACGATCAGGAAGAGGCGATGGTGATGTCCGATCGGATCGCGCTGCTGCGTTCAGGCGAACTTGAGCAGGTTGCTACTCCGCGTGACATTTATAGAAAGCCGGCGACCGCCTATGTCGCGCAATTCATCGGCCACACGAATCTTCTGAAAGGCTCAGTGCAAGCGGGGAAAGTCCGCTGCGGTGCGTTAGTCTGGCCGGTGGCGCTACCTGACGGTCCGGTCTTGTTCTCGTTGCGGCCAGAGGATATTTATCTGGCGCAGACGGGCGGATCGAGTAACGGAGTGCGAGTGCGTGGAAAGGTCCGTCATCGCGCATTTCACGGCGCGACTGAACTGATTCAAGTGGAATGCGACGGCAGACCGATGCTAGTGGTGAGGACGCCGGCGAATGCGAGCGCGCTTGGCGAGGTTGAACTCGAGTTCTCGCCCGCTGATGCGGTGCCGGTTCGCGAGTCTGCAGAAAGAGTCTGATGTTTTCTCGGAGCTACAAGGCAGCGGTCACTGTGCCACCTCTGGTGTGGGTAACGGTATTTCTTCTCCTGCCTTATTTGCTGATGTTTTGTTACAGCTTCTGGTCGGTGTCGCCTTCGCAGACCATTGTGCACTCCTGGAACCTCGCCAATTACAGCGAACTTTTTCGAGTCGATGTTTACTGGAAGACGCTGTTGCGTTCGATGTGGATCGCGGCGCGAGTCACGATCTTCTCGCTGCTGCTGGCTTATCCTCTGGCATATTTTCTTTCGCTGCACGCTGCCAAGAAAAAAGAGCTGCTCTACCAATTCGTGATCATTCCTTTGTGGGTGAGCTATCTGGTGCGAGCCTATGCGTGGAAGACCATTCTCGGCTCGGACGGCGTTTTGAATACTTTGTTGCAGTACGCTCACCTGACCAGGCATCCGCTGGAATTTCTCTTGTACAGTCCGTTTGCCGTGGTGCTGACGCTGACTCACATCTATACGCCGTTCGCGTTTTTGCCGATTTATGCGGCGCTGGAACATGTTCCGCGAAACCTGGTGGAGGCTTCGCACGATTTGGGCGCAACTCCAGGACAAACATTCTGGAAGATCATTCTTCCGCTTTCCATTCCGGGAGTGGTGGCCGGGGCAACGTTTGCTTTCGTACTCAGCCTGGGCGATTTTCTTGCGCCGCTGTTGCTGGGTGGGCCAAGCGGGATCATGATCTCGAATATCGTCGTCAGCCTGTTTGGCGCGGCTTATAACTGGCCCCTGGGCGCGGCTATTTCGCTTTGCATGCTGGTGCTGGTGGTGAGTCTGCTGTTTTTCTCGGAGCGGCTGGAAAAGAAATGGAGTTTTTCGTGAGCGCAGGGAAATTTGTCTCCGGGCCGGGTTGGCTGTTGTTTCACGCGCTCGCGGTGTTTGGCTTTCTCTATCTGCCAATTGTGGTTCTGATTGTCTATTCGTTCAATGGAGAGGGCGTGGGCGGATTTCCGCCGCATCATCTAACACTCGACTGGTACCGCACGCTGTTCGCAGACGGGCCCATCTGGGATTCGGTGGTCAACAGCCTGCAAGTAGCGCTTGCGGCGATGGGGATCTCGCTGGCATTTGGAGTACCGGCTGCGCTTGCGCTGGAGCGAGCGCAGTTTCCGGGGAAAGCTTTGTTCCGAAGGCTCGTCCTGTTGCCGCTAATCTTGCCTGGAATTATTACCGGACTTTCGCTGCTGATGCTGTTCAACGTGGCGGGAACGAAGCTCAGTTTGCTAACCATTATTCTGGGCCACGGAACGGCATTGATCTCGGTGGCTACGACTGAAGTATTCGCCGGGCTTCAGAAGCTGGACCGGGCGCAGGAAGAGGCGTCTCTCGATCTGGGCGCAAATTACTGGCAGACATTCTGGCGTATCACGGTGCCGAATTTAAAGCTGCCGATCATTGGGGCAGCGCTTCTGATCTTCACGCTTTCGATGGACGAAATTGCGGTCAGCTTTTTTCTGATCGGGCGAGATAACACGCTGCCGCTGGAGATTTGGGGACGGCTGCGGCGTGGCATCACGCCGGAGATCAACGCCGTCTCCACCATTATTTTTGCATTTTCCGTGATGGCGATTATGCTCTGGCACCGGCTGCGCGTGCGCGGGGAGGGTACGGTCGACACGGGTGTCCAAATTGTGGACGTTGCAGATCCCGTTTAGCCCGCCGGTTCACAGATTTCTACACCCACTCCTTCAACTTGCACGTAAGTGCGATGTAATCTCCTCGGAAGGCGCAACCCATAGTAAAGTTATAGGGGGGGCATTCCAGCCGACGACCGCTGTCTGCGCCCATCAATCCAAGACGTCAATAAAGGACAACCCATACTTTGAGTTTGAGCATTCGCAACATTGCCATCATCGCGCACGTCGACCACGGCAAGACCACTCTGGTCGATGCCATGCTGCAACAAAGCGGCACTTTTCGTTCCAACGAGCACCACGTCGAACGGGTGATGGATTCGAACGAACTGGAGCGGGAGCGCGGCATCACTATTTTGGCGAAGAACACCGCGATCTTTTATCACGACATAAAGATCAACATTGTGGATACGCCCGGTCACAGCGATTTTGGAGGTGAGGTGGAACGCGCCCTCAAAATGGTCGATGGCGTGATGCTGCTGGTGGATGCCAGCGAAGGGCCGTTGCCGCAAACCCGCTATGTGCTGACGAAAGCGCTGGAGGCGAAGCTTCCGCCGATTGTCGTAATTAATAAGATCGACCGGCCGGATGCGCGTCCGCAGGAAGTTTTGAACGAAATTTACGATTTGTTTATCGATCTGGATGCGAAAGAAGATCAGCTCGACTTCCCTGTTCTTTACACCAACGCGAAGGAAGGAACTGCGTCCACGGACGTGAGGGGGGGAGGCGAGGATCTGCGGCCTTTGTTCGATGCGATCCTGAAAACGATTCCCTTGCCGCAGGGTGATCCGAAAGGTCCATTGCAGATTCTGGTGGCGAATCTCGATTACAGCGATTACCTGGGGCGGCTGGCCATTGCGCGAGTTTTTAACGGCACGATGTTTACCGGTGAAGATGTGGTCATCGCCAAGCTCGACGGGTCGATGCACAAAACCAAGATCACCAAATTATTTTCGTTTGCCGGGCTGAAGCGGACCGACATCACGGAGACGGTGCTGGGCGATATTATCGCCGTCGCCGGGGTTGAAGGAATCACGATCGGTGAAACCATCACTGATCCGATAAATCCTGCGCCACTGCCGCCCATCGTGATCGACGAGCCGACGATTGCCATGACCTTCACGGTGAACACTTCGCCTTTCGCGGGACGCGAAGGCAGTTACGTAACCTCGCGCAATCTGCGGGAGCGGCTGGCGAAAGAACTGCTCACCAATGTTTCGCTGCGCGTGGAAGAGATGGGTACGACCGATTCGTTCAAGGTGCTGGGACGCGGCGAACTGCAGCTCTCCATTACGCTCGAAATGATGCGGCGCGAGGGCTACGAACTCATGGTGGGCAAGCCTGAGATCGTCACCAAGCGCATCGATGGCAAGCTGATGGAACCGGTGGAACATCTCACTGTGGACGTGCCAGAGAATTTCGTCGGAGTGGTCATGGAGCAGTTGGGGTCGCGCAAGGGCGAAGTCACCAACATGCACAATCATGGCTATGGG
>DATNMU010000070.1:0-2053 GCA_035602195.1 Candidatus Acidiferrum sp.
AGAACCCAGACATGCGTGCGCTTGCTATCTATGCGCTTCAGGCAATGAATGCGAAGGAAGCTCTGCTTAGGATTCGCGCTTTGGTCAACGATGACCAGAGAATTCATTTTGACGGACTGGGTCCAGTGTCGCAAGCAGCCAAGGAGGCGATCGCCACTTTGCAGGAACCACCCTGGGCCTCGGTCGAGGGCAAGCCTGTAGCTACTCGGGTCATTACGGACACAGACAACTTCGCTACCACAATCTACTACGGCGAGTGCAAACTGAAGTACGTTGTAGATGGCAAGGAGTACCTCCTCTGGGCTGCGGCGTATTCATTCTTTGAGGAGAGCGTTGTCAGGCAAAAGATGTCCTCCTGTCCTGAATCCAGCTTTGTCGTCCGATACAACCCCAAAGACGCGACGGATGCCATAGCGGTGAATCCTCGCAGATAGTTGGTGTAAATCCCCATCGACAAACACATGCAATGGTATCTCCTTGCTCGGACGACAAGCGTCAAACGGTCAACTCCTGATTTGTCGGGAAACCGGACAAGTGCTTTTTGCGCGAATTCCACTTTTCCGATTTCGGCTGCGTTAACCAGAGTCGAAAATAACTACGCCTGTGCTTGGCTGGCTTGAGGATTCGGTGATTCGATCCGATAGCCCAGCTGTCGGAGTTGCCGGACCATTCTCCACGTGCGCTGATATTTGGATCGTTTGGTGACTGCCGGGCCCCGTTCTTCGTAACGAGCTCCCCGGTGCAAGATCAACCAGATCAGCCGACACTGTCGATGGGCGATGGCCCCGATGGCCTGATTGTGTCCCAGGCGCGGTACCGAGCGGCGATACACTATCTCGAAGATGCTTCCTTTGTTCTTGGCCGCAGCGTTCGCAGCCTGATTGAGTAAGCGCCGCATGTGACGGTTGCCCTTCGGAGAGCGGTGGCTGTAGTTTACGCCGGCGCTCTCTTCGTCGCCGGGGCAGGCGCCCACCCACGAGGAGAGGTGTTCCCCCGACGGAAAGGTCGCTGCGGTAGGACCAACTTCAGCAATGATCTGTTGCGCCGAATCCACTCCCAGACCCGGCACTTCCGCTAGCCGCTGGACAGCATCCTGGTGCGGATGGAGCAAAGTGGCTAGCTCTTGGTCCAGTTGGCCGAGCTGCTGCTCGAGGAGTTGCAACTGCTCGAGCGCCATTTTCAGAAGCTGTCGGTACACGGGCTTGAGATCTGTGCACGCGCCGAGCGCATCACACAATTGTTCCGGCGTGGCCCGCAACCTCTCATGGGCCAAAACCGCCAGAGCTGCCGGATTAGTTTCTCCATCAGCCAGCGACTTCAACATGCGCCGGGCACTGACGCCAAGCAGATCGGAGACTAGGCTGGACAACTTAATATGGGCCTCTTCCAGAAGTGCCTCCAATTGGTTCTGCAGCCGCACCCGGTCGCGCCTCAACTGGTACTTCTTGCGCGTTACCGTCCGCCACAAACGCTGCTCGGCATCAGGCACAAAGCTCAACGTCAGTTCTCGAGCCACCAGCCGCTTCACCAGGCGTTCGGCATCGACGAAATCTCTCTTTCGTCCGCGCCGCCCGCGATTGGATTGCGCTTGTGCCAGATGCAGCGTTCCCGACTTACGGCGTGCGCCTTCTCGCTTCTCGCACATCGGCTTCCAATACCGTTCCAGTGCTCCCCAAACTGGTTTCCAATATTGGGCCGTCGACTCCATGACTACTTCTTCGGCCTCTTGCTCGACGAGCCACGCAGCCAACGAGCGCAGTTGTTCAGGGTTGCTGTTAAACATCCTCCGCTCAAATTGGTATTCGCTTTCGATTTCAACGTTGGACACAACTACAGCCAGCACCTTTTTGTGAACATCGATTCCCGCTATCTTGTAGGACATAGTTCCTCCTGGCCGGGAGCGGAGAGCGTGCTGCGATTACCTTAACCAGAGTCGCGGGCTATCGCTGCTCCCCCAGGGGAAGACAACGACGCCCAATTATTCGCTCAAACACGCACGCTCCGGATCAGACAGATGGACGGCCTCGAAATCTCCACTGATAAGCTCGACCTC
>DATNMU010000071.1:0-3584 GCA_035602195.1 Candidatus Acidiferrum sp.
TCGCGACCTGCTGAAACCCGGGATGAAAATCACAGCCTATAATCAGCATGACGTTGGCTCCTCTCACGAGCCTTGGTCTTGTTTCATCGCATACCAATCTACTCGCGACGGGCCAACGTCGTTATGCAATCAAGCGCAGCAACTGCTTCGCGAAGCGAAGCAGTTGCGAAGTCGAAGGATCCCTTGCGTCGCATTCTCAGCAATGGCCTGTCAGGGCGTTCTTACCGCGCACCCACGCGCCCTTGACTTTGACTCTGCCCCCGTAGGGACGGACGCATTCGTCCGTCCGCCTTTGACCTTGATTTTTGCGCTTTGAAAGGGCGCGGCTTCCAGCCGCGCCGAAGACTGCCCCACATTTCCGGGCTTGAGCAGAGTAAATAAAAAGGGGATGTCATTCCGACTCGGGCGAGAGCCCGGTGAGGAACCTGCTGTTTGCCGATACCCTCATCACCGCCGCCTCGCCCCAGCCGGCAGACAGATCCTCCCACGTCGGATTCTCCGAGCAAATCAATGCCAACTTCTTCTCCCGACGCCATTTCTTTACCTCTCCCTCGCACGCAATAGCGTCGCCCACGTTCTGAAAGCTGCGGTAGTAAACCAGCCGGTGCACGCGATACTTTCGCGTAAACGCTCCGCCCTCGCTGGCCCGGTGACGTAGCACCCGCGCCATGAGAAACCCGGTCATCCCGACATAAAGCACGCGGCTCTTGCTCGCCATGATGTACACGTAATAGCGCCGCTCCCGTGCCATTGCTGCTCCTATGACAAACGTTAAGGATTGACGGAAACGCCCGCAATGGCGGAGATCACATGCGCCCTGTGCAAAAGCCCAAGTTGGCAAGCAGCATTGCCGCCGCAAAAAACAGCAGGTTCCTCGCGGCTGAAGCCGTTCGGAATGACAAAGTTTTCCATTGGCGCAAAGTGCAGATAGGTTTCAGCAGGGTAAATAAAAAGGGGATGTCATTCCGAACCGGGCCGAAAGCCCGGTGAGGAACCTGCTGTTTGCCCTGAGCTACCACAAACCTGTCAGCGTCTTGACCACGCTGCAGAGCCCAATATGGCAAGCGCATTGCCACCGCACACGACAACAGATTCCTCACGGCTGAAGCCGTTCGGAATGACAAAGTTTTCAATTGGCGCAAAATGCGGAAAGTTTCTAGGAGTGTATATAAAAAAGGGATGTCATTCCGAATCAGGCCGAAGGCCCGGTGAGGAACCTGCTGTTGCGTTCGGCTCTACGAGCCTGTCCAACCGCGGATGAACCTTAATGATCGAGCCCAGCGCCACCCGCCAGCCGAAAACAGCGACGGACGGGGCAGCCTCAAGTTAAGATACTGCCGACACATCGCCAGCCAAACCCGCCCAACCCGACGTGTTAAAAAAGGGGATGTCATTCCGAACGGGGCCGAAGGCCCGGTGAGGAACCTGCTGTTCTCTGCGGACGACCTGAATGCCCGAGCCCAGCGCCACCCGCCCGCCGAAAACCGCGACGGGCGGGGCAGCCTGCGGTCAAGATCGTGACAACGATAGAGTAAAAGAAGGGCGGTCCGACCCCTACTTAGCGTGAGCCAGCTGTGCGATGAACGCATCGCGTTCGGCCCGCAGGGGCGGAGAGTCGAGGATGTTCTTGATCTCGCATGCGGGTACGACAATCGACACATCGCTGTTAGCTCCAACGTTGGCGGTATAAGTGGTGGTGACGCGCAGCGTCAGGTCAGACGTTTCCAAGACTTCTCCGCTAATTACCCCCAACAAGGAGTACGATGGCGCCCCAATAACATTGGCGAACTTGCTAGTGTCGATAAACACTGGAGAGCCACTGTTTCCAGAGAACGCATGGGCCTCAGCTAGATAGACTTTCCCAGGCTTGTGAAGCGTCGTCTCCATCGGACCGTTGGGCACCATCGCCAGAGTTCCTGACCTCACTATAGGCTCAAGGCTGTGCGCTTCACGAAACGACTGGATGAACAAGCCGGAGAACAACACGGGATCGCCCTCCACTACGAGCTTTTTCTCGGCCATTTCCTGGGTAGCGAAGAGGCTGACAGGGATGCGGACGAAATCGTAGACTTGGGGCGGTGGGAGAAAAGTGGTAACGGCCAAATCGACCGAGTCGTCGATCGAGAAATGCCAGTTCACACCGCGTCCGAGCGGGATAGACTCCGCGCGAGGAGCACTGCTTGGCGAATCACCCTTCCGATTGAGCATCACGGAGTAATTGAGTACGCGGCATGGCATACCGTCCTCGATTCCCGGTTGCGCGACGTGGCGATTGGTTACTAGGTAGCCAAATCCTGTCAACTGCCCTTCAGCTTTCGCCGGTGCGGGCAGGCGTTCATCCGGAACAGCCACAATAAAACCCGTGCCCATGTGAGAGTCCGCAGGCAACGTCGCGACCTCTTGCGGCGTTAGACTTTCTATGTCTCCGTTGTCCAGGCTTGCCATCTTCGCAACGAGGCCTCCGATCCGGGGAAGTTCCAAGGCGGACAGCGCTCCAGGCCTCAACATGACGACCTCCTCCGGGGTCAACTTGGCCATGCTTTGCCTCAGCCTTTGCAGCCGTGCTATCAGCCCGGCCAACTGCTGCCTCATCGCTGTCGCCTGTTGCGGCGACATCCTCGCCAAGGCCTCGGGCGTCAGCTGCGCGATGTCTGGACCGAAATCATGCAGGCAGTCGGCTTCCAAGAAGACAACGGTCTTCTTGATCTGAGTCGTGGCAGGCAGTGCCGGTGGCGGCGGCGACGGCGTGCCAACGGCGACTTGCGCGGGCGCCGTTCCGTGTATGCATGCTACCACCCACAATGCGGCCGCGACGATCCTTCGGGTCCGGAGATGCCTCAGCATTGAAACCTCCCTGGAATCTGGAACGCGAAAATCATTCGATCTTGCGACGGGGCTAGCTGGCATTCGGAACTGATGGGCACACTGCAGCAACTAGGCCTCCCGCCTTTACACCCCCTCCCACCCCATGATAACCTCACTACTGTCACCAAGATAAATCGAAACTGAGAACAGGAGTGCACCAGGCGAGTGTTAGCCAGAGAGCAAAAGAAGTCTGTCATTGACCAGTATCAGACGCACGCGACTGACACGGGGAGTCCCGAGGTTCAGATCGCCATTATCAGTGAACGCATTGGCCAACTGACGGATCACTTCAAAGCGCACCAGAAGGACCACGGCTCGCGCCGCGGCCTGCTCATGCTGGTCAGCAAGCGGCGTCGCTTGCTCGACTACCTTAAGAGATACGATTCCGAGCGCTATAAGACGGTCATTGGGAAACTCGGCATCCGCAAGTAGGCTTGCGAAATAACCTCGGGGTCTTCCAAGGAAGACAATTCCCACAACGTATCTGAGAGAACGCCGCCTTCCTCCGGAAGCCGGCCAAGCATTGAGGATCTTCTGCAACGTGCATCTTTTAAGCGCATCCCACACACCAATCCCGATCCGATTGGGAAGTACAGACGCGCCCCTCTCTAAATCCGCCTGGAGCAAAACGCTTCTAGCTAGAAGCTAGGAGCTAGAAGCTGTTCTAAAGGATGAAAAATGAAACCAGAAGTTAGCACAGTGACCGTCGACCTAGCCGG
>DATNMU010000072.1:0-9289 GCA_035602195.1 Candidatus Acidiferrum sp.
CCGTGCCTTCAGCAACTTCGGTGACCAGCTTTGCCGCCCGGTCAAGCTGGCGATCATGTTTTTCACTTTCAAGCGATAACAGCTCCAGATTGCGAGTCAAAGCTTCCAGCCGTTAATCAATCGTCATCGCGGCTTATCTCCAATGTCGTTAGCTGTTGGTCGTTTGTCGTTCGCTATCCCCCGCGGGGCTGGCTTTCTTGCCTTTGCCAGCGACCAACGACCAGCGGCGACTTTCTCACACCAGCGAAAAACTCTCTCCCAGATAAACCCTTCTCACTTCCGGGTCCCCCGCCAATTGCTCCGGCGGCCCGTGACGGAAGATTCTCCCGTCGTCAATAATGTAAGCGCGATCTGTCACAGAGAGCGTTTCGCGCACGTTGTGATCGGTGATCAGCACTCCAATGCCGCTAGCCCGCAGGCCGCTGATAATTTTCTGCAGATCAAGAACGGCAATCGGGTCGATCCCGGAAAAAGGTTCGTCGAGCAAGATGAAAGTTGGATTGATGCACAGGCACCGCGCAATCTCCACACGCCGCCGCTCGCCTCCCGATAGCGCATAGCCCCGATTCTGCCGGATGTGCTGCAAGCCAAGTTCATCGATAAATTTTTCCATCTTCTCGCGCCGCTCGTGCCATGACATGGGCTGAGCCTCCAGCACCGCGAGGATGTTTTCCTCAACTGTGAGTTTGCGAAAGACCGATGCTTCTTGCGGGAGATAGCTGATGCCATACTGCCGTGCCCGCAGGTACATGGGGACATCGGTAATGTCCTGGCCGTCATAAAGCACCCGGCCAGTGTCAGGGGGGATCAGGCCAACAATTGCATAAAACGTGGTCGTCTTGCCTGCGCCGTTCGGGCCAAGTAAACCCACCACCTCGCCCTGCTCCACTCGCAGGCTGACACCATTTACAACGCGACGGCCACGATACGATTTACCAATTTCATCCGTGGCCAGGGTATGCATTATCGTCCACGCATTTATCGTGCCACTCGGGTCTGAGTTACCACGGGAGTACTTGCTTCGCCTTCTACGAGCACCCTATCATCGGCCCTAAAGAAAGTCAACGAAACCCCGGTAATCTTGCCACGTTCGGCATCAAAAATGCTAGGCGGTCCGCCGGTGAGCACGAACTTGTCGTCCGCAGCCGTATAAACAAGGGTGTGTCCCTCGGCCCGACGACCCGTTTGTTGGATGGTTACATTGCCTTGGGCAACCATCCGATCGAGCTTCGCTGCGGTTGTAAGCGACTGATTGCCCGAGGCTTGGCTTCTCGGCAGAAGAAATACGTCCATCGAATTGGCGGCGGCCGTAAAGGCCGTGCTGGTTGCCACCACCCCTCCTTCGTAATGAGCACGGCGATCGGCATCGGCATAGGTAAGCCGTGCCGCAGTCACGGTCACTGTGTCATTAGCTTTGTTTGCCGCCTTCCCTTTCGCTTTGACTTCGCCTTTGGCCGGACTTTTCACCTCCACATTTTTCGGCGGAGCCGCGTTCGCTTCCACCAAGACCGTAGAAACCGGCTGACCACCTTTACCCTGAGCGATCACCGAACGGTGGTCGCGGTCGAACTGGATCGATGGGGCCTCGATGATATTCGCGTCCTGCCACAAGCGGGCCTTGCCCTCATACAACGCAATCGCGGGAGAATTGTGCGCCGTCATGTTCGCAGCAGTCACGTGGATCGGCGACGATGACGCCAGCAACGCTCCATTCGGTTGCTCCTTGAGCTCGCTGTAAGTGCTTTTGACGTCGCCCTCGGCAAAAGCATCGTCATTGCTGCGATTGATCCTGATGGTTCGCGCGGTCGTGACCATTGCGCCCAGGGCAACACGCGGACTGCCACTCAATATCAGCACCCGGTCTGCAGGAGCATAGACAGCTTTCGCCGCCCAGGCCTGAGTTCGCTTCTCCGGAGTCTGTCCATCCGTGAACGTGACATTCCCCTGCTGGACGATGGAGGCAATCCCTCCCTGCGGAAGAAAAGTGGCATCGAGCATTTCGCTCGTGCTCACACGATCAGGCAGCCCCGGCGAAAAGCTGACAATTTTTGCATTTGGCGATCCGTGAATCGAAGACAGGCGATTTGTGCCATCGGCCGCCGCGACAAATTTTGCATCAAAGCGGCCAGCCGTGATCGCGGTGCGTTGATTGGAATCCTCTGCGGTCGAGTTCTGCGCTGGGAAAATGTTAATCTGCGCCGTCCCGGAAGTCTCGGCATGGTCGAGGCGGCGGCCTTCCGCTAAAAAGAAGTCAATGGTCTGCGCGGTAAGGTCGAAATCTTGTGGGGGCGAACTATTGGCAGAAGATTTCTCCGCACTATCCGCGTGCTGCGACAAGCGCACGCCTGCCTCGCTGTGGACTTTCTGAATCTGGTTGTTTCCCGCAAAACTTACGATGACCCGGCCCGCATCGCCCTGCGTGGCAGCCGTTCCAATGCGCTCCGCATGCACGTGCCCCGTGAGCGTCGCAGTGTGCAGCAAGTTCCCTTTCGGCGTTAGTAACAGCTCGGCTTCATCGGCGCGAACGCTAAGCTGGTCATTCGCCAATTGCCGGGCTTCGGCCCGCACATTCCCGCTAGCCAGCACGCGTTCCACATTATTATCCGGCCCCAGCAGAAACGTGGCCTGTTCGGCTTGCAAAGTTCCCGCGGTGCGTTCGAGGCGAGGGTGTTCGAGAACAATGACGCGGGGATCGCGCGTGATGTTAGCGTGGGTCGCGAAAAGATTCGCTGCGTCCTGCCCGCCCAGCGTCACATGAATCTGCGAATCCAGGGTGAGCACGTTGCTTTTTCCCGCGTACTGCAATCCCACTGCCCATCCAGTGGCTTGCGCAGTGCGGAAATCCACACGCGCGTTGGTGGAGGCGTCTCCACTCTCCTGATTGAAGACCAAATCCCTCGTCTTAAGGTGGATGGGGTTTTCTAATTCTTTGGGAGTAGCCTGGTCGGGGGCTGTCAGGCCTTTGGGATTAGCCTCGAGATCGATCTCCACCTCGCCACTCGCCGTAATATTGCCCGACTTCTTGTCGTAGATAAAATTATCCCCGGAGATCTGATCGAAGCGGGACGAATCGCGGCCATACAGAACAATAGTGACGTTGTGCAGCTCGGCGCTGCCATTCAGCTTGAACTGCTTAAGATCGCTGGCCTGGATGGTGAACAGCGTTCGCTTGCCATCGGATTTGGAAAACTGAAAGCCCGCCGCGGTCTGCTTGATTTCGAACCCAAGCTTGTTAGGAATTTCCTTCAGCACATCCCGCTGCCGCGAGCGAGCGTAGAAATACATGCCAGCCACCACCGCAGTGAAGAGTACGGCGATGACGGCAAGCCAGCGTCGCAGGCGGTATATGGGGAGCGGCATGCATGTTCAGTCTAATCCAAAAGGAAGAGACGACCGCTTGAGGCGACTAGCTACGCGCTCGGAGCAAGCTCCTGAACCCAGGACGTCTCCCCGCCCAACCAGTCCGGATGTTGCGCGGTCGAGTCGAAGTGCGAGGAGGTCTTGAACAGCTCATACTTCCCGGCCATCGCCACTTCCTTCGTCTTCGCCAGCAATTGTGCGATCTGCTCCCGATTCATCGGCTGGAATGTTTTCGTCGCTTCAAATGCCTGATCAAGTATTTCAGGCTTATCGATACCAGTAATCACCACTGAAGTCGGCAGGCTTAGAGAGTAGTGCAGGCATTCGATCGGGGAGACTACCTTACTCTTCAAAATTACGCTATCGCCCATCGACTTCATACCCAGCACGCCGATTTTTTGTTTCACCAACTCCGGCAGCACCATCTTCCCGAAGCTGCGAAAATGCGCATCCATCACGTTCAGCGGCATCTGAACCGTATCGAAGTGGAAGCCATGGTCGGCCGCCACCTTCAACATATAAAGATGGATGTGCGGATCTTTGTGGCCGGTGAATCCAATGTAGCGAACCTTGCCGGCTTTCTTGGCGGCAAGCACGGCCTCCATCGCCCCACCCTCCGCAAAGATACGATCGGGATCGTCGAAGCGAATAATTTCATGGTGCTGCACCAGATCGATATGATCGGTCTGCAGCCGTTCCAGAGAAGTATTCATCTGGCTCTCGGCCGATTCTTTCGTGCGGCCATCGAGCTTCGTCATGAGAAAAACTTTCTGACGGTATCCATCCTTCAAAGCCTTCCCCATGCGGATTTCGCTTTGACCTTCGTTGTAGTCCCAACTGTTATCCATGAACGTAATGCCGCGATCAATTCCCGAGCGGATCAGGCGAATACTTTCGTCCTCAGTAAGCCCATGGTTGCCGATGTGATAACCGCCCATGCCGATCGCAGAGACTTTCTCCCCCGTGCTGCCCAGCGTGCGGTACAGCATGTCACCCTTGCGGGTTCCGGCGGATCTGACGAGTGGAATCTGATTCATGGCGCCATTCTCCTGCATTGCATTCGATTTCTCCTGGCCCAAGGCCGCGGGAAGCGTGCTGGCCACGCCGCAAATCGCAGCCGTTTTAAAAAAATCACGGCGTTTCATGGAGGCCTCACCTATCTTCGGAGTTTTCTAAAGGCTTGAGATGACAGGCGGGACCGGCGCGTTGCAGCTATTTTCGGCGTTCAATTCAAAATCGACGCTAGCAAGCCGCTCTTAGCAGCGCCAGAAGGAGGGTTAACTGTCTTTGCGGTAAAGAAGGTCGCGCATGGCTCGCCGGCGAGCTTCGTTCGCTTCCTTCACACTCTGGCGTTCGTCGGCGTCCATGCTGCGTTTCGCAGCTGACTCGGAGCCTTCAGGCTCGCTGCAAGCCGGGCAGCGATTGGCGAAGCCAGGTTTATCCGGTTTCAGCTCGAATTCTTCTGAGCAAACCGCGCAGACTCGGATCGGAAAAGCCATCCACCAATATGATAAAACAACTCGCCTCTTAAATTGTAGGGATCGCCTTTTCTTGTTTTGAACCAGCCAATGCCTCCGTACCACGGGCCGGAGTCTTGAAATCGCGCAGCGACAGTTCAAGGCCACCAAAATCTGGATGATCATTGTGGCCGATGGTGAAAGCGATGTCGATTGCGTCCCCCGCCAGCAGCGGTGATTGCTGCATGCGCTCAGCCATGTGCCAGCCAAGAGCGTCGAAAACAGTTCTCTGTTTCCGGTTCTCAGTTCTCACTTGACTGCCGGCCTGGAGTTTCTCCCCGCGGGGAATTGCGGCGCCATCCGGATGGCAGCGTGGCGTGGTCATAATCGCAACGGCCGATAGTTCTTCGCGAGCTCCGTCGTCCGCAATCAAGCTCGCGGTTCCGCGAAAACTCTCGCCCGTCTTCAGCTTCAGCTTGATGTGTTTGTCTTTCAAAATCTTCGGCGGCGCGGTCAGGCGCACGCCGCGCGCGGCAAACGCCGGTTCGTGATTCCCGGTGCCATAGGGTTCGAGCAATCGCAACATTTGATAAAGAGCGGGAGTGATTTCATCGAAATCCAACTCCGCCTCCACTTCCAGCACCGGATCAAAATCAGCCTCCGTCAGCTTGGCTCGCGCGAATGTATCGAGTTCAGCTCGAAGCTGCGGCACGTTCGCAGACGGCATGGCAAATCCGCAGGCGTGCGAGTGTCCGCCATAGCGCGTGAAAAGTTTATGCGACGATTCGACCGCTTCGAGCAGATGAAAAGGACGAATCGAACGTCCGGAACCAAACGCTTCTTCTCCATCGCGCGAAATCACGATCGCAGGCCGGTGATAACGTTCCACCACGCGCGTCGCCGCAATGCCGATCACACCGCGATGCCAGCCTTCGCCATCCACCACGATGCAGTAAGCCTCGCACAGCGTCGCGTCACCGCTGATGCGTTCTTCCACCGCTCGCAGAATTCGCCGCTCTTCTTCCTGCCGCTCGGCATTGAGCCGGTCGAGTTTACCCGCCAGCAGCCGGGCTCGATCCGCATCCTTCACGCTGAAAAGTTCAATCACGTCGCGAGCCACATCCATGCGTCCCGCGGCGTTGATGCGCGGCGCAATGCGAAACGCAACCTCAGTGGAATTCGGCGGACGCTTGGTAGAAATCTGCGCCACTTCGAGCAGCGCCTTCAATCCCGGATTCACCGCTCTGCGCAGTTCGTCGAGCCCAAGCCGAGCAAACACCCTGTTCTCGCCGGTCAGCGGCACCGCGTCAGCAATTGTTGCGATCGCTACCACTTTCATGAAAGATCGCAGCATGCGTTCTTGGTCTTTCGCATCTCGCCGGCGCTGCATTAATCCCTGCGCAACTTTAAATGCCACCCCGGCGCCGCAAAGTTGCTTGTAGGGATATTCGCATCCCACCTGATTAGGATTCACCACCGCCAACGCCTTTGGCACGCCGTCAGGTCCGGGCAAGTGATGATCGGTTACGATCAGATCGACTCCCAATCGCTGCGCGGTTTCAGCAGGTGCGAACGCGCGAATACCCATGTCGACACTGATAATGAGACGAATGCCCGCCGCAGCGGCACGCTCGATCACATCCTCGCGCAAATCGTAGCCTTCGCGGATGCGGTGAGGAACGTGAAAATCCGCCGACCCGCCGCACAGTTCAATCGCAGTCTTCAAAATGATCACCGCCATCGTGCCATCTACGTCATAGTCGCCGTAGATGAGCATCGGCTCTTTGCGTTCGATGGCGGCGTCGAGACGGTCAACAGCGGCACGCACGCCAGTCATCTGCTCGGGCGCGTGCAGGTGAGGAATACAGGGAAAGAGAAAACGAGCTGCAGAATCGGAATCCGTAATACCGCGGCGGATAAGCAGCCGCGCCAAGGTATAAAGGTGTCGGCCCTCGTTGCCGCCGCGCAATCCCCTACCACCGGTGGAAAGCCCGGGCAGATCGCGCAGCGATGCCGCCAGCGCCTGCACGCGAACTGGATCTTCCTCAGCCAGTTCCCAGCGCACCGCTAGCTCTCGTCGTCCTGGTCCGATTCGTCGATGGGGATGCCGCCGAAATCTTCCGACATTTCCAGCAGGCGCTGGTAGCGTTCATACCACTCGGTGCTCACTTCGCACAAAAACATCGAACCCTGGTACGCCCAGCCCAGCTGCAAAAATCCAACTTTGCCGACGTGAGCCCGCAGCCAGCGCGCATCTTCCACATCGTCGCCGTCGGAAAATTCAGAGTGCGTGAGGCGTTGCACCAGTTCGTCTAATTCGTCGCGTTCCAGCTTCCACGAGTGCATCGTCAGAAACGGCGTGCCCGCGGTTTTTGCCAGCTCGACAAAATCCTTCCAGCCATCGGGATTCGCGCCCGTCTCCCACATGACACACTGCACCTCTTCGTAATCCACATAGCCGTGAAAGCGGCGCATTCCATGGCCTTCGATGAAGGCGATCATGTCATCTTTAATTATGGTCAGGTCTTCTGGCGTGGGCGACATAAACATCTCGGCTAAACCGTCATTGTATGCCGTTTGCCGGTGAACCTGCCAGCGGGACAAGCTCCGATTCCTAGCGATCTCACTCCCATCCCAACGGCCCCTGCGGTTCCTGTGCTCGATTACTTCACGGTGAGGCTCAGATTCAAGCTGGAGGAGGCACTGGCTGCGCTACCCGTGACCACCAGTTGATAGGTGCCGGCAGGCGTGCCCGAAGACTGAGGTTGTGAGACGGGATTCGAGGCACCGCTCCCACCCGCGCTCACGCCTCCGCAGGAACTCAAACCCATCAACGCCACGGCGAGGAAGCACGTCTGCCACGCATAGCCAAAGGACCGCCGCTTCCCTGCCATGGCCGCGATTAAGGCGAGCAGCATAGCCAAAACAAAAAAGCGCCGAGGCCGAACTTTGTCGAAAAGTCCAAAGGGCAGGGCCGCGGAAGTTCTAGAGACGGTTGTTACGGTTACCACTAAACTCACTGAGGTCGAACCCGAGAAGGCGAAACTTGAAGGACTCACGGTGCAAGTGGTCGTGGTGGGCGCACCGTTGCAGGTAAGGGTCACGTTATCGGAAAACCCGCCGCTCCGCGCGGCCACCAAATTGTAAGTCGCGGTCTGTCCGGCGGTGACAGTTTGCGAGGTGGAAGAACCATTGACCGCGGAGATGCTAAATCTCGGGGTAACAATTACGGCCCCAGTTCCGCTGAGTGAAATTGCCTGTGACGGGCCGCCGCTCGAATTGGAAACGGTCAAACTACCGGTTTGCGCTCCCGCTGAAGTCGGAGTGAAAGTGACGTTGTAGCTGCAGGCGCTCGCCGCCGGCAATGCAGCGCCACAATTGTCAGTCTCCGCAAAAGGCCCGGATACTACCGCGCTCGCCAGCGTCATTGATGCGTTGGAAATGTTTGTGACCGATATGATTTGCGCAGCGCTGGTCGTGTTGATGGTCTGGCTGACAAAAGTCACGCTGCCGGGCGAAACCGTAAATGCTGGCGGGATGGGAAGTTGCAAATCCCACATGCCACGCCCGTGCGTCCCCGCACGCAGGATGCGGGTCTTTGCATCGAGCGCCAATCCCGTAACATAGGAATTCGGAAGGCCGGTTCCCACCGAGTTCCATGTGGTTCCCCCGTCCGCCGTCGCAAACACTCCGACATCGGTTGCAACATACAATGCATTGGGAATCGCTGGATCTACGGCGATGTCATTGGCAGGAATGTCAGGGAAACTGGCGGATATATTTGTCCAGCTGGCGCCCGTGTTGGTCAGCTTCACTACGTGACCCACGCTGTCCGGTAAGAAGGATAGGAAACTAGAAACTGCTGCGTACGCGACAGTCGGGTCGTGAGGATCGGGAACGATATTGGTCACAACCCGGCCCGTGGGAAGAGTTACCTGCGTCCAGGTCGGCTCCGCCGCCCCAGTGGCGTTCGTCGACACGAATAGTGGCCCGTAAGTCGATACCCAGACAACATTGCCGTCGGCCGCTGAAACGTTAACGGAAGTTATGCCGTCAGGAACGTTTGCGAAAGCCTGCTCCCAAACCGAACTGCCGTCCACGGTGCGGAATATTTGCGCGAAAGAATTGTCGTTCTCGGTGTAGAGAAGTTGAGAGTCGTTCGGATCCATGGCCAACTCGGTAAAAAAGCCGCTTTGAGTGCCGGTCAATCCATTCATGTCTTGCTGAAAGGTTTGTCCTCCATCAAGCGAGTGCCAAATATATCCATATTGGGTGGTGGCGTACATACTCTGCGGATTCCTGGGATCGATTGCGGTGGCGAAGCCATCGCCGCCCCAAATGTGGGGCCATTGCGATTGCCCCTGATACAAAGCCGTGCCGTTATCCTGCATTCCTCCCATCCCGAGGTTGGGATTGCCGGCGGCCATGGAAATGCCGCGATAGAACTGCAAATTCGCCAGGCCGTTGTTCAG
>DATNMU010000073.1:0-12590 GCA_035602195.1 Candidatus Acidiferrum sp.
CATAAAGCCGGAGCTGGCGATCTATCGAAATTGTCTCGAACTACTCAAAGCGGCCCCGCAAGACATCTTGTACCTGGATGATCGCGCCGAAAACGTCGAGGCGGCAGCTCGCTTAGGAATTAACTCTGTACTGTTTGACACGGTCGAAAAGACTGCATCAAGAGTCGAAAGCCGATTCGACATCCCCGTCCCGAGTTATGGCCGCTGTCGCCAATCAAGTTCACAGCACAGCTCAATAAATCGGCGCCCGGATCGGATGGAATCCGATTGATGCAGCAAGGCAGCCCCCAACAGGTAGGTGTTGTTCTTCAGTTCCCCTGCGAGTTTCACCATCGCTCCAAACTCCCCCTCCCGGCACCAGCGCAGCGGAAACAGGAAACCCCTTCCGAGTCGTACTATTGTTTAGGGTTTGGATTTCTTGCGCTCTTTTTTCGTTGGAGCCGATTCGGGGGCGGGGACGTTTTGTGCGTTCTTGTCGTTGAGGCTGAGGCCGAAGGTGGGGTGGCCGTAGGTTCCGGAGATTCGCACGGGAACGATTTCTCCTTTTTTCTTTTTCTTGAAAAAGGGTTCCATCATTTTTAATAAGAAAGCCTTCGATCCACTTTCCGTGTTCGATATTTTCGACTGCACTTCCAGCTGCCCGCGAAGGTCGATTTTTTTGTTGAGCAAATCGTAAGTGCCATGCATGCGGGCGTTGGCTCCGGGAACACCGAAGGAAAGATCGGAAAAGTTTGAGACCCCTTCCTCCAGGCTCACCTGCCCCTTCAAGTCAGTCAGAGCTGTCTCGGGATCCGCCGGATCTTTTTCTCCGCGAGCGCCCGCGCTGAGTTTATTTACACCCTCCTGGGTGGAAGACTTGGAAAAAGTTCCTCCTGCTATTCCAAAATTACCGCGAAGTTTTATCTTCTTCAGGAACTCTTCGTCGCCAGGAGGAATCTCGACATGGGCCTGCAGCGCGATGCTTCCCGACATCGGCGCGCGATTAGCTTTTACAAACAATTCCAGCAAGTCCTCGATGCGCGCTTTCTCGGAACGCAACTCAATGAGCGCCGTCTTTCCCTTTCCACCTTTCGTCCTGGCGATGCTGCCCTGAGCCACAATGTGCGTCTTCCAGAAGTCGGCGTCGACTCGATTGAGGAATGTATCGCCGTGGACGCCGTCGACATAGGCGGTAAAGTCTGTGGTGAGGCGCACGGGATGTCCGCCTGACTTCACTTCAAAATCGGAAACATCCGTTTTGCCCGAGATATCGATATGGCTGAGGATGCCGCCGAATTTTCCTTGCGATGACAACGTGCCTGCAATGCCGTGATACACGCTCAAATCGGCGTGCTCGAAGGTGTAATCGCCGGAGATTGGGGTATCGCCAGGATTGTTCTTATTCCAGACGCCGAACTTGCCTTCTGTGCTGATTTCCCCGGGCGGTTGAGGAATGTGCACCTTGAGTCGGTAGGTGAGAGGACCGCTCCACCCTACATTTTGCAGGGAAGCCTCGTGAATGTCGAAGCGTAAGGGCGGTTTCGCGGGATCGTGGAAGTCAAATAACACAACGCCATTGTTGACCAGGATTTCGCCAATAGTGATTTTCGAAGGGGTAGTGTGAAAAGTCTTGCTGGAGCCGAACGCCGGTATGGTCACGTGAAGGCCGTCAGCCGTGATACGGTTGACGCGCTTGGTGAGCAATCCGAGATAAGAACCGCGGATCGTGACTTTGTCGATGGTGAGGAGTGGCGCAGGTTCGCGTGGATCATGATTGAAAACGAGTCCTTCCAGAACACAACCAGGAAATGGAAAGTAGATTCGATGAAAGGCGCGAACCTGGACTTGACTGTCGCTCGCTTCCCGCATGTCTTGGAGCACTGAATTCCGGGAGAAAGGCCAAAGACCGCTGGTGGCTAATACGATCAGAAGTAGTACTGCGGAGGATAGGACGATAAGGAGGATGGTCTTGTGCGAAAATCCCCGGCCGGCCTGCGGCCGCGCTGCGGAATTACTGCTGGGGGGCGGAGCGGTTGCAGAAGACATGTAGGTTTGAGGCTGAACTTAGAGACGAGGTTGCTGTTTAAAACTCGCAAGATCCGTGCAGGGCCCGAACAGCGTACGGAAATTGTACTCCGGCAAGGTCTAGTTGTGTCATCGCACCGATAGCCACGGCTGTCTGCGTATTGCTCATATTCGTTTCAAGGGCGCAAATCGCGTTTATGTGAGAGCAGATCGATGTAGGCCTCCGCAACGATTTGATGTTGGTCGATGCCGAAGTCGGCAAGCAGAGCAGCGGCGATGTTTTTCCCTTCTAAGTCACTCTGCCCTGCCTGGAGCACTACCTCCAGTTCGAGAAATTCGCCGAGGCCCTCGACCTGGTCGATGTGTACGCGGGTCTGCCCGACAAGATAGAGGGTGCGCATCTTTTTGACGACCCCGGCTCTGCCGAGCGTCGCCGTTAGAATGTCTAGCAGAATGTAAGGATCTTCAGTGCGGGCTATCAGGTAGGTGGAGCGGCGGGTATCGGCAATATCAGGTCTCTCATATCGAATCAGTTCTCCGCGATCCGGGGCAAGGACACGCAGCTTCAGCCGCGCTCCATCACACTTGAAAAAGAAATCCTCTTGAGGAAATGTGGTGGGGCCGGAAGTGCAAAGCCGAGACGCCACAGCTTCTGTTGCAATTCTGTTTTTCAGAGCCGCTTTCGTCTCGATGTTCGATGGCATACTATGCTCCGGACCAGATAATCTATACACCGTTTCAGTTTTCAGCGGAAAGGCGTAATGAAAGAACCCAGCAAATCGATGACCCGCCGCGAGTTTGTAACCTCTTCCGCCGCTGTTCTGGCAGCTGGCAGTTTCGCGCCCCGTACTCTCGCTACTGAAAGGCCCGTTGGAAGTCCGCAGGCAAGCAACCGCGGTCCATTTCGAGTAATTATCGATACCGATCCGGGAGTAGACGACGCGCTGGCGTTGCTGTTGGCCATGCGGTCGCCGGAATTGAAGATTGAAGCGATCACGGCCGTGGCAGGAAATGTCCCGTTGAAATTAACCCTGCGCAACGCTCTGCGTATGGTTGAGATCGCGGGCCGCACCGACATTCCCGTGGCTGCAGGGGCCAGATCTCCGTTGGTGCGCCGGTTGGTAACGGCCACATATGCGCACGGAGAGAATGGACTGGGGGGCGCCGTATTTCCTGAACCGAAAACCATGCCAGCCAAGGAACCTGCTGCGGAATTAATTCGCCTGATTGTAAGACAATTTCCCGGCGAAGTGACGCTGCTTACGATTGGACCGCTCACAAATATTGCGACGGCATTGCGTATGGACCCTGAGCTTGCGCGCATGGTACGAGGACTGGTGATGATGGGAGGATCTTTGTCCGGAGGAAATATTACGCCTTCAGCCGAATTCAACATCTACGTAGACCCTGATGCGGCTCGCGTGGTTTTCCAATCTGGCATTCCGATCACAATGGTGGGACTCGACGTTACGCGCAAGACATCTCTCACCGACGAACATTTGCGACAGCTTCAGGCTGGACAGAGTCCCGTAAGCCACGCGGCCGCCACGATTGCCCGCAACGCGATCGAGCACAATCGCGAACGGGGTTTTATAGTAGGTCCAAACATGCATGATTCACTGGCAGTGGCCGGGTTTATCGATCCGTCGCTTCTAAAGTTGAAAGAATATTATGTGGACGTGGAAACAACTGGTGAGCTGACTGCAGGCGAGACTCTTGGCTACAGTCCCGATGCTGGCGATCTGCGGCGGCGTCCAGGAATGGAGAAGGATCCGGCGGCTCTCAATATGTCCATCCGCGGCTCAGCGCCGACACTTGCAAGCACTCGAACCTCCCCGGTAGTGCGCGATAAATTTGTGCCCAATGCTAATGTTGCCGTGGATGTGAGTTCGGCAAAGTTCTTCGATCTTCTGATCGGGCGATTGTCGGGAAAATCATAATTCTGGCGTCGGCGGTCATGCGGACTGAACAAAACATATTTCTGAAGATTTCCAACTCTTTTTTTCGAGGATAACGATGAAAGTAGGCCGGCTTGCGTATTTTGCAGCAGCGATTCTTTTGATGTCATCTCTCACATCCTGGAGCCAGGAAAAACGAAAAATCATTATTGATCAGGATGCCGCAGGACCTGCTGGGACGGATCAGCAATCAATGCTGCTGCTCATCCAATCGCCGCAGACGGAAGTTCTCGGCATCACGGTGGTGACTGGTGACCAGTGGCTGCACGAAGAAGTAGCGCACACATTGCGCATGCTGGAACTGGTTGGGCGAACCGATATTCCCGTCGTGCCGGGGGCCGAATATCCGCTGGTGAGGCGGCAACAGGAAACGGAACTGTGGGAGGAGCGCTACGGCTTGGTGGCGTGGTTAGGCGCGTGGACGCCCAGATTTTTTCATCCCGCCGATCAATTGGGTGAAATGCCGGAAGGTAAACCCACCACCAAGGCGCCCGACGAAGATGCAGCGCACTTTTTGATCCGCATGGTTCATAAGTATCCGAACCAGATCACAATTTACGAGGGTGGGCCGATGACGAATCTGGCTCTCGCCATTACGATCGATCCTGAGTTTGCAGGATTAGCGAAAGAGCTAGTGTTCATGGGTGCGAGCCTTAATCCTCGAACTGACGATCCGGAATTTGTGAATGCGCCAACACATGAATTTAATATCTGGTTCGACCCGGAAGCGGCACATATTGTGTTCCAATCGCGCTGGAAGAAGATCGTTTGCACACCCGTTGATATTTCGGTGAAGACCAGACTCACTTCTGACTTGGTGAACCGAATCAAAGCGGCCGACTCGCCCTCGGCGCGCTACATCGGTAAATACGCGCGACTGCGCGGCAGCTACAATTATCTGTGGGATGAACTGGCGGCGGCGGCGTGGCTCGATCCAAGCATTATTACAAAGAAAGAAACTTTGTTTATGGATGTCGATCTGGATCATGGCGCTGGCTACGGCAACACGCTCACTTGGGTCGAGCGTGACAAACCTAAGCTCGATGTGCAGCCGCTTGAAGTGCAGGATGATCTGGACCTGGAGAAATTTTACAAGATGTTTGTGGAGTTGTTGAGCGCGGAGACACCTAAGAAGAATTGAGCGCTGTCACGCGTCGCTTGACCATACAGTGTCCCGCATGAACTCGGCTGCTTATTGGGGAAGTTGCGTGAGCATATTTTTTGCTCGGGCGTTGTCCGGATCCTTTTTCAGTAACTCGAGGAGGACGGCACGAGCTTTGTCTGGCGTTTCCTCAACGCTGTAGACACGGGCCAGGTTCAGATAAGCCTGATCGAAGGCGGGCGCAACGCGAATGCATTGTTCGAAAGTCGCCACTGCATCGCTCACGCGGTCGGTCCGCAGGTAAAGTATGCCGAGGTTATTCAAAGCTTCCGGATAATCGGGACGAAACTTCAAGGCTCTCTTCAGGTATTCGTAGGCACGGGTTGTGTCGTCGGCTTGCGCATAGACCATCCCCAAACCGTAGTTTGCCTGGGGATCGGTGGGACTGAATTCAAGGGCACGTTCAAATATTTTCCGAGCCTCATCAAAATTCTTTGTCAACCGATAGGCGTTGCCCAGGTTGATGAGCCCAATCGGGTAATCGGGGCTAAGACGCAAAACCTCCTGAAAGCACCGTATCGCATCGTCCATGCGGCCGTCCTGAGTATCCAAGAGTCCGATATTATTCCAGGCGTTCGCCAGAGTGTCAGGATAACTGCTGTGAAGTTTTGTGGCACGTTCAAAACTCCGCCGTGCCTCCGCTGTTTTCTGTTGACTGAGGTAGGCGCTTCCCAAACCGTAGGCCGCCTCCGCGCTTGCGGGGTTATCGCGAAGGGCAAGCTGAAATGACGCCGCGGATTGATCGAAATAGCCTCGCTGAAAAAACACGGCACCATAAGAGAGATAATTGCGGGCGAACTCAACTGTCTCGGCTATGCCGGGAAAGGGCAGCGCCGTTGCCAATCTGTCCTCATTGGTTTGAGGAATGTGCCGAAAGTCTTGTTCGACGTGCGCCGGATTTATGGGCCCCTGATATACCTTGACGACGCGTCCCTGGTGATCAATCAAGAACGATGTTGGCAGTCCCAGGTCACGATGCCTGTCAAACATGTACCGGTAGAGGATGTTGTAAATACCGGCTACGTCGTCCGATCCTCGGAGGATCTTGAAGGAGAGTCGACGTTCGCGTACCAGCGCTTTCAGGTTCTCGGGGTCGGCAGGACTGTCAACATTTACGGCCAGAAGTCGAAGACCCTGAGCCGCCCACCGCGCATGGACCCGATCAAACACTTTCAGATCTGCCTGGCAATTCACTGACGGCGTGACCCAGAAGTTGAGCAGCACAAAGCTTCCGCGCAACGCGCCCAGGGTCTCTATCTGTCCAGCCAGATCTTTGAGAGCAAAATCTGGCGCAGCTACTGGAGCGAGCAGCCAAGTTTCCGCTGCGGCGGGCAATACCTCGGCTTCCTGCGGCGGCGCGGCGGCAAGCTGGCTTGGCGACGATGACTTGCCTTTGAACGGATCGAACCGGAGAGCTTCAGATCCCTCGTCCACCCAGACTCTATGGTTGGGCTTCAGGTCGTGAAGATTCTGCACCAGCCCGCTCGGCCAGCGGATCGAGGCCCGGACCGGGCCTGTGGCCTCACCGAGACCAAAAAATAGTTGCTTGCTGTGCTGGGAAAGAAATCCTGATCCGGCTTGCAGCGCGCGAGTCTGGCGACCCGTTTCCGTCTCCACTGTTACCAGCGCGCCGATCGCATCACGATTACCCTTGGTGCCACGCAGGCAAAAAATAATTGATGGAGGTAGATTATCGACCACATTCTTCAAGATGCGGAGCTGCGGACCGTTGCGGTTTTTAAGAACCACTTCTTGCCGGCCGTCGTGATCGAAATCGCCGAGGGCGAACGCCCTGCCATCTTCAATAAAATCCAGCCCCACTGCCCCAGACACGTCGGAAAAAGTTCCATCGCGGTTGTTCGCATAGAAAACGTTGCGCTCGAACCCGCTCCAGGTGCCGTCGGAGTGTATGAGTTCATTGATAGCACTCCAGCCTTGTTCGTAATCATGCGAAAGTTTCGCCTGATCGGGAGAATTGGCAACCACTTGGCGCCAGAAGAAACTATTCAGGTCATGCCGCGATGTGCCGGAAACCATTCCGTTCGCGATGTAGAGGTCAGGAAAGCCGTCATGATCGAAATCGAAGGAGTCGCTTGACCAAGACCACCGGCCCATTCCAACTTCCGCCGAGGCGGTTTTATCCTGAAAAGCATTGCCGCCATTGCGAAATAGAGAATTGCCCATCGAATGTTTGCGGTAAAGAGATCGAACTTCCTCGGACGAGTTCTTCTTGAATATGTCTTGCGCGGAAATACGTTCGCCAGCAGCGGTCCACATGTCAGCCACGTAAAGATCCTCGGCGCCGTCATTGTCGTAATCGAGCCAGGAAACCCCCATACCGGCACCGATGTCCTCAACTCCCGCCTGCGGAGCAACGTCGGTAAAAGTTCCATCGCCGTTGTTCCGGTAAAGATTCTTGCGGCCGAAATCGTTCGCGACATAAAGGTCGGGCCAGCCATCGCGGTTGTAATCACCCCAACCACAGCAAAAACTGTAACGTGTGTTGTTCTGGTTGAGACCCGATTCCGCAGTCACATCGCGGAACGTGCCATCTCGGTTATTTCGCATCATGAAATTGGGAGGGCCGTTCTCGGCATCGTGATAGGGAACCGGATACTTGTATTGATCTGCCCCTTGGTAATAGACGTACAGGCAAAAATAAACGTCCAGCCAGCCATCGCGGTCATAGTCGGCGGCAGCTGCACCCGTAAAGGTTCCCTGCGGAACATTGTTGAACTGAAACGCATTGGGCTTCTGGCGGAACTTTCCGCCCCCCTCATTCAAGAACAAGAGTGGACCGTTTGCGCGCACCACGACTACATCTTGTCGTCCATCATTATCGAAGTCAGCAAAGACTGCGCAGGCTGTATTTTCGAGGACGCCCAGGCCCGACGCTGCGGTGATGTCTTCGAAGGTTCCATCGCCACGATTTCGATAAAGCCGATTGGGAAGCCCGTCGGGCTGGCAGACGTAGAGATCGTCGAATCCGTCGTTATCGACATCGGCGACTGAGACTCCATGGTGTCCGTAAACGTTGATGCCGCAGGCACCGTCAAGGACGGTACGCCAGTAATCGACCCCATGGAGCATCTGAGCGGAATAAGAAGAATTGCTGCCAATAGCCGAAGAGGTGACGTCGACAAAAACTTGGGAAGCGGAACGGCTTCGGGTTTCGTCAATCACCCGCCAACTCTGGAGCCGAAATTCACCCGGCGTGGAAGAAGAGGAAATCCATTCGAGATCCCAGTGTCCTACGCGCTGCTCGCGGTGGAAACCAACACCGGCTCCCACGAGTTCGTATCGCACGCGAGTCTGCAGGCGCTCTGGAGACTGGGGAGCAGCAACTGCGCTTGCTTCAATTCTCGTTACCTGAAATTCCGCGGTCAGTATCTTCGAGAAAACACCTAAGGTAGATCGAAGCTCTTGAAGAAAAGCGCTGGGGCTAAGATTGGCTTCGGTGGCGAAAGTGTTCTGGTGGATTTCGAGTATCGATCCAGAACGCACGAGTCGCGAATCAACCGACCGCAGGGACGACCCGATGAAATCCGACGCGAGAACCTTTTCTACCGCATGAGTTTCCTGAGGAGATTGAAGAAGGCTCGAACTCCATTCCGCCAAAATTGCCGCGATATTGTCGTGGTACTTTTCGGTGACGAAATCGTCCAAACCGGCTTGCGCCTTGAGCAGCACGACATCAAGCGGCGTTTGAGAGCGATAGCGAGGATGGAGATAGAATTCTTCGGCAAACGAAGGTGCGGGAGAAGAGTTGAGAGCGAACTGGAGAGGAAAGACAATACCACGCAGGCCGGGAGGGATGAGCGCTGTGGAAGCACCTTGGCAGCAGCGCACAAGAAAGTTACGGCGACCGGGGTCTTCGATGGGAGGATGGAGAGGCTGACGGGTCTTCCCTGCTCGACTCAGAACGATCCCCCGGCTGATTACGTCAGGATCGAAATCTAGCAAAGACGCATACCAGCGTCAAGGCTTGCAGGCGGCCTGGCAGATGAGAAATTTCGCACATGAAAAGCCGTTTGCGGAATACAAAGCAAGCGTTCCCGCTGCGGGAGTAGCGGTTTCGCGGGCATCATCATTCTGCTTGACCCTATCTTTCACAAGCGACTAGCGTTTCAGAGTGATGAGCAGAGAACCGAGGGTGGCAGGGCGGGAGGACCTCAAGACGGCCCATGTAAGCTCAGAATTCTCCGTTCCATTGGCCACAGTGTTCATACTGGCTGAGAATCGGCTATTGCGCGAAGCTTTGCTGCGTATTTTGTCGAGCAAGAACGACATTCAGGTCGTGGGAGCGGCTGCGTCCGGCTCAAGCATTCTCGAACAGATTGTGTCGAGCAATGCGAATGTACTTGTAAGCGACTCGATAGCTCCGGTGGTGGCGGAGCAAGGGATGTTGAAGGAACTCCGGCGCAGGAACCCTGCGATCAGGGTCGTAATGGTTGGCATGGAACAGGACGAAGCGGCATTTCTTCGCGTGGTGCGAGCGGGCGTTTTAGGCTATGTGCTGAAAGACGCATCCGCCGTTGAAATTGCAAGAACCATCCGAGCGGTTGCCGCAGGCGAAGCGGTTTGCCCGGGTCCTCTCTCAGTTTCGTTATTTCAGTGGGTAGCGAGCAACGGACATACGACTCTCGACGGGCAGCTTAAAGAGAGCCTCGGCCTAACTCTGAGAGAGAAGCAACTGATAGGTCTCATCCAAAATGGACTGACAAACAAGGAAATGGCCGGCCAACTGCACCTTCCAGAACAAACGGTGAAAAACCACGTGCATCGCATACTGCGGAAGGTGGGGGCAACGAACCGGCTATCGATCGCGGCCATTTGCCGCGACGATAGACCCAACATCTAGCGGTTGCACTCGCCATCAAAGCCCAAACGCTCGTGTATCGACATCTCGCCCAAACTTCCTCTTAGAACTTAGCCCTTCTATAGGCGGAGCGCTCAAGGGAGACGCTCAATTACAATGCTTGCCTACAATGGAAAGCAACCGCGAATCTGGAGTTCGGGCTGAAACTCGGGCTGAACAGGGAATGGCACATGGACTGACACTGTTGACCATGCATCGCAACGGGGAATTCCGCCTTGGAGTGAAGACCGACAAAGGCATTCTGGACGTGCCAGAGACTGCGCGAGCCTTGGGGATGCAGGCTCCAGCCACAGCAGATGACCTGCTTCAGAATGAAGATGGCCGCAGCTTGAATACGCTGGTGGACGCGGCTCTGCGATCGAGCGGAACGCGGGCTACATTTGTTGACGAAGCCGGCATTGAATATGGCCCGGTCGTTACCCGTCCGGAAAAAATTGTCTGCGTCGGCCTGAATTACCGCCGGCACGCCAAAGAAATCAATTTGCCAATTCCACAATATCCAGTTCTGTTCAGCAAGTTCAATAATGCGCTCAGTGGCCACAACGGAGTGATCAAATTACCGGTCGAAGTTGCGGCGAAATTTGATTATGAAACTGAATTGGTGGTGGTGATGGGCAAGAAAGCCAAAAAAGTTAGCGAGGCGGATGCACTCTCCTACGTTGCGGGCTACTGCACCGGCAATGACTTCAGCGCGAGGGATCTGCAGCTCGAGCGAGGCGGCCAATGGATGATTGGCAAGACACCGGATCAATTCGCTCCTCTGGGACCTTATCTGGTCACGGCAGACCAGATAAATCCTGACAAGCTGAGAATCGAGTGCCGGGTGAATGGCGAACTGCGGCAGAGCTCAAGCACGGATGATTTCATTTTCAATACCGCGCACGTGGTCAGCTACATTTCTCGCCACATGACTTTGAAACCGGGCGACATTATTTTCACGGGCACGCCAGAAGGAGTGATTCTAGGCTATCCGAAAGAGAAACAGGTGTGGCTGAAAGCGGGAGACAAAATCGCTTGCAGAGTGGAGAAACTCGGGGAGCTGAGGTTTGAGTTGGTTTGAGCTATTTATGAAACGCCGCTGGATCGCGCGAGGTTTTGCTGTAAGGTCTTGCGATTAAGTTCGTTTTCCCATCGAGCTATCACCAGCGTGGCTACGCCATTTCCGATCATATTGAACAAACCGCGGAACATGCTCATGAAGCGGTCAATGCCCAGAATCATTAGCGTGACTAAAACTTGAACTGAATATCAAGCTGCATGCGCCGTGGAGACAAGGCCGCAGCGGGTTTGCCGAACAAGGGGGAAGTTATTGTTCCAACATATGTCGCATAGTTCGGATGGTTGAGAACATTGAACGAATTTAGCGCAACGGAGAGGACCTTTGCCTCCTTCTTGTTTTTCGACAGCTGAAAGTCGTGAGCCACGTTCAGATCGAGATTGACGAAGCCCGGACCAGCCATGGTATTACGTGCCACTCCGGCAGGACGATCGTTGATGATGCCATCGTGATTGTTGTCGGCTCCAGTTGTAACATCCACGGGCTTGCCCGAGTAGAGCGAGAGCGCGACACCCAGATTGAAGAAGCGAGTAGGCGGACTGGAAGCCAGCAGATCAAATTTATGTAAGCGGTCGTTGTCTGAGCGTCCCCAGTCGGCGGAAGGACTGTAGCTGTTAGCGGGAAAGAACGTGATCCCGCTGGTGTTATTGTCGGTCCGGCTGAGCGTGTATTGAATCTGCCCGGAAAAATATTTACTGGGTTTGCCGCGAAAGGTAAGCTCCAGCGCGTTGCCCTTTAAATATCCGTCGGACTGAATCTGCCGAACCTGACCCAGGGCCGGGTCAGGGGGAATGGAGCTTCCTGCCAACGGAGCGTTGGCGTCGATAGAGCGGAACATGTCGATGCCCCGGTTGCCGATATAGACCGCGCTGGCGGTGCTTTTCGCTGTGACTTGCCGCTCTACCCCGATGCTGTATTGAAGGGTATATGGAATGCGAGCGTGCGGGTCAAGCGTCACCAAACTGGTGGGCGTACTGGATAGCTCACTGGGAAGCACCGGGTACTGGGGCGATTCGACAATAAACCGCAGTAGATTCACGCCGTTGAAGTGGAGGAGATCGCTGATGGGACTGGGGCCCGTGCGATCGTAAAAGATTCCAGCGCCGCCACGAATAACAGTCTTGCTACTGAATGCTGGCGCATAGGCAAAACTGACGCGGGGCGCGAAATTGTTGGGGTCATCGTGGAAGTAATTCTGCCAGTAATAGCGCATCCCCAGATAAACCGAGAAATTTGGTTTCAGCCGGATATTGTCCTCGACAAATCCGCTGATAACTTTTTCCAGAAAGACTACGTGACCTTGTCCGGTTTGCAGCAGGAACGTTGTGGGCAGCGAAGAGGTGAGATCCGCACTGCTGGCAAATGTATACGTCCCTTGGCGATTGGTGAAATCATCGAAGCCGCGCCGGCTGATGTCGGGGATGTCGATACCGAAGCTGAGTTGGTGCTTTCCGTTGGCATAGGTGGCGAAGTCGGTGCCATCGAAGTGGCATTCGGTTCGCCGGGAATCGGCTTGGGCGCCACCCGCCG